>DAOUKZ010000111.1:0-4246 GCA_034420775.1 Dehalococcoidia bacterium
GACCGTCTGCCCGGCGGTCGATGAGGAGACCATGACGAGGTCGGGGCGGGCCTGGCGCAGCGTCCCGTAGTCGAGGCCGAACTTGTCGAGGGTGCCGGGCCGGAAGTTCTCGACGGCGAGATCGCACAGCGAGACGAGGCGCAGCACGAGCTCCTTCGCCTTGGGTTGGCGGAGGTCGAGGCGGATGCTGCGCTTGCCGAGGTGCATGTCGTTGAGGTTCGGCGACGCGTCGATGTCGTCGACCAGGGTGTAGTAGCCGCGGCGGGCGATGTCGAGGCTGCGGGCCGACTCGACCTTGATCACCTCGGCGCCGAGCAGGGAGAGATAGAGCGTGCTCAGCGGCCCCGACGCCGCCCACGAGAAGTCGAGGACGCGCACGCCGGCCAGCGCCTGTTTCGGGGCCCTCGCGTTCGGACTATTCGTGTCAGCCATGTTCTTCAGATTGCGCCGGCGGCGCGGAGCGTGTCGAGCTCGCCGGGGGAGAGGCCCAGGCGGTCGCGGTAGACGAGGTCGTTGTGCTCGCCGAGGAGGGGAGCGGGGCGGGCCATCCGCCACGGCGTCGTGGGAAACCGGTAGGGCGCCGAAGGGTAGGGGAAGCGCCCGGCGGCGGGGTGGTCGGCCTCGACGAAGAAGTCGCGCGCCGCCATCTGCGGATCCTCGGCGATCTCCTTGGCGTCGTAGAACGGGCCGACAGGGCAGCCGCCGGCATAGCAGGCGTCATAAATGGCGCGCTTGGTCTGCGACGCCGACCACTCGGCGATGATCGCGTTGCACTCCGCGCCGTTGCGGATGCGCTCGCCGCGCTCGGCGAAGCGGGGGTCGGCGGCGAGGTCGGGGCGGTCCATGATGTTGGCGAGGGCCGCCCAGTGATTGTCCTCCGTCGGCCGCAGCACGACGTAGCCGTCCTTGGCGGGGAAGAGTCCGCCGAACTTGTAGAAGCGGTTGTCCCGCGTCGTGACCAGGCCCTCGGACTCGTAGGTGCACATTGTCACGCGGTTGAGCGACAGGTTCGCCTCCTGGCGCGACACATCGACGAGCTGCCCCACGCCGTGCACATCGCGCGCGAGCAGGGCCGCCATGGTGGCGACCGCCGACGTCACGCCCGCGTCGTGGTCTCCGGCATGGCCGCCGAGCCGGAGGGGCGGGGCGTCGGGGAAGCGCTCGCGGCCCAGGCCGCCGGGCAGGAGAAAGCCCTCGCCCCCAGCCTGGCAAACGTTGAGCTCGTGGCCGGGGGCGTCGGCCTTCGGGCCGCTCGACCCGTAGGGCGTGACGGCGGTGACGACGAGCCGTTCGTTGCGAGCGTGCAGTGTGCCGAAGTCAAGGCCGAGAGCGGCGGCCCGCGACGGGGCGAGGTCGTGGACAAAGACGTCGACATCGTCGAGGAGTCGCAGCAGCACGTCGCGGCCTTCCGGAACGGCAGGGTCGAGCGTCACGCCGAGCTTGCTGGTGTTGACGTAGAGGAAGAGGCTGCTCGTCTCCGGGTCGGGCTCGCCGCCGGCGAAGGGACCGTAGGCGCGGGCGGTGTCGCCCGACGGCGGCTCGATCTTGATCGTCTCGGCGCCCATGTCGGCGAGGAGCTTGGCGCAGTACGGCCCTGCGACGAACGAGGCGTACTCGACGATCTTGACGTCGTGCAGGGCGGAGGGCGGCATGGTTACGCGACAGGGAAGAAACGGCGGCGCCAGTATAGCAGCGGCTCCCTGGACGTCGGCGCACCCCCTTCGGAGACCCTCGCATACCTTGGGCCTATCCCCGCGAGGCCGTTCGGGGGATCGGAACGGGCGATTCGTGAATCGCCCCTACAGGGATGATCCCCTGCCACCGTCAAGGGTTGTGCAAAGGTCTCCCGGGGGGAGAAGACGCAACATCCCCCGGCGCGGCGAGCGCCCAGAGGCCGATCAACGAGGCCCAGATGAGGGTGGCGAAGCCGACGTGCAGGATGCGCAGGCTGTCGGGGAAGGTGGTGACGACGGCGACGATCCCAGCGGCCCCCTGTGCCACGACGAGGACCACCAACGCCGCGCTCAGGCCGGCGGCCAAGGGCGGGCCGCCCGAGCGCCGCACGGCGAAGGCGACGACGACCGCCGTGATGAACAGCACGATGCCCAGGGCGCGGTGGAAGGTGTGGAGCCACGTGGCCATCGTTGTCGAGTCGGCGGTGCAGAAGGGGATGTTGAGGCAGCCGGGGCCGGTCTGCGTGGCCACGGTGGAGCCGCCGACCATGATCGCACCGGCGGCGACGAGTACCGCGGCGCGGGCGGGGAGGTCGAACGCCGAAGCGCCGCCGTTCCGCGTCACTATGCGAAGGCCCGAGGCGGTGAGCAGCGCAAGGATGGTCATCGCCATGGTCAGGTGCACCATGATGATGAACTGGGGAAGCTCGGCGAGCACCGCGACCCCGCCGATGATCGCCTGGATGAGGATCAGCGCCGCCGCCGCCACAAGGAACAGGGCCGGCGCGCCCATCTCGGCGCGGCGCGGGAAGGCGAGGGCAGCGGCGGCGAAGACCGCGAGCATGGTGAACCCCGCGTAGACGCGGTGCCCGAACTCGATGGCCGCCGCCGTGTCGCCGGGGGTGATGCCGCCCTGGCAGAGCGGCCAGTCGGGACAGCCCAGACCCGACCCGGACACCCGTACCCACGAGCCGTAGGTGACGAGTCCGGCGGTCATGAGCGCGGCGGCCAACGCGAGGATGCCGATGGAGCGCGGCGACACCGCACCGAGGCGCGGGAGAGCGGAGGGGGTCGCGGCGGCCATGCCTACGCCGCGCTATCGATGATGATGAAGCCGAACAGCAGCGCGAGGTAGAGCAGCGAGTAGAGGTAGAGCACGCGCGCGGCCTTCACCGTCAGCTCCTTGCGGAACCGGAGCGCGAGCGCAAGGAAGACGGCGCCGAGGCCGAGCGCGCCCCCGAAGTAGATCCACTCCAGACCTTCGACGGTGAAAAAGAGCGCCGAGAGCGCGACCAGCGTCAGGCTGTGCAGCAGGATCTGCCGCGCCGTCTCTTCCACGCCGTGGACGACGGGCAGCATGGGCACGCCAGCGCGTGCGTAGTCGTTCCGCAGCAGCACGGCGAGTGCCCAGAAGTGCGGCGGCGTCCAGAAGAAGACGATGGCGAACATGTAGAGCGCCGCGAGGGAGAGGTCGCCGGTGATGGCGGCCCATCCCACGAGCGGAGGAATGGCGCCTGCCGCCCCGCCGATGACGATGTTCTGCGTCGTCGACCGCTTCAGCCAGTTGGTATAGACGGCGACGTAGAAGATGGTCGCGGCCAGGGTGAGCGACGCCGCCAGCAGGTTCACCCACGAGCTCAGTACCATGAAGGCGATCACGTTGAGCGCCGCGCCGAAGTAGAGCGCGTGGCGCGGGTCGATCCGCTGGTCGGGGAGAGGCCGCGTGCTCGTCCGCACCATTCGCTCGTCGATGTCGCGGTCCCAGTACTGGTTCAACGCGTTGGCCCCGCCGGCGGCGAGACCGCCGCCGAAGAGCACGAGCAGCACGGTCGAAAGGGGCGGCGAACCCTCCGCCGCGAGGAACATCGCGCCGGTCGCGGTGAGGACCAGCAGGAGGATGATCTTCGGCTTGGTGAGGGCGACGTAGTCTCGCGCCAATGCCCAGACGTTCCGGCGCAAGAGCGACGGCGCTTGGGCGATGGTGGAGGCGGGCTGAATCATGGCAGGCGTCGCCGGGGACTCCTTCGAGAACGGGGGCCGAAAAACCTTGCGAATTGTATCACAAAGTGACGGCGTGGAAGCCCCTCAGTCGCCTGGGTGGAAGAGGGGGCATGGCACCGCGAAAGCGCCTATAATGGGCCCACCAGCCGCAAGAGCCGAGGGCGCTCGCAGGAGGGAACTTATGGTCGTCGCTGAGAGACTGCGTGTACTGGACCCGGTGGGTGACCTCAAGCTCTTCGACATCGACCCCGCGCCCCGCCTGGAGCGGCTCGACGGCGCGGTGATCGGGCTCTACAGCAACGGCAAGCTCAACGCCGACGAGCTGCTCGACCTGGTGCAGGACGAGCTCGCCGAGCGGCACGAGATCAAAGAGTTCGTCCGCGGGCGCTACAACGCGGGCCGCGTCTACAAGCGCGACCAGTGGCAGGACATCGAGCGCTGCGACGCGATCATCCTCACCCACGGCGACTGAGGGGCCTGCAGCTCGAGCGGTCTGCTCAACCAAGCGGAACTCGAAAAGTACGGCATCCCCGCCATGCTCATCGGCACGGACAAGTTCCTCGACGCCTGCC
>DAOUKZ010000112.1:0-10860 GCA_034420775.1 Dehalococcoidia bacterium
ACTGGAGACGTCCTCCTCTTGAACGATGGGCTCCTCCGCCTGCGTGTCACGAACACGACCGCGACCGAGGTGCACACGATCGTCGAGATCGGCGGCGTGCTTCCCCAGCGCAAGGGGATCAATGCTCCCGGCGCCAATCTCAGCGCGCCCCCGCTTTCGGAGAAGGACGTGCGCGACCTCGAGTTCGGCCTCCGAGCCGGCGTCGACTACGTCGCGCTCAGCTTCGTTCGCTCCGCCGCCGACGCCGGCCCCATCCGTGAAGTGATGACCCGTATGCGGCGCAGAGCGCCCATCATCGCCAAGATCGAACGGGCGGAGGCAGTCGACGAAATCGACGAAATCGCCCGGACCTTCGACGGCGTGATGGTGGCCAGGGGCGACCTCGGCGTCGAGGTCGGCCCCGAGCACGTGCCACTCCTTCAGAAGCGCATCATCCGCCGCTGCAACGAGCTGGGGAAGCCCGTCATCACCGCCACCCAGATGCTTGAGTCGATGGTGTCGAACCCGACGCCGACCCGAGCGGAAGCCTCCGACGTCGCCAATGCCGTCCTCGACGGGACGGACGCGGTGATGCTGAGCGCCGAGACGTCCATGGGGAAGTATCCGACCGAGGCCGTCGAGTTCATGGACCGCATCGCCTCGGAGGCCGACGCCGCGGAGATGCAGGAGACCCAGACGGCCGACGTGCGGCAGGACCCGGCACGGGCCGTGGTCCTTTCGGCGAAGAACCTGGCAAGGAACCTCCACGCCTCCGCGCTCACCGTCTTCACTTCTTCAGGGCGCACCGCCTTGCTCCTGTCAAAGCAGCGTCCGAGTGCGCCGGTCTTTGCCTTTACCGGGAGCGCCGCCGTCCACCAGCGGATGACGCTCTATTGGGGCGTCACTCCGATACTCGCCCCCCTGGCGACCCAGACGAGCGAGATGGTCTCCTTCATGGAGAAGCTGCTTGCCGGCCAGGGACTCGTGCGGTCCGGCGAACGCATCATCGTGGTCGGCTCGACGCCGCTGACCTCCCGCGGCCGCACCAACTTCCTCAAGGTGCACACCGTGCGGCGCCCGGGGCGGCGAGGCCGGACGCCGAAGGCGCGCTAGACCTTGGGAGGCGGCATGGACCCCCGCGGGCTTGAGGCGCTCGCTTCCATCGTGGGAGCGGAGCACGTGCTGTCGGCGCGCGAAGACCGCGAAGACCACGCCCTCGACGCCTACGGCTCGTGGCGCTACGTCGCCGAGGTCGCCTCAGGCGAGTCCGTGCCCGACGTCGTCGTCCGGCCGAGTTCGACAGAGGAGGTCCAGGCCCTTCTTTGCTTTGCCGCCGGCGAGGGCATCGCGGTCACCCCCCACGGCGGCGGCACCGGCGTGATGGGCGGCGCGGTCCCGTTGCAGCGGGGCGTCGTGCTCGACCTGCGTCGCATGGACCGCCTGCGTAGCGTCGACACCGGCGCCATGATCGCCGTCGTCGAGGCCGGCGCCCTGCTGGGCGACCTCGACGACGCGCTGGCCAAACACGGTCTCATGCTGGGCCACGACCCCTGGAGCCGGCCCATCGCGACTGTCGGCGGCGCCATCTCCACCGACGGCGTCGGCTACCTGGCGGCGGCCTACGGCTCGATGGGCGATCAGGTCATTGGCCTCGAGGCGGCCCTGGCGACCGGCGAGCTTCTCGACGCCCGCGCCATCTCGCTGCGGGCGGGGCCCCGCCTCGACCACGCCTTCATCGGCGCGGAAGGCACGCTTGGCGTCGTCACCGCCGCCGTCCTTCGCGTCTTCCCCCGCCCCGAGGTCCGCACCGCGCATGCCGTGCGCTTCGACTCCTTCACAGCCAGCTTCGGCGCAGTCGGCGCGATGGCCAGGGAGGGCATCCAGCCCTCGATGATCGATCTCACCGATGAGCGCAACGAAGCCGCCGGGTTCCACACCACGCTCTACCTCTGCTTCGAGGGGTCGCGCGCCGTCGAGCAAGCTCTCCGCGCCGAAGGCCTACGTCTCTGTTGCGCGCACGGAGGACGCCTCCTCGATGGCGTGGGCGAGACGTTCTGGAACGAGCGCCACGAGTCCGCCGCGCGGTGGGCCGAGCGCACCGAGGGCGGCCGCCGCCTCGCGGTGGTGAGGGACCCCGCCACGCCGTCGTTCGACTACCTGCACCTCTCGCTGCCCGGCGATTGTGTCCTCGACTTCCGGGCGCGCTGCGAGGAGCGCCTCGCGGCGGAGGGCCTTGCCGCCCGCGAGTACGCCGTCTGGGGCCGCCCCGACCTCTTCTCCGTCGCCTTCGGAACGTTCGGCGATGGCGGAATTGACGTGACGCCGGTGTCGCTCGCGCTGATCGAGGAAGCTCAGCGCCTCGGTGGCAGCATGGAGTACTGCCACGGGGTTGGGCTCAAGCTGCGGGAGCGACTCGCGGCGGAGGGCCGCGACCGCCTTTCGGCCTTACGATCGATCAAGCGGGCCCTCGACCCCGCCGGCATCCTCAACCCCGGCAAGCTTATCCCCTAGGCTGCCGCGACCGTGGTTCTTCTCGTCTAAGGACGCGTGTTTCGTGCAGGTTTTCAGCCTTTTTCGATTGACTTCGTTGCCATACCGTGCTCTTTGTGATATAAATCGTTCGACGCCCCCCGCCTCGGCGAGGCCGCCGTTGATCTTTATCCGGCGAGAGTGCGGGCCGGGCCTATTCCACCTTCTGGGTGAGGCTAGCTATGACGTTACCGTCTACGTATTCTCATTTCTCCAGAATCGCGCCGCAATATCGAGAGCTCCGCTCCACCGACTCCAAGCCAATCGAGTACATCTCCTCCAAGTTGGGGACATCCAAAGCCCTGACCGCCGCCGATGTCGGCTGCGGCGCCGGGCGGTACGACTACCTCCTCTTCCGCTCTTTGGGGGAGAGCCTGCGCCTCTTCTGCGTCGATCAGAACGAGGCCATGCTGGAGCAGTTAGACGCCTATCTGCGTGAAGAGCGCATCTCTCGCTACCAGACCATCGTCGCCCCCGCCGACGACATACCTCTGGATTCTGGCAGCCTCAACTGCGTGTTCACCTTCAATGCCGTGCACCATTTTCCCCTCCGCCGCTTCCTGGAAGAAGGACGGCGGCTCCTGAAGCCCGGCGGCCTCATGTTCATCTACACGAGGACGCGCAGGCAGAACGCCCGCTCCGTCTGGGGCTGCCACTTTCCTGGATTCACCAAGAAGGAAGACCGGCTCTACGAGGTGAGCGAGATGGCCGCAGCGCTCCTCACCGTCGACGGCCTCGACCTCGAGGAGGCCCGGGCGTTCCGGTTCCCCCGCGCCGCGCCGCCCAAGCGGCTGATGGAGCAGGCCCGGCGTCATCACTACTCGACCCTCAGCCTCTACGAACCGGGTGAGTTCGAGCGTGCCTTCTCGAAGTTCAGCCGTGTGGTGGAGCGCCTGCGGAACCCCGAGGGGCGCGTGACTTGGGACGACGAAAACATCCTCTACGTCATTAGGAAGTCGCCGCCCTGGGACGCCGCCTCAGCGGCGTAGCGCCCGGGGTCCTGTCCCGCCCTGCCTAGCGCTGGTCAATTCGCAGGGCAAGCTCCTCGCCGGGGTTGCGCAGTCCGGGCGTCTCGCCGAGCTTCACCACGCGGGCGTCGATGCCGTCGGCGCCGACGTCCAATAGGCCTACCGTGCCCAGCCGCGTGGAGTAGAGGTGCGGGTGGGTCGGACTCCCTGAGTTGATCTGGAGGACGCCGTCGCGGTAGTCGAGGCGCTCGAAGTGCGTGTGGCCGGTGACGATGATGTCGGCCGCCTCGCCCTTCAGGTAGAAGTCCCGCAGGTATTCGATGGGCCGGTCCTCCGGCTCCATGTCGTGGATTAGGGCCAGCCGCCAGCCTTCGACGTCGAGCAGGTGGAGGTCCTGCATGCGCTGGTCTTCCCAGCCGCCGTCGTTGTTGCCCCGCGCGGCCAGGGTGGGCGCGATGTCTTCGAGCCAGTCGAGTACTCCGGGGGTCACGATGTCGCCCCCGTGGAGGATCAGGTCGACGCCGTCGAACGCGGTCCGTACTTCGTCCCAGAGATAGCGGATATCGCTCGGCAGATGGGTGTCGGTGAGCAGGCCGATACGCACGGCGACGAGGCTACCGCCCACCAAGAACGCGTGTCAAGGAACCCTAGATGACCCCGTCGCGGGCCAGAGCGTCGATCTCGGCCTCGCCGTAGCCGAGGTCGCCCAAGGCCTCGCGAGTGTGCTCGCCGAGGCGGGGCGCCGGCCGGGCTAGCTGCTTCGGCTCGCCGAACGTCTGGAACGGCAGGCCGGGGTATTCGAACGGCCCCGCGTCGGGATGGTCGATCCGCTGCCAGAAGTCCCGCTCCCGGAAGTGGGGGTCGGCGAGCACGTCCTTCATGGCGTAGATCGGGCCGGAGAGGACGCGGTTGCGCTGCGCGTCGGCCCACGCCTCGGTCATGGTCCGGGCGAGCAGCCACTCCAGATAGAGACTTTCCTGAAGGTCGACGTTCTCGGGCTTCAGCGATTCTTGGGGGTCGCAGAACCGCGGATCGTCGAGCAGATCGGGCCTGCCCAACATCTCCGTGATCCGCGGCCACCAGGCCAAGCCCAGTTGCAGGTTGACGTAACCGTCGGCACAGGGCCGCACCGGCGGCGCCGCCCCGCTGCCCCGGTGGTTGATCTGTCCCGTGTACTGGTACCCGGCCATCATGGGGGTCCGCCGGTCGGCGCTCGTTGCCTGCGCCTCGACAATCGAGACGTCGACCCAATCGCCCTCGCCGCGGAACGTGGCCGCCATGAAGGCCGTGGCCGCGGCGGCGGCGGCGTGCACCCCGGCGTAGTACTGCACCACGCTTCCCCCCAGCTTGACCGGGTTGCGGTCGGCGAGGCCGGTAAAGTAGAAGGGCCCGCCGAGGGCGTAGTCCACGATTTCCGAGCCCCGGTAGTCCTTGTACGGCCCGGTCTGCCCGAAGTCGGATATCGACACCAGCACCAGCATCGGGTTGATCTTGGATAGGACGTCGTACGGGAGCCCCAACGACGGCATCACCCTGGGGTGGAAGTTTTCGACCAAGATGTCCGCCTTGGCCGCCAGACGTTTGGCCACTTCGACTCCCCGGGCCTCCTTCAGGTCGAGCGTGACGCTGCGCTTCCCCCGGTTCAGGTGCAGGAAGAGGCCGCTCTTCTCGAGGTGGGGTTCGTCGCCGGGGAAGGGGCCGGCGCGGCGGGAGCCGTCGCCCCCGTCGCGGCGCTCGACCTTGATAACGTCGGCGCCGTACTCCGCCAGCAGCCGCGTGGCGACCGGCCCCGCGATGTAGTGGGTAAGGTCGAGGACGGTAACGCCTTCGAGGGCCGACTGGATCACGGCGCGCTCGCTCCTGTGAAGGGATGCCCCATCCTATCGCCGCGTACAGCGCTCCAGCAACCGCCGCTTCGGTTGACACCCCAGAAGGGCCTGGCTACGCTACCGCTGCCCCACTCCCAGCCACTTCAGGAGCGCAAGTATGACCACCCCTCGCCGTCCCTTCGAACAGCTCTCGCCCCGCTTCATGGACCTCACCAACAACCTGCTCTTCGGCGACATATGGGAGCGACCCGGCCTGTCCAAGCGCGACCGCAGCTTGATGATCGTCGCCGTGCTCACCGCCCTCTACCGTACCGACCAGCTGCGCGGCCACATTGGCAGGGCGCTTGACAACGGCCTGAGCCAAGAGGAGCTGCACGAGATCTTCCTCCAGATGGCCTTCTACGCCGGCTGGCCGGTCACGGTCAACGCGCTCAACGTCGCTAAGCAGGTCTACGAAGAGCGCGGCCTGCCCCTCGACCCCGGCATAGACGAATAGCGGCAAGGCGGCCCGCGATGAACAAGGTCAAAGTCGGCTTCTTCTCCTTCACGGAGATCACCCGGCCCGACGAGCACGGCCCCTACAACGAGTGGCACCAGCTCGACCACGTGCCTGAGAACATCGCCCTGCCCGGCATCGCTCACGGCCAACGGTGGGTCTGCCCGCCCGCCTACCGCGACGCCCGCTCCTGCTCCGAGCCTGAGCTCGACCCCATCCACTATGTCACCACCTACCTGATGACCGACCCCCTCGAACAGACCCTGCGAGACTTTCTCGACCTCGGCGGGCGCATGAACGCCATCGGCGGCCGCTTCCACCGCTTCCGTAAGAGCTACCTCGCCGGCCCCTTCCGCCTCGTGGAGTCCTACGCCGCGCCCCGTGTGCTCGTCCACCGCGACGTCACGCCCTACCGCCCGCACACTGGGATCCACGTCACGGTGGCCGACGTCCTCGACGCCTCCCAGTTGGACGACGTGACGCATTGGGTGGATGCCGTGCACGTCCCCGATGCCCTCGCCGACCCCGGTGTCGCCGGCGCGATGTTCTACAGCAGTGACCTTCCCGGGGAGAAGTTCGGCTACGCCCTCCCCCCGCGGCGCCTCATCATCGTCCTCTACTTCGACGGCGACCCCCTGGCCGCCACCGACCGCCTGAGGGAGCGGCCCGTCATCGGTGGGCTCGGCGATCACGTTAGGCCCCTCTTCTCCGGCCCGTTCCAGACGATTACCCCATGGGAATGGGACTGGTTCGACCAGGGGTAGGAGGCGCTCCGTGAACAAGGCACGCATGGCGTTCTTCGCATTCACCGAGATCACCGACCCGGACGCGCACGTCCTCTATAACGAGTTCCACCAGCTCGACCATATGCCGGAGAACTTCGCCATCCCCGGCGTCGCCTACGGCCAGCGCTGGGTCTCGCCGCCCGCCTACAAGGCGGCCCGGCTCGTCTCGGGCGAGCTCCTCGACCCCATCCACTACGTCACGCACTACCTGTTCACCCAACCCATGGGCGAGACCCTGCACGACTTCATAGACCTCGGCCGGCGCGCCAGCGCGATCGGCGGCAAGCGCTTTCCCGCCATTCGCCGGAACCACATCACCGCGCCCCACATGGTGGTCAACACCTACGTCAGTCCGCGGGTACGCCTGAACCCCGACGCGCTGCCCTACCGCCCCAAACGCGGCGTCTTCCTGGTGGTCAACCGCATCACCAACGACGACGCCGTCGACGACGTCACCCAGTCGTACGACCAGGTCCACATCCCGGACATGCTCGCCCTCGACGGCGTGACCGGCGCTTGGTGGTTCAAGAGCCCCTCGATGGTGCGGGAGGGCGCGGGCGGAGTCGACATGAGCCGCTATGCTGCCCAACTCGAAAAGCACCGCATGATCTTCCTCTTCTACCTCGACGAGGACCCCCTCGCCGTGACCGCGGCCATACGCGAGAAGAGCGCCGAGTGGCGCGCCGAGCGCTGGCATCCGGCGGTTGACACTGGTGTCGAGCCTCTCTTCGCCGGTCCGCTGCAGACGGTCAAGCCCTGGGACTGGGGCTGGTTCGACGAGGGCCGCTAAGGAGCGTTCCAATGGAAGTCTACGAGGCCATCCGTTCCCGCGTCGCGGTCCGCGAGTTCAAGCCCGACCCCGTCCCCGACGCGTCCGACAAGAAGATATTGCTCGCCGCGCGCTGGGCGCCGAGCCAACGGAACCGCCAGCCGTGGCGCTTCGTCGTCGTCCGCGAGCGCGACACGCTGCGGCGCATCGGCGAGTTCGCCTCCAGCGGCGCGTTCATTGCCGACGCTCCCCTCGCCATCGCCGTGGCCATGGAGGGAGCGAAGCTTCCCCAGTTCGACGCCGCCCGCGCCATCGAGAATATGATCCTCACCGCATGGAGCCTCGGCGTCGGCACCGTCTACGTCCAGGGCATCGACCGCGACGCGGTCAAGCAGCTACTCGCCATCCCCGAGGGTCTCGACCTCATCACCGTGATGCCCTTTGGCTACCCGACCGACGAGGCCAAATCCGTCGGGAAACGGCGGAAGACTCTTGCCGAAATCGCCAGCGTCGAGCGTTTCGGACAGCCCTATCAACAGGAATAGCGCCACCGAAGGGTGTCGGGCGGTACTAAGCTGCCGCGCCAACCAGGCGCTGGAACCGCGCCTCGCTCCGGTACGGCCCCACGACCGCCAGGTTCACCTTCTCCGGCGCGAAGACTCTTTCCCCGGCCCGCCGCAACTCCTCCGGCGTCAGCGACTCGACGATCTCCACCACCTCGTCGATGGAGCGCAGGTCGCCGAGAAGAAGTAGCTGGCCGCCCGCCCACGCCGCCATGCTCCGGGTGTCCTCCGTCCGTAGCAGCAGGCGCCCCTTGATCATCTCCTTCGCCTTGCGGAGCTCCGTTTCGCCGATCGGCTCCATGACGCCGCGGACCTCGCCCAGGATCGCCGCAACCGCCGCGTTGATCTGTTTCGGCTCGATCCCCGCATAGACCGTCACCGCGCCGTCGTCGAGGAAGTGCGCCGCGTAGCTGTGCACGTCGTAGGCCAGGCCCAACTCCTCCCGCACTCGGAGGAACAGGCGACTGCTCATCCCTTCGCCGAGCACGGCGTTGAGGAGGTCCAGCGCGTAGCGGTCGGGGTCGGTGCTGCTCAGACCGGGATAGGAGATGCAGAGGTGGGCCTGTTCCGTGCGCCGACTCTTTAGGCCGATGCGCGGGCCGTCTTGGCCGGCGCCCCCGCCGTTGACCGAGCGCTCCCAGTCCCGTTGCTTGCCATGCCCTTCCGGGCGGCCCCACGAGCCGATCTGCGCCTCCACCGACGCCACCACCTGCTCGTGCTCGACCTGCCCCGCTACGGCCACGACGCAGTTGTCCGGGGCGTACTGGTCGGCGACGTAGTCCACCAGTTGTGGCCGCATGATGCCGCTTACCGACTCGCGGTCGCCGCCGATGTCCCGCCCCGAGGCCTGCCCCGGCCACATCGTCTGATCGATGAGCAGGTCGACGAGCTGCGCCGGTGAGTCGTACGTGGCGGCAAGCTCTTCGAGGATGACCTTGCGCTCCCGTTCGATCTCGCCGGGCTCATACAACGAGTTCCGCTGCATGTCGCAGAGCAGGTCGAGGCTGATCTCGAAGTGCGGCGCGGCGACCTTGGCCCAATAGACCGTCGCCTCGCGGTCCGTGCTCGCGTTGAGGTAGCCGCCGACTCCCTCGATGGTCTCGGATATCACCCTGGCGAGAGGACGCTTCTTCGTCCCCTTGAACAGCATGTGCTCGACGAAGTGGGAGAGCCCCGCCTCGGCGTCGGTCTCGTAGCGCGATCCCGCTCCCAGAAAGAACGCGGTGGTCACGGAGCGCACGTGGGGCATGGGCGCGGAGACGATCCGCAGACCGTTGTCCAACGTTGAAACGGGGAAGGCCGGCGTGCCGCCGCCTTCTGCGGTAGGAGAACTCGGCACCGCCGCCGCTAGTCCTTCGCCCACTCCACGTTGCCGCAGAGGTCGGAGGGATGCGGACGGGACTCGAACGCGCGGAAGAGCGCCTTCTCCCGACCGAGCACGGTGTCGGAACCATGGCCGGGGTGGACGGCGACCCCGTCGTCGAGCACGAAGATGTGCTCCTTCAGCCCGGCGACGAGCTGTTTGAAATTGGCCGGTGAGGAGGTGCGCCCCGGCCCGTTGGGGAAGAGGGTGTCCCCGGAAAACAGATGGTCGCGCCACACGATTGACGTGCCGCCCGTCGTGTGCCCCGGCACGTGTATTGTCCGCAACGTCACGTTGCCCACGGTAAGCTCGCCTTCATGCTCGAAGAAGTGGTCGGCTTCCAACGGCAGGATGCGGGCCTCGCTCTCGTGCACCCACACCGGCGCGGCGGTCGCTTCTTTGATCTCCCGGTGGCCGACGATATGGTCGCCGTGGCAATGCGTCATCAGGATCATCTTCACGTTGACGTCCGCCGCCTCCGCCAGAATCTTCTCCGGCTCCGCGGGCGTGTCGATGATCGCCGCGTCGTTCGTCGCGGAGTCGACGAGGATGTAGGTGTTGTTGTCGAAAGACCCGGTCGTGATCTTCCGGATCTCAAGACCGTCGCGATGTATCACGGGCATGGTTCGTCACCAAAATGCGCTTCGGGATCGGCGGCAAGAATAGCAAACCACGCGCCCAGCCGCAAAGGAGACTCACGGCCCGCCGCCGGGAAGGGACGGGACTAAGCGTCACACGCCGTTCTTCGACCGTCTCGACGGCGGCGGCTCGTCGAAGGGGCGACCGGCTCGCTCCGCCGCCACCCGCCGCTCGTTCCACGACTCCCACTCAGCTTGGACCTTGTTGACGGCCTTCTCCATGCGGCGCCGCAGGTAGTGTTCTACCAGCATAATCACCTCCACCGAGAGCGCCGTCAAGGTTCCCGCCAGGAGAACGAGGGGACCAATTCCCGTCAGTATGGCGGTTGTGGTCGAGAGCGCGCTGTCACTCGTAGTATCGACGATCTCGCGCCAGGAATAAAGCGCGGCGATCGCGCCGTAATACGCCACGAACACAATCGCATACGCCAGACGCGGGGATGGGATCTCGGGCAAGGTCGTGCACTTCCGGTCGGTTTAGGGCTCGACGTTAGCCGGACTTGCTCGAGCGGGTCAACGGGGACATGGCACACCTGCCAAGGCAGACGACGGGCGCCTAGAGACGCGCCGGTACAATAGACGGCGGCGCCCGGAGCGCGCCAACGGAGAAGATCTTTGACCAAGCAAGCCGTCATCTTCGACATGGACGGGGTAATCACCGACAGCGAGCCACTCTACAACGAGGCGGTGAATGTCGTCCTCGCCCCGGAGGGTCTCACGCTCTCCGAGGACGACCACCGCGCCATCATGGGGAGCAGCATCAGGTACACGTGGCGGTACGTCATCGACCGGTTCGGCCTCGCGGGCGAGGTCGAAGACTGGACTCCTGCCTACGACGTGGCCGTCGCCGAGGTGCTCAGCGCCAACGCCACTGCCGCCGAGGGGCTGGAATGGCTGCTCGGGGGCATCAAGAAGCGTGGCCTGCGCATCGGCTTGGCCAC
>DAOUKZ010000113.1:0-8933 GCA_034420775.1 Dehalococcoidia bacterium
GTCGGCGATCAGGTTGGGGTCGTCGGGGACGATGGGCCTGCGGTCCGCCTCGCCGCCCCACTCGCTCGCCTGCGCGGCCAGCATCAGCGAGTTGTATTCGACGATGTCGCCCTTGGCCGGAGCGGCCGTGGGCGGCACAAGCTCGCTGCCGGTGGGAATAATCGCGACGCGTGGCCGCCGCCGCACCGGTATCGAGGTCGCCCCCGCCGCCGCGGCAGCGCCGATGTCTTCAGGACGAATGGTGTGGTTCTCGGGCAGGACAAGCTCCGTGGCCACGATGTCTTCGCCCATGGGCCGGACGTGCTGCCACGGCGCGGCGGGCGCCATGATCTCGATGCCGCCGTCCGTCTCGTGGATGAACTCGCGCATGATGACCGCGTCGAAGCCGTCGGGCATGGGGTCGCCGGTATCGACCCACACTGCCTGCGACTCGACCCGCAGCCGGATTGGCGCGGTCTCGGTGGCGCGGGCAGTGTCGGCGGCCCGGACGGCGGCCCCGTCCATGGCCGCGGCGTGGTAGTGCGGCGACGAGCGGCGCGCCCAGACCGCCTCCGCGGTCACCCGGCCCAGGGCTTCATCGAGCGCCGCGGCCTCGGCCTCCAGCGCGCCGATGCCGGCGGCGTCGAGACGCTCATAGAACCGGCGGTACGCCTCCTCGATGGGAACGTCTTCGAGGTAGTACTCCCGTCGCCGCCCGTGATGGTGGTGCTCCCGTTCCATGCCGCCATTCTAGCGCCGCCAGACGGCCCGAAGCCGAACGCGCTATAATCCGCCGCGACCTTCTCCGAAACCGCTGCCCTCCTGGGCGGCGGGCGCGTCCGAAAGCGGGGTGCGGCGTGAGTCTCAAGAACAAGACCGCGATTACCGGCATCGGCCAGACCGAATACTCGAAGGGCCTGGGCCGCCCCGAGCTCAGCACCGCCGTCGAGGCCTCCCGCAAGGCCATCGAGGACGCAGGGCTCACACCGAAGGACATCGACGGCATCGTCCGCTTCGACATGGAGGCCACTACCGAGGAGGCCCTCCATTCCGTCGTGGGAACAAACGACCTCACCTTCTTCGCCGAGACAGGCTACGGGGGCGGCGGCGGTGCGGCGACGATCGCGCTCGCGGCCCAGGCCGTCGCCACCGGCCAGGCGAACCACGTCCTCTGCTTCCGGTCGAGGAACCGGGGCAAGCTCTCGGCGAGCAGCGCCCAGGCCGGCAGGCCGTGGGAGAAGCAGTCGATGCTCGTCGGCGGCCACCAGCAGTACCACATCCCCTTCGGGATGGTCTCGCCGGTGCAGCAGGTGGCGATGCTCACCCGTCGCCACATGCACGAGTTCGGCACCAAGGCCGAGCACCTCGGCGCCATCGCCGTCACCCAACGCGACAACGCCACCCGCAACCCCGCCGCCGTCATGCGCCAGCCCATCACCGTCGAGGACTACCTGAACGCGCGTTGGATCGCCGAGCCGATGCGCCTCTTCGACTGCTGCCTAGAGACCGACGGCGCGGCGGCGCTCGTCGTCTCCTCAGCGGAGTGGGCGCGCAACTGCCCCAACCCGCCCGCCTACCTGCTCGCCGTCTCCCAGGGGATGGCCTACATGACCACGGGCATGACCAACTACTACAAGGACGACGACTTCTTCCGCACCGACTCCTCCGTCGCCGCCAAGGCCCTCTACGAACGCGCCGGCGTCGACGCCAAAGACATCGACGTCGCCCAGCTCTACGACGCCTTCAGCACCGTCGTCCTCCTTCTGCTGGAAGACTACTTCTGCGGGCGCGGCAACGGCGGGTCCTACGCCGCCTCCGGCGCCATTGGCTTCCCCGACGGCGAGATCCCCATCAACACCAGCGGCGCGGGCCTCTCCGAGGTCTACCTGCACGGCTTCAACCTCATGGTCGAAGCCGTCAAGCAGATCCGCGGCACCTCCACCTCCCAGGTCAAGGACGTCGAGCTCTCGCTTTACACCTCGGCCGCGCCGGTGCCCTCCAGCGCGTTCCTGCTGAGCAAGAATCCGTAGAGCTGTTCGGTCGCTGTCCTACCCCAGCAGCCGCACCTCGACCTCGGCCCCTGCGTACAAGCCGCCCGCGTCGAGGGGCACTGTGAGCAGGCCGTCGGCGCGCACCAGCGTGTAGATCAGGTTCGACTTCCCGAAGACCGGCTCGGCGTAGCGCGTTCCGTCGCGTTCGACGAGGCGCGCTGGGACGTAGTCCTCCCTGCCCGGCGCCGACGCCACGTCGCGTGTGAGGACCGCGCGGGCCGTGGGCGGCTCCGGCGGCGTGTCGCAGCCGCTGAGCCAGGCAATCGCGGGCCGCACGAAGAGGTCGAAGACGATCATCGCCGACACCGGGTTGCCGGGCAGACCGAACACCGGCTTGCCGTTGACGACGGCGAGCACCGTCGGCTTGCCGGGCCGCAGCGAGACGCCGTGGAGCAGGATACCCGGCTCGCCGAGCCCTTGAATGACCTCGGCCGTCAGGTCGCGGGCGCTCACCGAGCTGCCCGCGGAAATGACCAGCGCGTCATGCGCGGCGAGTCCGTCCGCCGCCGCCCGCGCCAGGGCGTCCCCGTCGTCGCCGACGATGCCGAGCATCGCCGGTTGGCCGCCGGCGCGCTCGGTCAGCGCGGCCAGGGTGTAGCTGTTCACGTCGCGGACCTGGCCCGGCTCAAGGGCGGTGTCGGGCGGCACGACCTCATCGCCGGTGGAGAGAATGCCCACGCTGGGACGCCGCGCCGCCTCGACCGTCGCCGCCCCAACGGCGGTCAGCCCGCCGAGGTCCTGCGACCGCAGCCGGTGTCCCTTGGGCAGCACGAGACCGCCCTCCTTGACGTCCTCGCCGGGCTGGACGACGTTCTCGCCCACCGCCACGGCACGGACGACCTCGATGGTCGTCTCGTCCACCGGCTGGGTGTGCTCGACCATGACCACGGCGTCGGCGCTGGGAGCGAGCATCCCGCCGGTATGCGCCCGCGCCGCCTCGCCCTGGCCGATGTCGAACGTGGGGCGGCTGCCGGTGGGCACGTCGCCGGCCACGCGCAGATAGGCGGGAAGCCCCTCGCTCGCGCCGAAGGTGTCTCTGGCGCGGACGGAGAAGCCGTCCATGCTCGAACGGGGGAACGACGGTAGGTCGCCGCCCGCGAACACATCGCGGGCCAGGTACCGCCCCAGCGCCGCCTCAGTCGCGACCGCCTCCACTCCGAGCAGCCGCACCTCGACGTTGCGCCGCAGCAGCGCCAGCGCCTCCGCCGGCGGCAGCACATTGAACAACTCCGGCATGGCGCCATTCTAGCGCGGGGCCCGGCCTCCCCGCCCCTGGAACGTCTTCCTACGTTCGCCGCAGCTCGTACACCGACACATGGTTGGTGCTCGAGGCCGTGAATGGACTGTCCTTCCAGTCACTCGTCCGATCTCTGAGTCCCATGCCGGCCAGCCTCGCCATCAAGTCCAGCTCCGACGGCCAGGCGTAGCGAAGCTTGACGGGATAGAGGCGGACGCCCTCCTCCGTGATGTACACGTGTGAAGACGTGATGATCTGATCGACCGGATCGTGGCGAGACATGTCGATGGAGACCTTGTCGGAATTCACGACGTCCGTGCGGATGGTCTGACCTCCCACGAACCTTGCCACGTCGGGCACGAAGGCCTCGATGACGAAGATTCCGCCGTCGGTCAGATGGCGGGCGACGTTCACGAAGCATTTCACCTGGGCTTCCTGCGTCAGCGGCGCGAAGAAGGTGTTGAAGACCACGTACACCAGGGAGTAGCGGCCCTTCAAGTCGAATTCCGCGAAGTCGCCCATCGTAACGAGGATTGCTTCGCCGCCGGGCTTCTTCCGCAGCTTTTGGACCATCGCCTCGGAGGAGTCGATGCCGTGGACCTCAACCCCGCGTGCCGCCAGCGGAAGCGCGACCCGGCCCGTGCCGATCCCGAGTTCCAAGGCTGGCCCGCTCCCGGCCAGTTCCGCCAACATGTCCACCATGGGGACAAGGCGCTCTGGACTGCCCAGGTGCGCGTACATCTCGTCGTAGACCTCAGCGATGCGGTCTCCGTAGGTCGACTCTTGGAACTCCTCCATCTCGCGCGTGTCCTTCCTGCTCAATCGAATGCGGTGGCCGCGGCCCGTGCCCCGGTCAACCCTAGTATGCCCGCGCCCGGTCGACGACGTTCCGCAGTGGCTGATCTGCGAGGTAGCGGGCGAGGTTGTCGACGAAGAGGTCGACGACGGCTGCGTCGTAGCCGGGAAAGAGACCGGCGACGTGGGCGGTGACCAGGGCGTTGTCGACCTCCCACCAGGGGCTGTCGGGCGGGGGCGGCTCGCTCTGCAGCACGTCGAGGGCGGCCCCCGCGATGCGCCGCTCCGCCAGCGCCGCGAGCAGCGCCGGTTCGTCCACGACGTCCCCCCGCGCCGGGTTGATGAAGTAGGCCGTCTCCTTCATCAGGCCGAGCTCGCGGACGCCGATCATCCCTCGCGTCTCCGGCGTGGAAGGCACGGCGAGCACGAGGAAGTCGGACTCGCGCAGCACGCGGTCGAGTTCAGATAGCGGCAGCACTTCGGTGTCGCCGTGCGCTTCGGTTGGGTTGCGCTTGACTGCCAGCACGCGCATCCCGAAGGCGGCGGCAAGGCGCGCCGTCTCCCGCCCGATGGCCCCGAACCCGACGATCCCCATCGTAGCGCCGCGAAGCTGCGGAAGCTCGAAACGGTCCCACTGGCGCGACCGCTGGCCGCGCACCATGCGCCCGACCTGCTTGGTCAAGGTCAGCATCTGTGTGAAGACCCACTCGGCGACGGGCGCGGCGTTAACCCCGACGGCGCTGGTGATGACAACGTTCGGGTCGTGCCACACGTCGAGTTCCCGCGCGAGGTCCGTCCCCGCCATCGGCATCTGGACCCAGCGCAGGTTCGGGCAGCGGGTGCCGATGTCGGCGGGCAGGCGACGGGCGGCGAGTACCACCTCCGCCTGCGCCAGCATCTCGTCGAGGGAACGCCCGCCGCTGCGGTCGGGGGCGGGCTGCTGCATGGGACGCAGCGCCGTCGGCAGCTCCTCCAACAGCTTCGCCGCCGCATCGGCGACGCGCACCCGTCCATCCACCCCTGCGATGCGCTCAATCAGGTCGTTGGCGAGGCTGGTGGCGACGACGACTTCGACAGTTTCGCGAGACATGCCAGCATTATGCGCTGTGGCCGCGCTCCCGCATAACCCACGCCCGCCTCTGGCTCCCTCGGAGACCTCTTGCCCGACCGCGCCGCCGGCGGGGAAGCATCCATGTAGGGGCGACCCTTGTGGTCGCCCGTCCCCATCCCCCGACCAGCCTTACGCCTCCGCCCGCTCCTTGACACCCATCGCCCCGTCGCCAAGAATCCGGCCACGCCGGAGGACTTCGATGACCGACCGCCCCGACGCGCCGGGCCGCCCCGGCTCGTCGCTCGTCCCCTACCGCGTCCTCGACCTCACCGAGGGCGGCGTCAACTGGGCGGGCCGCCTGCTCAGCGACATGGGCGCCGACGTGATCAGGGTCGAGCCGCCCGGCGGCAGCCCCACACGGAAGCGCGGCCCCTTCTACCGGGACGAGCCGCACCCCGAGCGCAGCCTCTACTGGACGGCCTACAACCTCAACAAGCGCGGCGTCACCCTCGACCTGGAACGCCCCGAAGGGCAGGACCTCTTCACCCGCCTCGCCGCCACGGCCGACTTCATCCTCGAATCGTCCATGCCGGGGACGATGCGCGACCTCGGCCTCGGCTACGAGCAGATCAGCGCGCTCAACCCAAGGATCATCTACACCTCGATCGCGCCGTTCGGCCAGTCCGGGCCCTACGCCCGGTACAAGACCACCGACATGGTGTTGTGGGCCATGGGCGGCGCGCTCTACGTCTGCGGCGACGGCGACCGCCCCCCGGCGCGAGTCTCGGTGCCGCAGGCCGAGCACCAAGGCGGCGCGCAGGGCGCGGCCGGCTCGATGATCGCGCTCTTCGCCCGCCACGCCACCGGCGAGGGCCAGCACGTCGACATCTCGATTCAGGCCGCCGTGATCCGGGTCCTCATGAACGCCGCGTCGAACTCGATTCTCATGGGCGTCAACATCGAGCGCGGCGGCGGCACCAAGCGGTTCCCGGACTTCACCGTCCGCGACGTCTTCCCCACGCTCGACGGCTACATCGCCGGCACCATATCGGGCGGCAACGTCGCCTGGCGCTCGACGGAGGCGCTCATCCGCTGGATGGATTCGGAGGGCAAGGCGTCCGACTTCCTGAAGTCGCGGGACTGGCGAAACATGGACTACTTCAAGATCATGACCGTCGGCGGCGAGCTCGCCCGCGAGTTCGAGCGCTGCCAGGACGAGTTCGCCGCCTTCTTCGCCACCAAGACGAAGGCCGAGATCTACGCCCACGCGGTCAGCGACAAGATTCTCATCGCGCCGGTCAACAATATGCAGGACCTGCTAGAGAATGAGCACCTCGCCTTCCGCGAGTTCTGGCAGGACGTCCACCAGCCCGGCATGGACGCGACCTTCGCCGTCCCGGGACCCTACATCAAGATGAGCGAGACCCCGATCGAGTACCTCCGCGCCGCCCCCCTCATCGGCGAGCACAACGCCGAAGTCTTCGCCGAGGTCGGCGTCACCGAAGCCGAGCTCGAACGCCTCCGAGAAGCCGGCGTAGTGTAGGAGGCGCCGCTTGTGGGCGCCCACTCCTTCTCCTGTAGGGGCGATTCGCGAATCGCCCGTTCCCTCGAACCCGGCCACCCCGCTCAATGGCGCGCGGGTGTATCCTGAAGGGTGCGCCAAGTGCTCACACGCAGACCTCCTGCTAGACCAAGGAGCCCCGTACCTCCCATGCCTCGATTCCCGCGCCTCCGCCTGCTCGTGCCGACCGCCATTCTCGCCTCCGCGCTCGTCCTTACCGCCTGCCCCGGCGAGTCGGCCACACCCACGCCCCGGCCCACCGTTGACCCTTACGCCCCTGCCACCCGGATCGAGGTCGAGATGACCTCGTTCGATTTCATACCGGAAGACTTCGAGTTTTCCGTCGGCGAAACCGTCGAGTTCGAGCTTTATTCCAGGGACATCGAGCACGACTTCAATGTTGAAGCTCTCGGGATCGACTGGGACGTCAAGGGCGAAGAGCGGGCGACACACCGCTACACCTTCAACACCGCGGGCAAGTTCCGCTTGCTCTGCACCATCCCCGGCCACGAAGCCGGCGGCATGATCGGCGAGATCGTCGTCCGCTGACCGCCCCGCCCCCGCGCCGCTTGACAATAACGCGGTCGGTCGGCATTATGCGGAACACCTGAAACGGCCTTCCGTAATCGGTAGCTTCGGACAACCGGAAAGGGGGGAGCGTATGGATCTCTTCTGGGAGATCTTCTTCGACCTAGATCGCGTTGGTCACATCGTCGCCGGGGTCACTTGGATCGGGATTCTCTACTACCTCAATTTCGCGCAGGTGCCTTCCTTCGCCAAGATGGATCCCGCGGCCCGCACCAACGCCATACAAGTGCTGGTGCCCCAGGTGCTGTTCCTGTTCCGCTGGGCGGCCTTCTTCACCGTCCTGTTCGGGCTTGGGTACATCATCGGCAAGGGTGTGCAAGACCATAACTACTTCGAGACGACCCGCTTCTACTCCGTCGCGATTGGCGGCGTGATGGGCCTCATCATGGCCGGCAACGTCTGGTTCATCATCTGGCCGAACCAGAAGAAGGTCATCGCGGCGGCGAACGCCGGCGAGGCCCCCGATCCGTCGTGGGCGCGGAAGACGCTCCTAGCGTCCCGCACCAACACGATGCTCTCGGTCCCGATGATCTTCTTCATGGCAGCGGCGATTCATCTGCCCGCCCTTTGGAATTAGGAGAGACCACACCATGAACAGCATCGAAGGCTTCATCGAATCACCCATCGGCAAGCCAATCGTGGCGGTGCTCTCCTTCATTGCCGGGATCACCGTCATCAACGGTAAGACCTTCCTCGAGTCGCCGCACAAGACCGTCGTCGCCGGCATCCTGCTCACGGGCGCGGCGATCATCGCGATACGGATCGCTGCGGTTGTCTCCTAGGACCCACGGCGCTTTCAGGACACGGAATACGCTAGCAAGAAGAGGCCCCGGAGCCGGGGCCTCTTCTCGTTTAACGGCCCCCAGCGGCACACGTGTGCGGTTGCATTTCGGGGGGAGCTAAACCATAATTTACCCGTCCGAAATCCATCGTAGCGAGAGCCAACAGGTAGGAGGCACACCCCTATGGCCAAATCGTTAGACGGGACCAAGAGTCTCGACAACCTCAAGAACGCCTTTGCCGGCGAGTCCCAGGCGAATCGCCGCTACATGTACTTCGCGCGGCAGGCCGACATCGAAGGCTACCCCGACGTCGGCGGCCTCTTCCGCGACACCGCGGAGGCCGAGACCGGCCACGCCTTCGGCCACCTCGACTTCCTGAAGTCGGTCGGCGACCCCGCCACCGGCGACCCCATCGGCAGCACCGAGAAGAACCTCAAGGCCGCCGTGGACGGCGAGACCTACGAGTACACCGAGATGTACCCCGGCATGGCCAAGACGGCGCGTGACGAGGGCTTCGACGAGCTCGCCGAGTGGTTTGAGACGCTGGCGCGCGCCGAGAAGTCGCACGCCGGGCGCTTCAACCAGGGCCTGAGCAAGGTCGCGGGCAAGGAGCCGGCCGACGCGATGTAGCCGGCCTCCCCGCACGACGAATGCGGAGACCAACGACGAAACGCCCCGAGGGCCCGCCTTCGGGGCGTTTGTCTGTCCGTAAGAACATGAACGTGATCACGAACGAGTTGCACGCCGCGCACATCGGAGCGCCGTTCCGGTGAGCAAGCTAGGTACGAACACACCGGACTTCTGGGACGAGTCGGCCCTGCTCGCCGAGCAGAAGCGCCAGTTCGACGTTTGCCACGGCTGCCGTCTCTGCTTCAACTTCTGTCCAGCC
>DAOUKZ010000114.1:0-9582 GCA_034420775.1 Dehalococcoidia bacterium
TGGAAGGGGACGGGTTCCCTCGCCGCCTCAGCGGCCGCGCGGGCTGATTCAACGGCTGCCTGTGCCGCCTCGACATCTGTACGGGCCTTTTCGACCTCCGCCCCGGCCTTCGCTGCCTCGGCGCTCAGGCTAGGGTCCAGCATGACGGCGCGCTCGGCGATGGCTTCGCCCATGGCTACCTGGGCGGCCGCGAGGCGTTCCTGCGCCTCGACGCGGTCGATGTAAGTGGAGGGCGCCCGTGTTTGGCGCAGCGCGGTCTCTGCCTTGTACAGGTCCACGCGGGCTTGGGCCACGGCCTCTCGCGCCTCCGAGAGAAGGAGCGCCGTGTCTACGGTCCGCACCGCTTCGGCGCGTCTCAGCGCAGTCGCCAGCATCTCCTCTGCCGCTAGCATCTCGACGCGCAAGGTCTCAGGGTTCAGTGCGGCGAGCTCCTCGCCGGCATGTACGCGCTGGCCGACTTCCACCGCGACGCTCTGCACCGTTCCCGCTTCCCCAAAGGGGAGCTCGGCCTCGCGGGCGTAGCGAAGTGTCCCGGCGGCCGGCACGGTCTCGATGATGCTCCCCCGCACGACAGGAGCGAACGCCCGCTTGTCGCCGTCGATGCTCGGCTCAGGCGTGATGGACGTCCCGTTGCAAGCGGCAACTGTCACGACGGCGATGATGAGCACGCCGAACCAACCGAAGTGACTCATGCTGCGAGCGTGCGGACGCCTTGATCTTCCCTGCATAACGCCGCCGGCCGGAGTGCACCCTTCGGCGCGGAAGACCGCAGCCGGCTAGCTGTCCTCGAAGTCTGCCGAGTCTTGCCCGGGCAACGTGAATTGGCGAATGGCTGGTTGCGGGGCGTTCGGGACGAGGACCGTCTCCCCCTCCTGTACGCCGGAGGTTACCACGACCCAGACCCCATCCGCCTCGCCAAGCTGGACGATACGCGGCTCCGTGGTCTCGTCGGCACGGACGACTTGCACGACGCGGCCGGAATCGGTCAGCGAAACGGCTTCTATGGGCACGGAGAGCACGTCGCTCTGCCGGCTGACCACGATCTCGACGCGCGTGGAGAGTCCTTGGCGCAGTGATGCCCCGCCGGTGGCGCTGTCCCGGCCGTCGAAGTCGATGGCGACGCGGTAGCGGACCGCGTCGGCGGTCTGGACCGCCAGCGGCGACACCTCGCGTACGGTGCCCGGAATTGAGAGGAGCGGCGCGGAGTCCGGGGAGATATGCACCTCTTGCCCTTGCCGAACGCGGAGCACGTCGACCTCGTCGACCAGTGCTGATATGGCGAGCTCCGAAGGGTCGCTCAACGCGGCAGCGACGGTGGTTGTGAGGACCGCGTCACCCTCCGCGACGTTGATCTCGACGACGATGCCGCCGGAAGGAGCTCGAAGCGTGGTCTGACTCAGTTGGTCGCGGGCCGCTCGCAGGATATCTTGGGCCTCGGCACGTTCGGCGGCGAGTTCGGTGAGAACGGGGTCACCGTCTTGGAGTTGCTCCAAGGAGGCCTTCGCCGCCGCGAGCCGGATGGTCGCCGAGTTCATGGCGCTGTTCAGCGTTTCGGCGCGGCGGGCCTCTCCCCCATCTTCCAAGGTTCCCAGGATCCGCTGTTCAATCCGGTGGTTGAGCTGAGCGAAGTCGAGCTCGGCGGTGCGGAAGTCGATCTCCGTCTGTGACGGCAGCTCGGCCATGCCGTCGAGTACTGAGCGCTCGTGCTCAAGCTTGGCGCGTGCCAGTTCGAGGGTCGCCGTCGCTAGCGCGGATTCGAGCGGGTCGCCGCCCTCGAGGATGTCGGCTAGGAGCCGTTCCTGCTCGATGAGCTCGCTGGCTGCGGCCTCCAGGGCAGCTTCCTTCACCGCCACATTGAGGGGGTCCGGTGCGACGGTAAGTGAGGCAAGACGGCTGTTCGCCTCGGCTACTGCTTGCTCGGCCTGGGAGACCTCCCGGCCCGCCTTGGCCAGCTCCAGGGTCTGGGTCGCCACAACGAGGTCGCGGTCGGCCCTCGCCGCCACAAGGGCGTCCCAGGCAGGGGTGGTGTGGACGGGGTCGGCCCCGTATTTCTCCCAGAGGGCGCGAGGATCGAGGGAGAGGTCGCCCTCTTGGAGGATGCTGATGTCGAGCACCTCGATGATGGCGGCGCGGTAAGCCTGTTCGGCGTCCTCGACGCGCTGTTCGGCATCTGCGACGAGTCGGCCCTGGACACGCTCCGTGACGTCCAAGTTGGTCTGTGCCGCGGAAAGCGAGTTTTGGGCGTCGGCGACGGCTGCCTCGGCCGCCGCGGTGTCTTCTTCCGAGAACGGGTTGCGGGCCCGGTCGAGCTCTTCCTGCGCGCGCTCCACCGCGGCCCGCGCCTGTGCCACGGCGAGTTCCTGCCGACGCAGTGTCTGTGTGGTATAGGGCACGTCGGCCCTTGCCAGCGCCTCTTCGGCGCGCTGCGCCTCGATAGCCGCTTCGGCCACCCTTTGACGCTGCTGGGCAATGTCGAGGTCGGTGAAGGTCTGCTTGGCGCGCTCAAGAGCGGCCTCGGCTTCCTTGACGGCCAGCGCGGCCTTGGCCACCTTGAACTGTTGGTCCTGCAGTATTTCGGCGAAGCTCACGGCGAGTGCCTGCTCGGCCTCGAACAACGCCTGTTCCGCCATGACGACCTCGGCTTGGGCCGCGGCCAGAGCCGCGGGCCCCATCCGTACCACCTCGTCGACGCGCGCTTCGATGCCGGCGATGCGGCGCTCAGTTTCCAGCACGGTTTCGGCGAGGGCCTCGGAGCTGAGTTCGGCGATGGACTGCCCGGCCTCGACGCGGTCGCCTTCAGACACGAGCACGCGGCCCACGACGCCGGCGATGTCGAACGAGAGGTGCGTCCGGCCTGCGAAGATCACACTTCCAGGGGCAGGGACGGCGAGGGCACGGTCCCCGCGCTCCACGCGAAAGGTCTCTGCCTGCACGGCGACCGCGTCCTCGCCGCCGCATGCGGAAAGCACAAGGGCGAGGGCTGCCGTCCCCAGCGCAGCCGCCGCCACGTTCTTAATCCTCAGCCTACCCATGGCGCTTTACAGCGGACGTTCCCCGCATGTACTGGTCTGAGCATCGTAGTGGAGCGCGCCACGCGCCGCAAGCCGTGAGCGTTCGCGTCTCCTCTTGCCCACTTCAGTACTCCGCACGGCGAGCACGTTGCGAGCGAACATGAAAATAGGGAAGGTGGGCTGGGCGGCCACCGTCGCCATTACCCCGTCCGAATGGCCACTTCCTCGACGCGGGACTCCGCGTCGGCTAAGTGGTGACCCAGAAACCAATACGCCCGCACCTTTGGCGCCGAGGCGTCGGCCAGCGAGGCGATCAGGTAGAAGTACCCCCAGTCCGACATCTTGGAAATGTCGGTAATGGAGGGGTAGGCCTCGCTGAAGGTATGAGAGTGATAGAAGCCGACGACGTCGAGCCCGGCCTCGTCCGCCGCGCGAAGGATATCGACGTGCTCCTTAGGGTCGAGCTCATACTCGACGGGGCTGCCCTTGACGTTGCGCGCGCGGCGCACCTCCGACACGGCGTCGCCCTTGCCAAGCAGGATCCCGCAGCACTCGTTGGGTGCTTCGTCCTTGGCGTGGCGGATGATCTCGTCCGCCAGGGTTTCGGGCAGCACGATTGCGCGCATCGCGAGTCTCCGCTCGACGCCGGCTGCGGCGTCCTTCATCTCCTCTTGACGGTAAGCGCTGCGGCTACGGTTCCACGACGATGGCGCCCGGGCGTCCGCCGCTCGTTTCGCCGATGATGGCGGCGTCCGATACGCCGCGCCGGTGGAGAGCGTCCAGGAGCGCGTCGGTCTTGGCCGCTTCGACCGAAAGCAGCAGGCCACCCGAAGTCTGCGGGTCGTAAAGGAGGTTGAGCATTCCCTCGGCGGCGCCGTGGGCCAGCTCGACCCATTCCTCGTGGTAGCTGCGGTTTTGGCCAGTGCCGCCCGGGGCGATCCCCTCGCCGATGGAAAGCTCCACAGCGCCCTCCATGAGTGGGATCGCGGCGATTGAGATGCGCGCGCCGACACCGCTTTCTTCGGCCATCTTGCGGAGGTGGCCGAGCAGCCCGAAGCCGGTGACATCGACGCAGGCGTGGACGCCGACCTCCAGCGCGGCCTCCGAGGCACCCTTGTTCAGGGAGGACATGTGGCTGACGGCCGAGGCGACCACGGCGGGGCCGGCTCGGTCGAGTTTCGCCGCCGTCGTGATCACGCCCGATCCGATGGGCTTGGTTAACACGAGCGCATCCCCGGTCCGGGCCCCCGCGTTCGTCAAGATATGGTCGGGATGGGCCAGGCCGGTGACGGCTAGGCCGTACTTCGGCTCGGCGTCTTTGATGGTGTGGCCTCCAACGATGGGGACGTTGGCCTCTGCCGCTTTCTCGGCTCCGCCGCGCAGCACCTCCTGGAGGATGCTCCGGGGCAGGTCGTCGGGGAAGGCCACGATGTTCAGTGCGGTGATGGGCCGGGCGCCCGTCGCGTAGACGTCGCTGAGCGAGTTGGCGGCGGAGATGGCGCCGTAGTCGTAGGGGTCGTCGACCACCGGAGGGAAGAAGTCAACCGTCTGCACCAGCGCGGTATCGGCGCTCAACCGGTAGACGGCGGCGTCGTCGCTGGTGCTGACGCCGACCAACAGGTTGGCGTCCTCGACACGCGGCAGCGCGCTGATAATCTCGGAGAGGTCCCCCGGACCGTACTTGGCGCCTCAGCCGCCGCTTCCGGCAAGGTGGCTTAGGCGGATCTTCTGCTCGGTGGGCATGGCGCGGACCGCGCTCCGCTTCTGTTGGAGCACGTATTCATTCTAGCACGGGCACCCCTTTCCGCGCTTGACACGCTTCGATTTGTGAATGTATTCTCAATGCGGCTTCTGAAGGGCATTTTTCACTTCAGGAATCGTGATTCACGAAAAATAGCCCGCGTAAGGGGCGCCGTTCCGGAGAGGCATGGATCCCGAGCACCTGAACCACGTCGATTGGCGCAGCATGAGCGTCATTCTTCGTTATATTTTGGCGTTCGTGGGTACGGTCTTCTTCTTTGCGGCCCACATGGTCCTCGCTCATGCGGTCATACCCTCCCTTCTGGCCTCTGGCCACATACCGGATGGCCTCGCCGACCGAGTGCGGAAGCTCCGCTTTCCCCTCTACGTGATATCGCTGATGTTCGTCGGCACCCTCGCGTTCTTCCTGTCGGAGGCGGCCGACGCGACGCACGAGCTTCGAAGGATCTATTGGCGAGACTGGATATAGCCCAAGGCCAGGGGCCGGGCCCGGAAGAGGGCGCCGCCCCCTTGCCGGGACGCTCACTGTAAGGAGAAACGCGACCGGTGCCGAAGAAACCGCTTGCGGTTACGATTGGTCTTCCGCTAGTCGTTCTCCTTGTTACCGCCGGAGTTCTCTTCGGCGTACTCCTGATGCTCAAGACGTGGTGGGGGCTGCCGTTCGATTTCTTGCAGCCGACCGCCGCTCAGCCCATCGAGTTCCGCCACGACGTGCACGTCGACGCCGGGATCGATTGCCAGTTCTGTCACCGCACGGTCATGGAGACGGCCACGGCGGGCATTCCCGCGGTGCAACAGTGCTATTTCTGTCACCAAAACGTGGCTATCGACTCCGAGAACCCGGGCGAAGTGGACAAGATACGGTTCGCGTTTGAGAACGACGAGCCGATCAACTGGGTGCGCGTGCACCGTCTGCCCGACCACGTGCAATTCGTGCACGACGCGCACGTCCGGTTCTTCTCGGAGCAGAACAATATCTTGCCGTCGCAGACGTGCGCGATCTGCCACGGCGACGTGGGGAGCATGGGCATCCCCGAACAGGTGCGGAACCTGAACATGCGCGACTGCGTGGACTGCCATCGCGGCGGCTACCTCAAGTATCTGAATGACGAGGCGGAGTTGGCCATTCGCGAGGCCGTGGAGAGCGGGGAGCGCGTCCCGCCGCCCACGGACTGCGCGGCCTGCCATTACTAAGATGACGACGAAGCATACGGACGACTCAAAGCGGCCGGGCGTATCCCGCAGGGACTTCCTGCGTCTCGCGGGCGCCGGCGCCGGCGCGGGGTTCATCATCGTGGCTTGCCGGCCCAATGCCCGTGAATTTCTTGAGCAGAGCCCGCACCAGATCCCTGAAGACATGGTCGAGGGGATGGAGAATTGGTACGCCTCCAGCCACGGCGAGAACGGCGTCATCGTCCGCGTCATTGAAGGCCGTGCAAAGAAGGTGGAGGGGAACCCGATCCACCCCGTCAACGGCGACCCTTCGTCCGACCTGTTCAAGCCTACCGGCAAGCTCAACGCCAAGGGCCAGGCCCTGGTGCAAGAGCTCTACCACCCCGACCGTATCCGGCGACCGCTGGTCCAAGAGCCGCGCGGCTCCGGATCGTTCCGTGAGATCGGCTGGGACGAGGCGCTCGACCGGCTCTATGCCTTCCTGAACGCGGCCCGTGAGGAGGGGCGCTCCGGCGACGTCGTCCTACTCAGCGATCCTATTGGCGGCGTCGGCGGTGGCATTGCCTCCCGCTTCATGTCGGCCTACGGCGGGGAGTATCTGACCTATCAGTCGCTCGACGACCTCAACCTGCGTAGGGCGTTGACCGACCTGCTTGGGAGCGACGCCCTTCCCGAGTTCGACATTGCCAATACGCGCTATCTGTACACCTTCGGCGCCGACTTCCTGAACGGCTGGATCGCTCAGGTGCGCCACTCCAAGCACTACGGCGAGTTCCGGCAGGGCGGAGAGAAACGCGGGCGCATGGTCGCCATCGACTCGCGCTTCTCCATGACCGCCGCCAACGCCGACGATTGGGTGCCGGTGAAGCCGGGCGGCGAGGGCAAGCTGGCCCTCGCGATGGCCCAGGTGATCATCGAGGACGGCCTCGCCGACGAGAGCGCGGCCGCCGCGCTCTTCGGTGCGGATCCCGCGGAGGTGCTGCGTCCCTACGCACCCGAATCCGTAGCCGGCGACATCGGCATCTCCGCCGAGCGCATCCGCGACCTCGCCAAGGACTTTGGGGATCCCGGCCACGGCCCGGCCCTGGCCATCGGCGGCGGCTCGGCAGGCGCCCACACCAATGGGGTGTCCGGTCTCAAGGCTATCTATGCGCTCAACTTCCTCGTGGGAAGTGTGGGTAAGCCCGGCGGCATCATCGTGAATCCGGCTCCGCCGGTGGCCCTCGACTCCCTGTTCGGCGACGGCGGCAGCCTGCTGCCCGCGCCTTCGGCCTCGCATGAAGATATGCGCCGCCTAACGGGAAGGATCGCAAGCGGCGAGGTGCGCCTGCTTATGGTGCGCAATGCCGATCCCATCCACGGCCTTCCTGGACAACTGGGCTTCGAAGCGGCGCTCGACCGGGTGCAAGACGTCGTCAGCTTCTCCAGCTTCCTCGACGACACGTCGGTACACGCCGATCTGATTCTTCCGAGCCACGTGGCGTTGGAGGACTGGGGCGTATGGAGCCCCAATCCCGGTCCCGGCCATCAGGTGGTCAACGTCTCGCAGCCGGTGGTCAACCCCTTCAACGACACCCGTGGCTTCGCCGACGTGCTGCTCGCCGCGGCCCAAGACCTCGGAATGGAAGCCGACCTGCCCTGGGAAAGCTCCTATGCCGCGCTCCAAGAGGTCGCCGAGCTGCTTCGGAACGCCGGCGGCGGGAACGTCGAGGGCGCGTCGCCGGAAGCGTATTGGATCGACCTGCTCCGGCAGGGCGGATGGTGGGACGCAGGCCGGCAGGCCTCTGTTCCGCCACAGCCGCCGCGCCTCGATCTCAAGCCGCACGCGTCGATCGCCGGAGCGGCGGCGCAGTACCCCTACTATCTTGTGCCATTCGAACAGATTGGTATCGGCGACGGACGCGGGGCGCATCTCCCGTGGCTCCAGTCGCTGCCCGACCCGATCACCACGGCGACGTGGATTACGTGGGTCGAGATGAACCGCCAAGAGGCCCTCGCTCGAGGGATCAAGGAAGGCGCGGTCTACCGGATCGAGTCGCCCGGCGGCGCGATCGAGGCTGCGGTGTATCTGAACCCGGGGACGCCGCCGGACGTGCTCGGCGTGCCGATGGGACAAGGGCGCCGCGCCATGGGCCGGTGGGCGGAAAACCGTGGGTCGAACCCCTTCAAAGCGCTCGTCGACCAGGTCGACGCCGACACCGGCGCCTTGGCGTGGGCGGGCACCCGCGTCCGGCTCGTGGATACGGGCCGCCGCGTCCGCATTCCCAAGATGGAGGGCGCGGTGTACGTGGTCGACTACGGCAGACTCAGCCCTGAGGACCCGTTCGACCGCGACTCCGAGGTCAAGATCGACCGCGAAGGATTCATTATCAAGGTGACCGGCGAAGAGAAGTAGGCGAGGAAGAGCAGAGAGGCACGCGAGGCTATGACAACGGATAGGCCGGACACTCCCAAGTGGAGCATGGTCATCGACATCGACCGGTGCACGGGCTGCGAGGCTTGTGTCGTCGCCTGTCAGGCCGAGAACAACATCCCGATCAACGACGAAGGCATCTTCAAGCAGCGGCGGGCAATGGAGTGGATTCGGATCGAGCGCTATTGGGAGGGCGAGTTCCCCAACGTCAAGGCGCGTTTCGTGCCGATTCTGTGCCAGCACTGCGACAACGCCCCGTGTGAGCCGGTCTGCCCCGTTTTCGCCACCTATCACAATAATCAGGGCCTGAACGTGCAGATCTACAACCGCTGCATCGGCACGCGGTTCTGCTCGAACAACGATCCATGGAGCGTGCGGTTCTTCAACTACTGGGAGCCCGTCTGGCCCGATACGCTGCGCAACCAGCTCAACCCCGATGTCAGCCTGCGCAGCCGCGGCGTCATGGAGAAGTGCTCCTTCTGCATCCAGCGGATTCACCGGGCCGAGCGCGGAGCCCGCGAGGAAACGGGGACGACGAACGTCGCCGACGGATCCTTCGCGCCCGCCTGCGTCCAGTCCTGCCCCACCGACGCCTTGGTGTTCGGTGATGTCAACGACCCTGACAGCAAGGTATCCAGGATGCGTAACGACAACCGTGCCTACCGGATGCTCGAAGAGCAGGGCACAGCGCCGAACGTCGTGTATCTGAAGAAGGTCGACCCCTACTTCGGTGGAGGCGGCGGGCACTAATGAGCACCATCGCCTACGGGCGGGGTCTCCCCCAAGCCCACGAGGAGCACTACCAGCCGCAGGTCCTGGAGCAGACGCCCCAGGAGATTACCCGCGACGTGCTCGAAGAGACGGCGCGGGTCAGCAGCAAGTACAAGAAGGTGCTGGCCTTCTTCGGTCTGCTGTTCGTGCTCGGTATCGTTGGCTTCGTTCTGCGGCTCGTGGACGTTGGCGGCTTCTACGATTTTTCGCCGTGGGCCTATCTGATGGTGGCCTTCGCCTTCCTGCTCACGACGGCCTCCTCGGCGCCGCTCTTCTCGGTAACGCAGCGCATGCTCCGGAGCCATTGGCGGCTACCGATGGCGCGCGCGTCCGAGATGTTCGCCGTAGTCGGCATTCTGAGCACGCTGATGTTCATCCCGCTGCTCTTCCTCCTGCCCTCGTCGGAGGGCCGGGTCAGCATCTGGTTCGAGTGGCCGGGCACGCCCTTCTGGC
>DAOUKZ010000115.1:0-18628 GCA_034420775.1 Dehalococcoidia bacterium
TTGGGCACGTTGAGGAAGACGCCGCGGGTGACGATGCCATCGGACCAGGCCTCGATGCCGCCGGAGGTCGCGCCGCGGGTGGTGATCATCTTGTCGGGGTCGGCGCCGTCCCAGCCGCCCCCTTCGACGTCCCAGAGGTGGCAGAGCGCGTCGACGTGGGTCGTGGAGACGGTGTGGTAGTCGGTGCCGTAGAAGTCGCAGGCTTCGCCGCGGAGGCCGCGGTCGATGGTGTAGGTGTAGTGCAGAGCCGGGCGCTCGTTATCGGGGCCCGGGATGGTGGGAAAGACCTGGCTCAGGGAGACCTGCCGCCCCTTCTTCACCAGGCTCGCGGCTTGGACGATCTTCTCCGGCGTAACCAGGTTCATCGTGCCTTTGTAGCCGTTCTCGCCCCACCGGCCCCAGTTCCGGCCCTCGTTCATAAACTTCTCGAGCTCGGCTTCGGTGGGAAGTCGAGGGTCTGGCATCGTTACGTCCTCCTCCGGCCGCTTGGCCGCCGTGGATGGGGTTAGTCGCTGCTCAGTAGCTCGGGGCCGCCGGCCCGCACCAGGAGCTGGTCGCCCCAGATGCCGCAGGAGCCGGTCTCGGCCCGGATCAGGAGCGGGTGCATGACCATGTAGGCGTTCTCGGGGATCACGGTGTCGTCGGCGGCCGTGATGCTGAAGCCCTCGCCAATGGTCATGCCGAGGCCGTGCCCGAAGCGGACGCCCGAGTAGTCGAAGCCGTAGCTCTGGGCGACCTCGAGGCCCGCGGCGTAGAGCTCCTTCGGCATGACGCCGGGCTTCACCAGGGTGAGCATCTTTTCGTGCGCCGCAATGGCCGCATCGCGTATGCGGAGCTTCTCGGCGCTCGTGTTGCCGACGGCGGCGGTGCGGCAGACCTGGCCGTAGTAGCCCTCGTAGCGGGCGTTGACCTCGAGGGCGACGATGTCGCCGTCCTCGAAGACGAGGTCGTGGCGCTGATGACCCCAGAGCCAAGGCTCGCCAGCGCTCATGTAGAGGCTGATGTACTCGGCGCCGGCCATGCGGGCGGCGTGCTCGCAGATCGCCACTGCGTCGGACTGGCGCACGCCGGGCTTCGCCGCCTCCAGGAAGGCGTCCATGCCGGCCTTCGACACCCGCGCCGCGCCCCGGATGTAGGGCTCCTCGACGGCCGCTCGCGGCAGGGCCACCTTGTGCACCATGCCGGAGACGTCCGCGAGCTCGGCTTTCGGGAACGCCCGCCGCAGCCCGTCGATGGTGGTGTAGGGCAGGAAGCGCATGCCGTCGATGCCGAGCTTGCCTTCGGAGAAGCCGCCCTCGGTCAGCGCCTCGGCGATGGAGACGTCCCAGTCGCGGGGCGAGCCCGTTCCGACGTTGACCTTCACATTGGAGACCGGCGAGCGCCGCTGGGCCAGCCCGACCTGGCAGTTGGCGAAGCCGCTGCCGATGACCAAGGTGGGGCCGGCGTCGAGGGTGTCCACCAGGACGGAGAGCAACCCGGAGTCGACGACGTTGAAGAAGTTAGTCAGATAGCGGACCGTGCCGCCCTCGACGATACTGTCGGAATCGACGACGACCAGGGCGTCAAGCCCCCGGGCGCGCGCCGCCGCGCGCGTGTTTTCGATGCGGCGCGAGATTTCCTGGGCGTCGAATGGGGTGTGCGTGGCGGTCGCCATCGTGCTGCTCCCTTCGGGCGTTCCTAGCCGATCCAGGGCCTGCCCGCGTTCAGGCGCGTTTCGATCTCCCGTCCGATGGAGAGGTTGAGCACCTTGTGGCCCCCCTCGCCGTGCTGGATGCCGATGGCGTCGCGCACCAGCTTCTCGATGGGCATGCCCCGGATCACGCCGTAGCCGCCGAAGAGGTCGAGCGAGTGCAGGGCGATCTTCAGCGCGGTCTCGGCGCAGTAGACGCGGTTCGCTTTCAGCAGGTTGCGGTCGATCTCCTCGGCGTGGGCCACCATCCAGGCGGCGCGCCAGATCAGGCTGCGGGCCGCCTGCAGCGAGGTGTACATCTCGGCGATGGAGTGCGCCACGGCCTGGTGCTGGATGATGTTCTTGCCGCCCTGACGCCGCCCGTTGGCGTAGTTGACGCCCGCGTCGAGCGCCGCCCGCGCCAGCGCCACGAGGTGCGCGGGGACCTCGATGTTGCCCGCGGCCTGATAGCGGGCCAACTCGGGGGGCAGGTAGGCCTCACGGCCGCCGAGCAGGTTCTCCGCGGGGATGCGGGCGTTGTCGAAGAAGAGCTCGGCCTGGTGGTAGGCGCGCCAGCCGATCTTGTCGTGGACGGTGCCCACTCGGACGCCGGGCGTCCCCTTCTCGACGATCAGGTAGCTGACCCCCTCCGCGGCGCGGACGTTGGGGTCGGTGCGCACCCGGGGAATCCAGACCGAGGCGTTGTCGACGTGCGAGCCCCACTGCTTCACGCCGTTGACGACGTAGTGGTCGCCGTCGCGGATGGCGGTGGTCATGATGCCCTCGCCGACCGGGGCGTCGTAGTAGCCCATGACGTCGGCGCCGACGTTGGGCTCGGTGACGGGAAAGGAGAGGAGGAAGTCGTCTTCGTCGCGGAAGCGGGGGAGGTAGCGCTGCTTTTGGTCTTCGGTGCCAGCGACGAAGAGCAGCGGGGCGATCTTCCAGTTCTGGGAGAAGATCTTGGAGCAGCTCACATCCTCGTAGGCCATCTCGTCGATGACGATGAGCTGGGAGAGGGCGTCGGCTCCGACGCCGCCCCACTCGACGGGAAGGGTCAAGGTCCGCAGGCCAAGCTGCGAGCCCTTCTTGATGAGGTCCCAGGGGAAGTTGTCGGGGACGTCGCCCTGGTCCATCGCCATGGCGACGGGGCGTATCTCGTTGCGGGCGAAGTCGCGGGCCAGGCGTTGGAGGGCGCGTTGGTCTTCGGTCAGGTCGAATTCGAGCATAGCGCGCCATAGTGTACACGCTCTGGCACGGGGTGGGGCTCGCCCCGCTGAGAGACCTTTTCCATAACTGGGGCCAGACCCCACGGGTAGCGGTCTTCCATATGGTGTGGCGGTTGCGTTGGCACATTGATCATCTAAAGCCAGTGATACGGAATAGGTCCAATGGACAGGAAAGCACCGGGAAGGCACTATCGAATCGGCCGCAGTCTAGATCAAGAAGGGGTAGGCCGAGGCCATCACGGTCCGGAATCAGATGTTCCCCGAGGGCCATCACGGCCAGTCTCGAAACGAAGCCTAGACACGGATAGGAGAACCACCATGCCAACAGGCCCACCGGGGAAAAGCGGCCCCGCAACCCGATCGCCGGCGCCGTGGCGGTCGGGCGCAACGCCACGGGTGACGTCCGCCTCGTGGAATCACCGCAGGGTGGCCCCGTCCTTGAAAATCTTGGCGCCATTCGCGTTCTGCCTCGTGGTTGTTGCCAGCTGTTCCCTTTCGATCAGCACCCCGACGCCGCGATCGTTGCCGACGGCGACGCCGGCGCCGACACCCACGCCCATCTGCGGAGAAGCCATGAACGACTACGTCGCGGCTTTTGGCGAGGTCGCGGCCGAGGTCTATGACGTCTCGGACGAGACCTCTCTCCTGATGAGTAGAGCGCTTCGCGACCTTGAGCGCGGGACTCCAGAGGCTGTGGCTCTTAATGCATACCTGGACGATGTTGAGCGGATCGCGTCTGCCAACGAGCGTATCGCCGGGCGAATCAGGACCATAGCCCCGCCCCCGACGCCGGCTTTGCTTATTCACGAACGGCTGCTGGACTATGCCGACGACCTCGCCTACATGGCTCCCTTACTGCGGAATGGGTTCGCAGGCGACGGGGCAGCCCTGTCCCGGGCAACGAGAGCCATGGTCGACCTCGAGCTTCCGTCGATCGAGGGTTTAGCCGAGCGCTGCGTCTACCTGGAACGTAGCCAATGAAGCCGTTCCACCCCAAAGAGCGACTTCATCGGCATCTATCACCGCCACGACGGAGTGCCGCCCACGCCCACCTGATCAAAACGCCGGAACTGGCGGGCTAGCGGAATCGACGGCTGCCTCTGGGCCTGATTCCGTTCTGGATCCCTACCAAAGGCCTCCCAGGAGCGAAAGCGGCCCTTTCTGATACAATGGCTTGCAAACCTGGAACGCCGAAGCCATCGGCGTCCCCCCTTTTCGAGCGCACATCGTCCCCATGCCGCCGACGTACGAACCGCGCGCCATTGAAGAGAAGTGGCGCCGCCGCTGGGACGAAGACCGGCTCTACCACGCCCCCGACGACGACGCGCGCCCCAAGTGGTACGCGCTCACGATGTACCCGTATCCCTCGGGCGACCTGCACATCGGGCACTGGTACGGCTACGCCCCCCACGACGCCTACACCCGCTTCATGCGGATGCGGGGCCACAACGTTATGTCGCCGATCGGCTTCGACGCCTTCGGGCTGCCCGCCGAGAATGCGGCGATCAAGCACGGCGCGCACCCCCTGCAGTGGACGATGGCGAACATCGAGCGGATGCGCGGCCAGCTCCGCACGATGGGGACCACGTTCGACTGGGACCGCGAGATCGTCTGCTGCCTGCCGGAGTACTACCGCTGGAACCAGTGGTTCTTCCTGAAGTTCTACGAGAAAGGGCTCGCCTACCGGGCCCATGCTCCGGCGAACTGGTGCCCCGGCTGCCAGACGGTGCTGGCCAACGAGCAGGTCAAGGACGGCCGCTGCGAGCGCTCCGACGACGTGGTCGAGCGGCGCAATCTCGAGCAGTGGTTCTTCCGCATTACCGACTACGCCGAGGAGCTGCTCGACTTCGGCGGGCTCATCGACTGGCCCGACAAGATCAAGACGATGCAGCGCAACTGGATCGGGCGAAGCGAGGGGGCGCGGCTGACCTTCGACCTCTCCCACCACGGCATCGAGACGAAGGAGATCGAGGTCTTCACGACCCGCCCCGACACCGTCTACGGCGTCACCTTCATGGCCCTGGCTCCAGAGCACCCGCTCGTCGAGCAGCTGACCGCCCCCGAGCGGCGCGCCGAGGTCGAGGCCTACGCCCGCCAAGCCCGCGCCGAGACTGAGATCGAGCGCATGTCCACCGAGCGGGAGAAGACCGGCGTCCCCATCGGCGCCGACTGCATCAACCCGTTCAACGGCGAGCGGGTTCCCATCTACGCCTCCGACTACGTCCTGCTCGGCTATGGGACGGGCGCGGTGATGGGCGTCCCCGCCCACGACCAGCGCGACTTCGAGTTCGCTACCAAGTACGGCCTGCCGATCCGGGTCGTCATCTCGCCGCCCGACTGGGACGGGTCGCCGCTCGACGAGGCCTACCTCGAAGAGGGCGTGATGGTGAACTCGGACCACTTCGACGGCACCCCCGGCGCCGACGCCATCGACGCCGTGACCGGCTTCGCCGAGGCCAAGGGCTTCGGGGAGCGGGCCGTCACCTATCGGATGCGCGACTGGCTCATCTCGCGGCAACGCTACTGGGGCACGCCGATCCCGATCGTCTACTGCGACGGGTGCGGCACGGTCCCCGTTCCCGAGGACCAACTACCGGTGCTGCTGCCCGGCGACGCCGAGTTCCGCCCCACGGGCGAGTCGCCCTTGACGCGGCACGAGGGCTTCCTCCACGCCGACTGCCCCCGATGCGGGGGGGCGGCCCGCCGCGAGACGGACACGATGGACACCTTCGTCGACTCGTCCTGGTACTTCATGCGCTACGCGAGCCCGGACTACGCCGACGGCCCCTTCGACCCCGCCCTCGCCAAGCAGTGGGCGCCCGTCGACCAGTACACCGGCGGCGCCGAGCACGCCGTGATGCACCTGCTCTACGCCCGCTTCTTCACCAAGGCCCTGCGCGACCTGGGGATCCTCGACTTCGGCGAGCCGTTCCTCCGCCTCTTCAACCAAGGGATCATCCTGGGCGAGGACCACGAGAAGATGAGCAAGAGCCGGGGCAACGTGGTCAACCCGGACGACGTGGTCGCGGCCTACGGCGCCGACGCGGTGCGGGCCTTCCTCATGTTCATCGGTCCGTGGGACCAGGGCGGCGCGTGGAGTCCGACGGGCATCCAGGGGATGTCGCGGTGGCTGAACCGGGTCTGGGCCCTTGCCGCCCGCGACCCCTCGGAGCTTTCCGGCTCCGCCAACGGCGGCGGTCTGGAGCGGCTGCGCCACAAGACGGTCCGCAAGGTGACCAACGACCTCGATCGCTTCCAGTTCAACACGGCGCTCGCCGCCCTCATGGAGTACTCCAACGAGTTGCAGCGCGTCTGGGACTCCGGCGCGGTCGACGCCGAGGCATGGCGCCGCGCCATCGAGACCCTGATCGTGCTGCTCGCGCCGATGTGCCCCCACGTCGCCGAGGAGCTGTGGGAGCGGGCGGGCGGCGGCTACAGCGTCCACCGCCAACCGTGGCCGACGTGGGACGACACCGTCGCCGCCGACACCGAGATCACCCTGGTCGTGCAGGTCAACGGGAAGATGCGCGACAAGCTCACCGTCGAGGCCGGCATCGGCGAAGAGGCGGCCAAGGAGCTCGCCTTCGCCAGCGAGCGCGCCGCCTCGCACGTCGCCGACAAGACGGTGCGCAAGGTCATCTACGTCCCCGGCAAGCTGGTCAACATCGTCGTCGGCTAGCCCGCCGCGACAGGCCACCCGATGCAGAGCGACGCGAAGACCGTAGACGAATACCTGTCCGGACTCGACGACGGCCGGCGGGAGGCCATCGCCGCCGTGCGCGGCGTCATCCTCGACAACCTGCCCGACGGCTACGAAGAGACGATCCAGTTCGGGATGATCACCTACGTCGTGCCGTTCAGCGTGCTCGCCGACACCTACAACGGCCAGCCGCTCATGTACGCCGCCCTCGCATCGCAGAAGCGGCACATGGCCGTCTACCTCACCAACGTCTACGCCGACGGATCGGTCGAGAGCTGGTTCCGCGAGCGCTACCTCGCCACGGGCAAGCGGCTCGACATGGGCAAGTCGTGCGTCCGCTTCAGGAAGCTCGACGACCTGCCGCTCGAGTTGGTCGGCGAGGCCGTCGCGAGGACGCCTGTCGCCGAGTTCGTCGAGATCTACAAGGCATCCAGGTCGGGCCGCAAGTAGCGCGCCGTTGACACCCCGCGCGGCGATGACGATCATCGCGGCGGGAGGGATGCCATGACCGCGCTCCGCGTTATCGACGCCGACGGACACGTGAACGAGCCCGAGGACCTGTGGGCGGAGCGCCTGCCGGAGCAGTACCACCGCATGGCGCCGCGCCGGGTGCTGGACTCGCAGGGCCGCATCCGCCTCTTCATCGCGGAGGAGCTGCAGCCCTTCCTGCCCAGCCTGACCATGGAGCAGGCGCAGCGGCCCGGCGGCGTCGACCCCAACGCCCGGCTGGTCGACATGAACGCCGAGGGGCTGGATGTGGCGGTGTGCTTCACCTCCATCGGCCTCTACTTCGGCGGCGTCGCCGACGCCGATCTCAACGCCGCCCTCTGCCGGGCCTACAACGACTGGCTCTACGACTACACGCAGGCAGCGCCCGACCGGCTCGCCGGCGTCGCCATGGTCCCCCAACTGGATGTCGGCCTGGCCATGGAGGAGGCGGAGCGGGCCGTCCGCGACCTCGGCTTCAAGGCCGTCATGTGGCGGCCCAACCCGATCGCCGGGCGCGACCTCGACCACCCGGCCCTGGCGCCGTTCCTCTCGCTCATGGAAGAGCTGGGGGCGGCGCTGGCCATCCACGAGGGGACGACGCAGAACCTGCCCCAGGCGGGGCTCGACCGCTTCGACAACTACCTGTACCGGCACATGGTCTCCCACCCGCACGAGCAGCAGATGGCCTGCATGACGCTGATCTGCGGCGGCGCCCTCGAACGGCACCCGCGGCTGAAGGTTGTCTTCCTGGAATCGGGGGCCGGCTGGATCGCGCACTGGCTTGAGCGCATGGACGACCACATCAAACACTGGGGCTACACCAGCGGCCCGCTCGCGCTGAAGCCGTCGGAGTACTACCAGCGCCAGTGCTTCATCTCGGCCGACCCCGACGAGGCGATCATCCCCGGCCTCGTGCAGGCGCTGGGCGACGACACCCTCGTCTTCGCCACCGACTACCCCCACAGCGACAGCATCTTCCCCGGCGTCGTCGCCGCCCTCCGCGACCGCACCGACCTCAGCGAGGAATCGAAGGCCAAGATCCTCGGCGAGAACGCGGCGCGGCTGTACGGGCTGTAGGTCTATGCAAGACTCGGGCCGAAACGAAGTCCTGTGGGGAATCCTGATCCTGGCGGTCACAGGCGGGATTACCCTCGGAACCTATATTGCCGCAGGCCCAGGACAGACCTACTGGATCGTGTGGGGAGGGATTGCCTGGGGGGCCTACAAAGTCCTCCGGGGTTGGGTAGCGGCAAGCGCCTTCTGGCGGGTGATAGGCGCTCTCGCTGTTGGGGCAATGGTGTTGGGAGCCGTGCTCGTAATCCAAAGCGATCTCGCGGACCCCTACAACTCAGCAAAGGCGGGGGACTGTCTCGACAAAGAAGGACTGACCCTGGACTGCGATGGTACCGAGACCTACACGGTTGACTGGGCAAAGCTGTATCCGAAGGACATGGCATTCCCTGGACAAGCAAGATTCGACGCCGATGCCGAGGTATGTTCCACCTCATTCAGGTCTTACTACTTCCACCCCACGCGAGAAAGTTGGGAGGATGGCGACCGCTCGCTGCTATGCGCCAAGAACGTCCGCTTGGATCCGGACGACCATTACAACTCGTTCGAGGTCGGTGACTGCGTCGACGAAGAAGGGATTGAGGCGGCGTGCGGGGGGTCGAACGTCCATAAGGTCTTGCACGTCAAGGTCTATCCAGGCGATATGAACTTCCCGGGCGAAGCAAGGTTTGAAGCGGATAGCGCAGCCTGTCCGTTGGCGGCTGACCTCTATTTCTCTCCCACACGAGAACTGTGGGCTGACGGGGACCGCTCGCTTCTCTGTGTCGCGAGCATAGGCCAGTAGAGTGGGGGTAGGAGCAACTCTGCCGGCTTGCACAAGGGGCGAGGGGACGCCTACTAGGGCCATGCGAATCTCGAAGCAGGGTCGGATCACGATCCCCAAGCACCTGCGCGAGCGGTTCGGGCTGCACCGCAACGTCGAGGTTGAGATCAGCCCGACTGAGGACGGTCTGCTTCTCAGGAAGCGAGCGGTGCACCCCGTAGACCGCGTGTATGGGATCCTGGGCAAGGGAGCCCTCGGCGACGGCGTCCGCGTGGACGACTACATCGAGGAAATCCGCGGGCGTTGACCTCCGACGCGTGAGGGGCTACCGTCCCCACGCGGGCGCCCTCGAAGAGGCGTAGAGCAGGGCCGCCCCGAGGGAGGCGGCTATGCCGGTCAAGGCCTTCGATCACGTGGCGATCCCGACGGCGGACGCGGAGCGGTTTCTGGCGTACTACAAGCGCCTCGGCTTCACCTTCATCAACGAGGAGAGGTGGCGGCGCGGCGAGAGCCCGATCTTCTCCCTGCGCATCGGCGAGCACAACATGATCAACGTGCATCCGGAGGGCTTCACCGCCAACCTGCGGGGGGAGACGGCACTGCCGGGCTGCGGCGACCTCTGCTTCGTCTGGGACGGCACGATCGAAGAGGTGCAGGAGATGCTGGCCAAGGCCGGCGTCGAGCCCGTCACCGGGCCGGTCCCGCGCTACGGGGGCAGGAACGGCGGGAAGAGCTCCTCGACCAGCATCTACATCGTCGACCCCGACAAGAACCTCGTCGAGTTCATGGTCTACGACGAGTAGCGGGCGGCGGCCTCGACCCACGATGAGCTACGAGACGGTCCGCTACGAGGTCGATGACGCCAGCGTCGCCGTGGCGACGCTCGACCGGCCCGAACACCGCAACGCCCTCAACAGCGTGATGCGGCGCGAGATCGTCGAGGTCTTCGCCCGCGTCAACGACGACCCGGACGTGCGCGCCCTCGTCCTGACCGGCGCGGGCAAGGAGTATTTTTCGGCGGGGGCCGACCAGAAGGAGCGCGGCTCGGGCGGCGCGATGCCGTCGGAGCAGATCCGGCGCAACCACCTGCATCCCACGAACGCGCTCTCGGCGCGGCTGCAGCGGGTCGAGAAGCCCGTGGTGGCGGCGGTGAACGGGACGTGCGTCGGCGGCGGGCTCGCCCTCGCGGCGGGGTGCGACGTCGTGCTGGCGTCGGAGAACGCGCGCTTCCGCGTGGCCCACGCCGCGCTCGGCGTCGGCATCCTCGACGCGCTGGGCTGGCTGCTTCCCCGTCACATCGGCCCGCAGCGCACCTTCGAGCTCTACGCCACCAACCGGATCATGGACGTCGCCGAGGCGAAGGAGGCGGGGCTGGTCTTCAAGGTCACCCCGCCCGACGATCTGATACCGGAGGCGCTGAAGCTGGCGCGGGCCTTCGCCGCCGGGCCGCCGCTGGGCATGATGATGACGAAGCGCGCCATTCTGCGGGGCCGGGGCCGCGACCTCGACGACTACCTCGAGTTCGAGCGGCTGGCATACCAGGTCTGCTACTACTCCGAGGACTCGAAGGAGGCGCGGCGCGCCTTCATGGAGCGGCGCGAGCCGAAGTACCAGGGTCGGTGAGGTAAGAGCCATGAGCAAGGTCGCGCTGATAACGGGAGCGAGCCGGGGCATCGGCAAGGCGATCTGCGCCCACCTCGCCCTCGAGGGCTTCTCGATCGCGGTGACGGCGCGGTCGGTGAGCGAGAACGACATGACGCCGTACCCGGGCACGATCCACGAGACGGCGGCGCTGGTGGAGTCGCTGGGCGGACGGGCGCTCCCCATCCGTTGCGACGTCGGCGAGCCCGACGACATCGAAGGGGCCGTCGAGAAGACGCTGGAGGCGTTCGGCCGCATCGACGTCATGATCAACAACGCGCGGTACGAGGGCCCGGCGAACTGGGAGAAGATCGAGGACCTCGAATGGGACTTGATCAGCACGGCCATCGACTGCAACTTCAAGGCCCCGCTCATGTTCATGCGGCTGCTGATCCCGCAAATGGCGAAGCAGGGCGGCGGGCTCTTCATCAACGTCACCACCGGTATCGAGGGGCACCTGCCGAACCAGAACATGCCGGGGCAGGCGTCGACGAGCCTGCTCTACCCCAGCACCAAGGCGGGCTTGAACTGGACGACGATGCTGATCGCCAAGGAGGTCCGGGAGCACAAGATTGCCGCGGTGGGCCTCCAGCCGGGGGCGACGCTGGTGGAGCGGGTGACCGTCTCCAAGGAGGCGGGCATGGGGTACAACCTGCCGCGGAGGCACTCGGTGCACATGCCCTGCGTGGTCGTCTCGCATCTGTCGACGCTGGCCGATCCCATGCCCTACAACGGGACGATCATCGAGGCCCACGACTTCGCCCTGGAGCACGGCCTGATGACCGAGGACGAGATCGCCCACCCCTTCAAGGAAGGCGAGGTCTACGACGCCTACGCCGAGCCCTACTGGCTCGCCCTCCGCGAAGCCCGCGCAGCCCGCGGCTAGGGCACCGCTCGCAGCGCGATTATCTTGACCCTCGACAGGGGCGGTGCTAGAGTACACGGCGCTTCCGCAAGGCCTTCGCTGGGCGCACGTTTCGGCCCAGCGTTCTTTGTGTAAAGGCCCGAAAAAGTGACATCCCGGAAAGAGGCCGACGCATGAATATCGTGTGCTTCGCCAAGCAGGTCATGGACCCCGAGACCCCCATGGCGAGCTTCAAGATCGACGAGGCCAACAACAAGGTCATGCCCGTCCAGGGCGTGGCCCCCGTGGTCAACGGATTCGACGAGAACGCCATCGAGGCCGCCCTGCAACTCCGCGAGGAGCATGAGGGCACCATCCGCGTCGTCAGCCTGGGCAAGGAGCTCGTCCTCGACGTGATCAAGAAGCCGCTCTCCATGGGCGCCGACGAGCTCTACCTCCTCCAGGACGACGCCCTCGAAGAGGGCGACGCCTACTCGATCGCCCGCGCCCTCGCGGCGGCGGTGACCAAGCTCGGCGAGTACGACCTCATCCTCTGCGGCCGGCAGGCCTCCGACACCGACCGCGGGCAGGTCGGCCCCGCCGTGGCCGCGCTGCTCGGCATCCCCGTGATCACCCTGGCGCGCGGCGTCACGGTCGAAGACGGCAAGGTCATCGTCGAGCGGGTGCGGCAGGACGGCAGCGAGATCGCCGAGGCGCCGCTTCCCGCGCTGGTGACGGTGAGCAACGAGTTCGGCGAGCCCCGCTATCCCACCCTCCGCGGCATCATGCAGGCGGGCCGCAAGAAGCCGACGGTCTGGACCGCCGACGACATCGGCGTCGACACCGGCAGCGTCGGCGCGAGCGGCCGGGTGGTCGATCTCGATCGGCTCTTCATCCCCGTCGTCGAGAAGAACGTCGAGTGGATCGACGGCGACAACGGAGCGGAGAAGGGCCGCAACCTGGCGCTGAAGCTGCGCGAGGCCAAACTCATCTAACGCGACCCTATCTGAAGAACAGGAGCAGCGAACGATGGCGGACAACCAGGGCATTCTCGTATTCGCGGAGGTCTCCGACGGCAAGCTCCTCGGCGTGGCCAAGGAAGGCGTCGCCGTGGGTCGGTCGCTCGCCGCCGGAGGCGAAGTTTCCGCAATCATCATCGGCAGCACCGGCGACCTCGGCGCCGAGCTCATCGCCGCCGGCGCCGACAAGGTCCTCACCTTCGAAAATGCCGACCTCGCGTCCTACCAGCCCGACGCGTACGCCCAGGTCATGCTCCAGGCCGTCGAGGCCGTCTCCCCCAAGGTCGTCATCATCGGCCAGACCGACGTGGGCCGCGACCTCGCCCCCAAGGTCGCCTTCAAGCTCGGCGCGAGCCTGACCATGGACTCGGTCAACGTCACCATGGACGGCGGGACGCTCAAGGCCACGAAGCCCGTCTACGGCGGCAACGCCCAGGCCACCTACGCCTCCGACGCGGCCCTGCACGTCGTGACGGTGCGGGTGAAGGCCTTCGAGCCGCTCCCACCGGACACCGGGCGGAGCGGCAGCGTGGAGGCGCTGGACGCCACGGTCGACGAGTCGGCGGTGCAGGTCCGCATCACCGAGGTCAAGAAGCAGAAGTCCGAGGGCGTGCGCCTCGAGGACGCCGACGTGGTGGTCTCCGGCGGGCGCGGCTTCGGCGGGCCCGACCCGTTCGAGGACCTGCAGGCGCTGGCCGACGCGCTGGGCGGCGCGATGGGCGCGAGCCGCGCCGTCTGTGACGCGGGCTGGCTGCCCCACTCCTACCAGGTGGGGCTCACCGGCAAGACGGTGACGCCCGACCTGTACATCGCCTTCGCCATCTCCGGGGCCAGCCAGCACATGGCGGGCTGCTCCGGCTCGAAGAACATCGTCGCCATCAACAAGGACGCCGACGCGAACATCTTCCAGGAGGCGCGTTACGGCGTCGTCGGTGAGTGGGAGGACATCCTGCCCGCCTTCACCGACATGGTCCGCGAGCTCAAAGGCTAGGGGCGCGCCGCCGGGAGCAGCGCAGGGGCGCGTCGAGGCGCCGGCCAAGGCCGCGCGCCGGAAGGGACGCGATGGACCTCCAGGAGGTCTTTCAGCAGATCGAGTCGGCGGAAGTCATCTGCTTCCACTTCCCCTACTTGCGCAAGACCCTCATCGTCGACCCCCGCGCCGACGTCGAAGACCCACCCCTCGTCAAGCTCGTGCCCATGGCGAAGTCGGCCGAGGAGCGTCTGCGCAGCCTCCGCACCCTGAGGCCCCGCTTCCCCAAGCCGGAGAAGGTCGTCATCGTCCCCTGGCCGCGTTACGTGGAGAGCCTGCAGAACCTCGGCGTCTGGACGAAGCTCGTCGGCCGCGTGGCCACCGAGGGCCACCCCGAACTCTCCAAGACCTTCGACGCGGTCATGGTGGAGCTCCGCCAACTGGAGACGGCCGAGTTCGCCGCCGCCATCACCGGCAAGCAGTACCACACCATCTGGGAAGCCCCCAAGGACGAGTAGCCGGCGCGCGGCCTCCTCCCATGAAAGCCGAGATCATCTCCATCGGCACCGAGCTGCTGCTCGGCGAGATCGTCGATCTCAACTCGCCCTACCTGGCCGGCGAGCTGCCCAAGATCGGCGTCGACGTCTATCACATCCAGTCGATCGGCGACAACATGGAGCGGCTGCTCGACAGCCTCCGGCGGGGCATGGAGCGCTCCGACCTCGTCCTCATGACCGGCGGGCTCGGCCCCACCGACGACGACCTGACCCGCGCCGCCGTCGCCCGCCTGCTCGGCGAGGAGCTGTACGTCGACCCCGAACTCGAGGCGCAGGTCCGCTCCTTCTTCGGCAACCGCGGCATGAACATGCCGGAGAACAACATCAAGCAGGCCATGCTCATTCCCTCCGCTTCAGCCATCGCCAACCCGATGGGCACCGCCCCCGGCTGGTGGACGCAGAAGGACGGCAAGGTGCTCGTTTCCATGCCCGGGCCGCCGCGCGAGCTGCGTCACATGTGGGAGAACGAGGTCCGCCCCCGGCTGCGCGACATGGTTGACGGCGGCCTGCTGGTCTCGCGCACCCTGAAGGTGACCGGCATCTCCGAGGGCGGAGTCGACGAGATGTGCGGCGACCTGCTCAAGGCCGCCAACCCCAGCATCGGCGTCTACTCGCGCCCCGACGGCATCCACGTCCGCATCGCGGCCAAGGCCATGACCGAAACGGAGGCCGAGGCCCTGATCGGTCCCGTCGAGGCCGAACTCCGCGGACGGTTCGGCGAGCACCTCTGGGGCGTCGACGACGAGACGATGCAGGAGCACGTTGGGAAGCTGCTTATCGAGCGCGGACTCACTCTCGCCACCATGGAGTCGCTCACGGGCGGGCTGCTCGGCGACACGATCACCAACGTCCCCGGAAGCTCGCGCTACTACCGGGGCGGCATCGTCGCCTATCAGACCGAGATGAAGATCAAGTACGGCGTCTCCCGCGACACCATCGAGCGGCACGGCGCGGTGAGCGAGGAGACGGCCATCGAGATGGCGCGGGCGGCGCGGCGCGAGCTGGGCGCCGACGTGGGCATCGGCGTCACCGGCGTCGCTGGTCCCACCGAGCAGGAGGGCCGCCCCGTCGGCACCGCCTACATGGCCGTCGCCGACGCAGGGAGGCACGCCACGCACTACGGCAAGTACCCCGGCCGCCGCGGCGACATCAAGACCCGCGTCGTCACCAACGCCCTCTTCTACACCCGCATGCTCATCCTCGGCAAAGAGGCGCCCCAATACCGCCGCTGAACCGGGCCGCGACCATGTCCCCAAACGAGCCAACCTTCGTCGAGATCAACGGCGCCCGCATCCGCTACGAGATCGCCGGCGAGGGCGACCCCGTCGTCTTCGTCCACGGCTTCGCCTGCGACCTCACCATGTGGGAGCCCCAGATTCCCGAGTTCTCCCGCCGCTTCCGCACCCTGCGCTACGACGCCCGCGGCTTCGGGTACTCCTCAGTGCCGGGCTCCGAGCCCTACGGCCACTACCACGACCTCGCCGCCCTGATCGAACACTTTGACCTGGCGCCCGCCCACGTCGTCGGGCTGTCGCGGGGCGGCTCGATTGTGCTCAACTTCGCCATCACATATCCAAAGCTCCTCCGCAAGCTCGTCCTTGCCGGCGCGTCGCCGGGCCCGACCCAGGCCCACAAGGTCCACGATTCCGGCCCCAACGAGGGCTATCAGCAGCTCCTCGACGTGGCCCGCAAGCAGGGGGTCGGCGCCGCCAAGGCCCTCTACGCCCAGTCCGGAATCTTCGCCGCCGCCCAAGGCAACCCCGACGCCCTCGCCATGGTCCACCGCATGTTGGACGACTACTCCGGCTGGCACCTCGTCAACGACGATCCTCACATCGAGCCCGAGCCCGCGGCCCACGAGCGGCTCAACGAAATCGAGGCCTCCACCCTCGCCATCGTGGGCGGGCGCGACGTCGAGCTCTTCCACACCCTCGCCGGCATGGTCGAGCGGAACGCGCCCAACGGGCGCAAGGCCGTCATCCCCGGCGTCGGCCACATGGTCAACGCCGAAGCCCCCGACGCCTTCAACCGGCTCGTCCTCGACTTCCTCCAAGAGTAGACCCCAAAAAAGGGAGCCCACGCCGGAAGGGTGGCGCTTCCAGCGTGGGCGAAGCGAGGTTGGGCCGTTGCCGGCAGAGGGAGTATCAGTGCTGCATGTCCGACCGCGTCTCGGCGCGGCCGTTCAACACCCCTCGCGTGGTTGTCGTTCCAATCGGTTCGTCGACTTGCTTGCGCGGCGGCTCCTCGTCCACAACGTTCATGGTGATGCCGCGCTTGAACTCGCGGAGTCCCTTCCCTAGGGAGAGACCCATCTGGGGAAGCCGTGAGGCGCCGAATAGCAGAAGTACGACTCCCAAGATGAGCAGAATCTCGACTGGACCAAAGCTCCGTAACATGATCGCCTTCTTCCCCCCTCCTTAGCTCCCGATGATCCCGCCGTCGTTCTTCACGATGGCGACGACGCTGGGCCGCGGAGGTTGCTGATTGTCGGGCCAGTAGCTCTGCGGCTCGGCGAAGCTGCCCCGGGCGCCAGGATGCTGGATCGCAGCGAACAACGTCGTGTTCGCCGGGGTGAACTCGGGGCCGCAGATCTCGCCGCCGGGAATGCCGTTGAAGAACCGCCGCGCCGCGCCGCGGTACGGCCCCTCTACGGGCACCATGTAGATCGAGTCGTTGCCGCCGAGCGTGCCCGGCTGCCCGTCCGTCGATATCCACAGGTTGCCTGCGTTGTCGAACGTGCAGTTGTCGGGTGCGGCGATGCCGCTGACGTCGGCCTTGTCGGCCCCGCCGTAGTACGTCTCCACGTCCGGGTCGTCGGGGTCGCCGCACAGTAGGAAGATCTCCCACGTGAATGTCGGCGATTTCGGGTTGTCCATGTCCTCCCGCAGCTCGATCACGTGGCCGTACCGGTTTGGCGCGGGGGTTCGCCGCGTTGGGGCCGGGCTGGCCCTCGTTCCCGCGCCTCGTGTTGTTGGTAAGCATGATGTAAACCCGCCCGTTCGCCGGGTTGACCTCGATGTCCTCCGGGCGGTCCATGTTCGTGGGGCCGAGCTTGTCGGCGGCGAGGCGCGTATTGATGAGCACGTCACCCTGGTTCGCGAAGCCGTTCGTCGCCGTCAGCTCCCCTTCGCCCTGCACCAGCGGGAGCCAGTCGCCCGTGCCGTCGTCGTTGAGCCGCGCCACGTACAGCGTGCCGCTGTCGAGCAGGTTGAAGTTCGCACCCCGGTCGGAATTGTTGATCCGCCCCGACGCGACGAACTTGTAGAAGTAGTCGAAGCGCTGGTCGTCGCCGGAGTAGACCACCGGCGTGCCGTCCGAGGCCACCGCGACCGTGCCCGCCTCGTGCTTGAAGCGGCCCAACGCAGTCCGCTTGCGTGGGATGAACGTCGGATCGTAGGGGTCGATCTCCACCAGCCACCCGAAGCGGAACGGCTCGTTCGGCTCCTTCTCCACATCGAATCGGTCATGATGGAGCTCCCACGAGCGCCAGCTCGAGCCGCCCGGCACGCCGAGGCGCTGGTGCAGCGGCTTGCGCTCGTCGTCGTCGGCCAGGCCGTCGAGGTTGCCGAAGTAGCCGTTGAAGTTCTCCTCGGCCGTGAGCACCGTGCCCCAGGGCGTCTTGCCGCCCGCGCAGTTGTTGATCGTGCCCAACACCCTCCGTCCCGTGGGATCCGCCGACGTCTTGAGCAGGTCATGGCCCGCCGCGGGACCGGTGAGGATCATCGGCGTCGAAGCAGTGATGCGGCGGTTGTAGGGCGACGAGGAGCTGTAGCGCCACCCGTTGCGCAGCTTCCGGACTTCGACGACCGATAGCCCGTGCGCCGCGATCATGATGTCGACCTGCTCACGGGTAGGGTTGTCCTCGTCGAAGTCGGGAAACATGATGTCCTCGTCGGTGTACTCGTGGTTCACGACGAGGAGGCCCCATTCCGAATCGCCCGAGCTGTACTCCTCGAGCGGGAAGAAGCCGACGAAATCGGCGTTGTAGCCGAACTGCTTACTTTGGCTCTCCGCCGTCTGATTGAGGACGGAGAACTTCGGCGCCCCTCTGACCACGGGGTCGCCCCATTTGATAACGACCTGCGTCCGGTAGCCCTCCGCGACCTCGAGCCGGTCCTGCGCGCTCAACAGCAGGGCGCTGAACCCCGGAACCCGGCCCGCGTCGACGGCGCAGTCGACCTCCGCACTGCGGGTCGCGCTGGCAGTGCCGGTCAAGTTCAACCCCAGCGACTGCGCGACGACCACCACCGGTATCGTCGCCGCGGCCCCTGCAAGGAAGGACCGCCGCGACAGCCGACGGTCCATCACTTCCGCTAGTGTCCGCCCTCCGTTCCCGGTGGGCGCCTCCGACTTTCGACCTTCAATGAGATTCGTTTGCTCGCGCACGATGCCTCCTTTGACTAGGGAGAATCTAGCCGCCGCCAATCTAGTGGCGAGCGGGCGCGAGCCTGTTAACTCCGATTAAGCCTTATGTTAAACGCCGCTCCTACGGCCCCCAAAGTGTCGTCCGCTTTCCTCGATACGTCCCTGCCCACTGCGTTAAAAGGTGCTTAAATTCACGCCGCATCAGACGAATGCTGACACTTCCTTCGCGGCCAACCGAGCCCTTGCGCGGCGTGCCTAGCGCGTGCCGCCCGTCCAGGAGAGATGGTGAGAGGGCGGGGTGCGAAGGCCCTGCG
>DAOUKZ010000116.1:0-3586 GCA_034420775.1 Dehalococcoidia bacterium
CAACTCCGAGGGAGCCATCATTGACTATGTCCAGGCCGAGGCGGGCGGCGCCGACGGCATCGTCATCAACCCCGGCGCCTACGGGCACTACAGCTACGCGATTCACGACGCGCTGCTCGATGCGGGCAAGCCCATCGCGGAGGTCCACCTCTCGAACGTCTTCGCTCGCGATGAGTGGCGCCGGCGGTCGGTGATTTCGCCTATCGCGCGGGGTGTCGTCAGCGGCTTCGGCTGGCGGGGCTACACCGCCGCCCTGGAATTGCTGACCGCCCTGGCGAACGAGTAAGCGTGGGGTGGAGCGGGCAGGGCCCGACGTCTAGAATGGAAGCCGCCGCGTTTCGGCGGCGCGGTCAGACTCTCCGAGGAGCCCCGCATGAACCAACGCGTACAGCGCCTCCGCGAACGCCTCGCTGACGAGGGCGTCGACGCGGTCCTGATTTCGAATCCCCAGAACCGGCGCTACCTGTCGGGGTTCACCGGCTCGGCGGGGTACCTCTTCGTTTCGCCCGAGCGCGCCTACATCGCCACCGACTTCCGCTACTGGGAGCAGTCGGCGATTCAATCGCCGGACTTCGAACTCGTCAAGATGACCGGCGCGATGAAGACATGGCTGCACCCCCTCATCGAGGACGTCGAGCCGGAGAAGCTGGCCTTCGAGGCCAACGACGCGACCTACGCCTTCCACGACCTGTTGAAGTCGACGGTGCGCAAGCTGAAGCCGGCCCTGCGCCCCAAGCTGGTCCCCACGGCCGATCTGGCGGAGTCGCTGCGCATCTACAAGGACGCCGAGGAGCTCGCGGTGCTCACGCGGTCGGTCGACATCGCCGACCGGGCGATGATGGAGGTTTCGGAGCAGTTGGAGCCGGGGATGACGGAGCGCGAGGTCGCGTGGCGGATGGAGCGCTCGATGCGGGAGCAGGGGGCGGAGAGCACGTCGTTCGACATCATCGTGGGGGCGGGACTGAATGGGGCGCGGCCGCACCACCGGCCCAGCGACACGAAGATCAAGGCCAACGAGCCGATCGTGATCGACATGGGGGCGAAGGTCGAAGGGTACTGCTCCGACATCACGCGGACGCATTACCTTGGGACACCGGACGACACCTACAAGCGCGTCTACGACACCGTGCTGGTGGCGCAGGAGACGGCGATCAACGCGGTCGAGGCGGGGATGTCGGGCCATGACGCCGACAAGCTGGCACGGGACGTGATCGAGAAGGCGGGCTACGGCGACAAGTTCGGCCACGGTACCGGCCACGGCGTCGGCCTCAACATCCACGAGAACCCGCGCGTTTCGCGCAACATGCAGGACGAGCTTCAGGACGGGATGGTGTTCACCATCGAGCCGGGCATCTACCTTCCCGAGTGGGGCGGCGTCCGCATCGAGGACATCGTGGTCCTGGAGAACGGCAAGGCGCGGGACCTGACCAAGGCCCCGAAGATGGACGTCGTGGCGGCCTGAACGCCGCCGTCCCCTTGCCTCGCGGCGGCCCTGGGGGCGATGATGGAGCCGCCATGCCCGTCTACACCGTCACCCAGGTTTCGCGCTACCTCCGCGACGTACTCGACGCCGACGCGAACCTTGCCGATCTCTACGTCACCGGCGAGGTTTCCAACTTGTCGCGCTCCGGCGCGGGCCACTCCTACTTCTCACTGAAGGACGCCGAGTCGCAGCTTCGCGGCGTCATGTTCCGCAACGGGGGCATGGGGGCGGAGCACCTGCAAAATGGGGCGTCGGTGACGGTGCACGGGCGCGTGGCGTTCTACACGGCGCGCGGCGAGGTGCAGATCTACGCCGATCAGGTCCAGCCGGAAGGCGTCGGCGTGCTCCACATGGCCTTCCTGCGTCTGAGGGCCAAGCTGGAGGAGGAGGGGCTGTTCGACCCGTCGCGCAAGCGGCCCATTCCGACTATGCCGCGGCGCGTCGCCGCGGTGACGTCGCGGACGGGGTCGGTGCGCCACGACATCGAGACGGTCATCCGCCGGCGCTTTCCGCTCGTCGAGCTGGTGATGGCGCATACGCCGGTGCAGGGGGCCGAGGCCGCCCCTGGAGTCGTCGCGGCGCTGCGTGCGGTGAACGCGTTAGGCGGCGTCGACGTCGTGATCCTGGCGCGGGGCGGCGGATCGCTCGAAGACCTGTGGGCGTTCAACGAGGAGGCCGTGGCGCGGGCGATTCACGCCAGCCGCGTCCCCGTGGTCAGCGCCATCGGTCACGAGACCGATACGACCATCGCCGACCTGACGGCCGACCTGCGCGCTCCGACGCCATCGGCGGCCGCTGAGCTGTGCGTCCCCGACCGCCGCGACCTCGAGCAGCGGCTCGCCGATGCCCGCGCCGCGCTTGCGGGCGAGCTGACGCGGCTGCTCGACGCAAAGCGGGACGAGGTGGGCCAGCTCGCCCTCGCCGTCCAGCGGGGCGCGCCGGATATCGCGTCGCGCCGCCAGCGGCTCGACGAGCTGTCGCGGTCCGCGTTCGCCGCCGCCTCACGCGAGGCGGCGCTGATGCGGGAGCGCCTTCGAAGCCGCCGCTTGCAGCTCGCATCGCTGCATCCGGCGAACACGCTCGACCGGGGCTACGCCCTCGTCGAGCGGGAGCGGGACGGCAAGGTGGTGTCCCAGACGGGGCAGGTGTCCGACGGCGACGCGGTCGTGGCCCGTGTCAGCGACGGCGCCTTCCGTGCCGTCGTGGCCTCGGCGGGAAGTCCGGCGCCCGCTCCGGCGCGGCGGAAGCGCAGCGCCAAGGCGCGGGTCAAGGAACAGATGGCGCTGTGGGAGTCGTAGGGACGCGGCGTTCTGGTGTGCTGGGGCGTTCCGGGCTAAGATAACGTGGTGAGCGACACCGCGACGGACACGTTGGATTTCGAGTCGGCTTTCCGGCAACTGGAAGAGACGGTGCAGGCCCTGGAGAAGGGCGGCCTGACGCTGGCGGAGGCGACCTCGCTGTACGAGCAGGGTATGGGACTGGTGAAGGCCTGCTCGGAGCGCCTTGATACGGCCGAGCTGCGCATCAAGGAGTTGCAGACCGCGTTCGCCGCGGGGACGGGGCCGGACGATATGTCCGAGGACGACCCCGATGTGTGAGGCTCCGGCTCGCTGAAGACCCTATGAAGGAACAGATGTGATGCTGCGCGGCGATTTCCATATGCATACGTGGCACTCCAGGGACTGCGGCACGCCGCCCAAGTCGTTGGTGAAACGCGCCCTCAAGGTAGGCCTGTCGTGCATCGCGGTCACCGACCACAACGAGGTGGAGGGCGCGTTCGAGGTCCGCGACCTGGCGCCGCCCGAGCTCAAGGTCATCGTTGCGGAGGAGATCAAGACGCCCTTCGGCGAGATCACCGGATTCTTCCTAAATGAACGCATCCCGCCGGGGCTGTCGCCGGTGGAGACGTGCCAGGCCATCAAGGAGCAGGGCGGCCTGGTCTCCATACCGCATCCCTACGACCGTGTGCGGAACTCGCCGCTCGACGACGACCAGATCGACGGCGTCTTGCCGTACATCGACATCGTCGAGGTTTTCAACGCCCGCACCACGCTGGACCGCGACAACGAGCGCGCCAAGGCGTTCGCCACGGAGCACGGCTTC
>DAOUKZ010000117.1:0-6803 GCA_034420775.1 Dehalococcoidia bacterium
AACACAGAGCGCCCGCACCAGGCGTTGGGGCTGGCGGTGCCCATCAGCCGCTACGCACCGAGCCCGCGGCGCTTCCCGGAGACGCTGCCGCCGATCGAGTATGGGGACGGGGATCTGGTACGCAAGGTAGGAGCTGAGGGGTGGGTGAGCTTCAAGGGCTGGACCTTCAAGGTGGGACGGGCACTCCGCGGCTACCCGGTGGCACTCCGGCCGGCGGCAGCGGACGGTGTCTGGACCGTGTGGTTCATGACGCACCCCCATCGCAGCGGTGGACCTGCGTGGCCCGGAACCGCTCATCAGAAGACACCCCAATGTGTAAACCATGTCCCCGAACACCCGTTAACCTTCTCTCCGGTCTTTACACCCCCGGAGGGGGAGAGGCCGGAGATCGGTCAGCCGATGATCTCGATGTCGATGCGGCGCTCGGTGAGGCTGACGACTTCGTCGGAGTAGGCGGCGACGAAGAGCTGGTAGAGCCCCGGCTCGAGATCGGCGGTCAGCGATCCGGGAAGCGGGACCGTCAGGACTCCCGCGCCGGCCTCGGCTTCGCCTGAGGCGACGACACTGCCCGCGGCGGGGTCGAACAAGACGTAGCGCAGCCCGATCCGGCCCGGTCCCTGCGCCTCGACGGATACCGAGGTGTCGACGCCGCTCTCAACGTCATCCGACTCCACGCGAATGATGTCGACGCTTGGGGCGCTGCCCAGATAGAAATCACCGGGCTTGTAGGGGTAGGACGGATCGCGGAAGGCCTCGAGCTCGGCGAACTGGGCCGGCGGGTCGTAGCGTTGCAGAGAGAAGGGGCCGTTGCCGATCACGAGCATGTCGTGCTCGTCGAACCAGTCGATGGCCGCTTGATAGCGCGCCGACGCTTCCTCCTCGCTGACGAGCGCGCGGTCGTTGACCACGAACACGCCCTCCGGCACGAAGGAGCCGTTGCGGAACTCGACGAGGGTGCGCTCGACGAGGTTGGCGTCCTGCTTCATGGCCAAGCTGATCCAGGGGACGCTGAAGCGCGCCGCGGTCGTGTCGCTGTAGGCGGCGCGCCGCCTCTCGAACACGAGCTCGTCCATCGCGGCCAGCAGCTCCCACGGGGTGGTCAGGCCGGAGGGGCTGGCGTAGGAGCCGATGAGGCTCTCCTCGAAGTGCCAGAAGTCGAGGTAGACCTCCAGGGTGTTGCCGTCGGCGATGCGGTAGCCGCGGAAGGTATCGAGATAGGGCCGGGCCGTCGCGCCGAGGGCGAACTCGATGGCCGACTTCGCGGGGTCGTACGAGATCTCGTAATTCTGCGCGATCGAGTACATGACGTCGGCCATGGTGATGGGCTGGCCGTGGTGCCAATTCGACCGGAAGTAGTTGGAGAAGTCGAAGGTCACCTTGCTGGTGGCCTGGGTGGCCTCCGCCGGAGCCCAGACGTTATTCACCGGGTCCCACGCGACGGCGTCGTTTGGGATGGACAGCGTGCCCGAGGGGCCGGCGGTCTCGACGTCGAAGGTTGCCCGGTAGGGCGTGGGGAGGCCGGTGAAGGGGTGGTTCGAGATGGGGGAATCGACGAGGTGACGGAAGATGTCGCTGCTGTAGAGGTCGCCGAAGCCGCCGACGGGGTTCCACGTCGACCGCTCCGTCCATACCCAGAGGCTGCCCAACGTCAATTCGTCCTGGCCGGGAATGTAGGACTCGCGGATGGAGCGGGCCGTCTTGGGGCCGGCGACGAGGTCGGCGGTGACGCCCTCGACCTCCTCGCGGACGGGGAAGCTGTTGTTGACCGTGGCGACCCAGACACGGATGGACTGGTCGAGGCCGATCTCGGTCATGCGGCGGTAGAGTTGGTTGCGCTCGTCTACTCCGTCGAACTCGCCCCTGAAGATGCGCTGGCCGAGGGCGTCGAGCTCGTCGTTCTCGTACTGCCAGAAGCCGGAGGCGAGCCAGCCGGGCATGTTGCCCTGCCAAGGGGCGAGCATCTGGTTGATCGTGCCGAAGTCGTAGCGCTGAGGGGCGCCGCGGCTCCAGCCTTCGGTGTAGGCGTGCCACTGGAACGCCTGGGGGTCGGAGGAGTAGACGTTGAGGACGGCGGGGGCGAATTCCTGGTAGGAGGGCGAGACAAGGAAGCCGGCGCGCTCGAGCTCGGCGCGCAGCAGGTCGCCGATGGCGCGGCGCTCGTCTTCGACGCGGACGATGAACTTGAGGCGGATCGGTTCGCCCTCGTAGTTCCAGACGCCGCCGACCTTCTCCGCTCCCGCGCCGGTCATGGCCCGGTCGATGACGCCGCGGGCGAACTCGGGGTCGAAGCGGTAGTCGGACTCTTTGACCGACTCGAAAACGGTGAGGTAGTCGAAGTCGGTGGGGCTCAGGTGCGTCAGCATGGGGAGCGCCTGCCCCTGATAGATGTCGCTGGCGATGAAGTCGCGGTCGACCAACTGCTGAACGGCTTGGCGCACTTCCTTGATGGAGAAGGGGTTGAGCTGTCCCTCGGGAGCGGGCGCCGGATTGAGCACGATGGAGAGGGTCGTGGCGGGGGCCTCTTCGAGGCGGACGCCGGGCTCGCCGCGCAGCTCGGCGGCCCCGGAGGTCTTCAGGCCAAAGAGGTAGAAGTCCATTTCGCCGTTTTGGAAGTCGAGCGGCGCGCGGTCGACGAAGAAGCTCTTGAAGAAGATTCGGTCGACGGCGGGGCCGGGCCGCTCGTGCGGAGGCGTGTAGACCGTGGGTTTGGCGGTGGGGACTGGGGTTGCTGCTGGTGCGGGGCTGGTCGCGGTGGGGGCGACCTCTTCAGGCGTGGCCGTGGGGGCGGCCGTCGGGTCCTCGCCGCTGCCGGAACAGGCCGCCGCCACGAGCATCGCGGCGAGTACAACAGGGAGGCCCTTGATGAGGAACTGCCGTCGCATCTGCCTAGCTCCCTCCCCGGCTCTCTTCGCCGGCATCCGCCGGAGTGTCCGACTGTGCCGGACTGTCCGGCTCGGCCGTCATTGCCTGTGCCGCCGGAGTGTCGGGCTGCGTGGAAGGCTCCGACGTTGCCGGCGGGGCCGGCGGATTCGGCGCCGGAGGCGGCGGGCCGTCGCGACGACTCGCGGCGCGGAGCAAGAGGCCCCCGGCGATAAGGCCGCCCGCCAGCGAGCCTGCGAGCGCGGCGATCAACACGATCCACCACTCGGAGTCGCTGCCCGCATCGTCGTCACCGTCGCCATTGTCGCCGAAGCCGCCGCTGCCGCTCGGCTCAGGCGTCTCCTCCGGCTCGGGGTCGGCGCCGGTCGCCGGCGCCCTGGCGACGAGGCCTTCGAGGGCTTCGGCCAGCGCCTGGGTCTCCTTCTGAATGTCCCCGAAGCCGAAGTCGGTGTAGTAGGAGGCCTGGGCGAAGTTGCCCGATTCGTCGAAGACGCGTACGTTCTGCGCGCCCTCGCTCGACACCGGCATGAACAGGGTGGTGGTGAAGCGCCCGTTGGCGTTCGTCCGTTCGGTGGCGATGGTGACCCCACCGGCTTGGATGAAGACGTTGAGGTCGGGCTGCAAGTTGAAGCCTTGCACCGTCACCTGCTGGCCGCCGGGGCCTGAGGGCGGGCTGATGAAGATCTCAGGCGAGGGAATGGCCTGCCGGCGCGCGAAGCCGATCTTCTGGTTCGTCGGCCCGAACTCGCCCAACCGGGTGTCGGGCCAGACGAGGTAGACCTCCTCGCCGGCCGCGGCCACGGCGATGTAGTCGCCGATGAACCGGCCCCCTGGGAAGCCCTTGTTCGGGTTCGACGGGAAGTCGGTGACGCGTGCGTCGTCCGACCGGATGTTGAGCCGTTCGTCTACGAAGCCCCACGTCGCGCCGTTGTCCTCGGAGCGGGTGTAGTAGATGTGGTAACGGGCCTGCTCGGGGCTGTCGCGCATGTCGGCCCAGATCACGTGGATGCCGCCCTCCCCGTCGACGTCGATGGTAGGGAAGAACTGGAGTGAAGCGCCGCGGTCGCCGCCGAGCGTGACCGGCCGCGACCAACTGTCGCCAAAGTCCTCGGAACGGATGAAGTAGACGTCGCCGTCATCTATCGGCATCGCCGGATTCAGTCCGCCGTAGACGACGTTGACCGCGCCGTCGGGCCCGATGGCGGTCTGCGGGAACGAGGTGGCCCAATACCGGAAGTTGCTAATGCGCGGAGTGTAGGCGGCCTCCCGGATGGTGGCGGCCAGGACGGGATCGTTGAAGGCAATGCCGTCGTCCGAGCGCGCCACGTATATCTCGCCAATGCCCTCCTGCGACTCGTCGTCCGTCGAGTCGAGCCAGGAGACGTAGACGGTGCCGTCGGAGGCGACGTTGGGCGTGGAGCCCTGCACCACGCGCTTGAGGCCGACGGCATTGGCGTCGCCCGCACCCGGCGTGTCGCCGGAGACGCGCCGCACCACCGGGCTGACGTTGTTGGGGTCCGACCAGGTGAGCCCGCCGTCGGTGGAGCGCACCAACTCGATGCTGCTCTGCACCTCGCTGGTGGCGAGCAAGGGCAACTCGTCAGAATAGAGGACGCTGTTGATGACGTTGAACCGCGTGTAGGTCACGTAGATGGCGTCGGCGTCGGGATTGTTCGGATCGGGGCCGATGTCGACCCAAGGCTTGTCGAGGAAAGAAATGTGGACCTGGCCACGGGCCTTCTGTTCCGCGTCGACCGTCAACTGCGTGTCGATGATGCTGCGCGAGGTCGATATGGGATCGTCCCAGGTGAAGCCGCCGTCCTGCGACTTGGCGATCTGGATTGACGAGATCAGGGCGAGGCCGATGGCGGTCCCCACGGTGAACTCCTCGACGCCGAGAGAGATCGAAACCATGTAGACGTTGCCTTCGCGGTCGAAGGCGATGACCGGGTCGCCGGCGCCGAAGATGTCGTCCCGCAGGAACGGGATCTGGATGGGGCCCTCCCAGTTCTCGCCGGCGTCGAAGGTGACGTAGGCGACGACGCTGGGGAAGCTGTAGTCGATCGTGCCGATCACGGCGTGGTCGGGGTCGTTGGGGTTGACGGCGATGTGCGGCTCGGTCTGGATGGGGGAATTGCTGAAGTCGCGCGTGACGAGCACGTTGCGGCTGAAGGCGGGGGCCGGATCGCGGAACGGCACGAGTGCGCCCCCGGCCTGACGCGAAGGCGCCTGGAGGTTCGTGGTGACCGTCCCGCCCGGCGCCACCTCGAAGCGGCTGCCGAGCTCGAGGCCGATGGCGCCGGTGACCACTTCCCACACGGCCTCGGGCGTGAAGATGCGGGAGGGGTTGCCGTCGAGCCTGAAGAGGAAGCCGGGCTGGGAGGCGGTCTCCTGTTCCTTGGCGGTCTGGGCGCCCGCGGCGGGAACGGCGACGCTCGCGGCGGCGACGACGGCCCCCGCGAGAGCCAGGGTCAGGATGAAGCGCAGGGGGCGCGGGAACGTTGGACGGGCCAGCCGCATCGTGTTGCTCCTTGGTCTAGCTTCGGGCTCCACAGGCGGTGGCTGTGGAAGGGCTTGCGTCGGTTTAGCGCTCCACGTTGTCGGACACGATGGTGAGGCGGTCGATGAGCGAGAGGGCGAAGGCGCGCCAGAACTCGTCGGAGGCCGTCTCGTAGTCCGACGCGCCGGTCAACTGGAACGTCAGAACGGCGTCTTGCTGATTGTCGAAATCAGTCTCCAAGAAGTTGAAGTAGGCAGGGAGGGCGGTGATCACGTTGTTGGCCTTGGCCACGAGGGAGGCATCGGAGACCGCGGCAAGCTCCTTCACGTTGTTCCAGAAGGCGAAGGCCTCCCTGCGGTCGTCGGGCAGATCCTTCCGCATTTCGACGAGCAGGAGACGGTCGGCCTCAATCTGTTCGGCGAACCGTTCGACGTCGGGAATTCCGGGGAAGGGGGAGCGGGCCTCCGGCGCGGCCTCGATACGGCGCTGCAGGCGGGTAAGCTCGGTGTCGCGGTCGTTGAGCTGCGCCCTGATGTCGTCCAGCTCCGCGCGAATGTCGTTGATCTGATCGTCGCGTTGCTCGATCCGAGCGTCCTTCTGTTCGGACTCGGCCTCGATGGCGGCGATGCGCTCGCGGAGGTCGTCTTCCACCGAGCTAATCGGCGGCGCCGGCTCGGTCGGCTCTGCCGCCGGCTCGGCCGTGGGCTCGGTTGCGGCGCACGCGATCAACACGCCGCCCACGAGGGTCAGGGCAAGGACGGCAATGATGAAGCGATAGGCGTGCCGGCTCTTTCTGGCCGGGGATGGGCTGTTCGCCGCGGGGTGCATGTGGCTGGAGGAGGGGTCAGCCGCCGCTTCCGGCGGATTGTGACTGGCAGTCATTGTCGCACATCCGGCTAGCGGGGGGTGTCCCGTTGCATGCGCTGTTCTCTCGTCCATACGCTCCGACGCCGTCCGGGGATTTGTCCAAAGAAGGCGCGCTATCAGGTTGACGGACGATAGGGCGATGACTATCGTATCTCTACGCTTCACGCCGAGAAAGGCGCGGCACTCATGGCCTACCCCAAAGAACTGCTGAAAGGGAACACCGAGTCCCTGCTCTTGGCCCTCCTTGCCGACGCGCCGATGTACGGCTACCAGATTGTGAAGGAGCTGGAGCAGCGGAGCCGCGGCTACTTCCAATTCAAGGAAGGCACGCTCTACCCCGCGCTGCACCGCCTCGAGAGGGACGGCTTGCTGGAGGCGAAGTGGATGCCGTCGCCGTCCGGGAAGAAGCGCCGCTACTATGCCCTGACTGACCAGGGGCGGCAGGCCCTCACGTCCCGCGTGGACCTTTGGGCGGGCTTCTCGAAGGCCGTGTCGATGGTGCTGGCCCCCAGCTCCTAACGGTGAGATTTAGATGATTCCAGGCCTCGTCCGGTAT
>DAOUKZ010000118.1:0-16471 GCA_034420775.1 Dehalococcoidia bacterium
AGATTTGCCCCGAATGGTGGCGTCCATCCGCGAGCGCGCCGGAGACGAGCCGCGCCACTTCATAGTCGCGCACCACCTGCATGAGGCGGTGTCCGATGGCCTCCTCGGCGGAGACGCCGAAGACCTCCAGCGCCGCGGGATTGGCGACGGCGATGGTCCCCGCCTCGTCGACCATGAGCAGGGCATCGTTCATGCCGTCGATCACCGCTCCGAAGGTGTCGCGCTCGTGGTAGCTCGTGCGAACCTGGTTCTCTAGCGCCGTCGCCATCTCGTTGATCGCGACGGCCAGCGGGTCCGCCTCGCTGATGTGCGGGGTCTCGGCGCGTTGGTAGAGCTCGCCGGCGGCCAATCGCCGGGCGACGCCGGTGAACGCGGCGAGGGCCCGCTGCAAGTTCCCGGTGAAGAGCAGGCTGAAGACGATGAGCGCGGCCAGGGCGACCGCGCCAACGATGAGCACCGGCCGCACCGCCCCCCAGTAGGCCTCCCCCAGGCTCTCCCTGCCGACGGTGACACGGACGACGCCAATCACGGCGCCGCCGTCCATAACGGGTGCGGCGACATGCAGCCGCGACTCGCCCGTGAACGGGTCGTTGCGGTTCATGCGCTCGGTCCCGCCACCGAAGGCGTCCTGGATTTCGAGCGCGTCACCTGTGGTGCGCCCTACCTCGTCCGAGGCGTAACGCACGTCGCCGGCGGCGTCCACAACGGTGACCGTCTCGCCGGAGCCCAGGACGGCGGCGGCCGCGGCGTCGAGGCGTTCCGGCCCGAGGCGCCCCTCGATCAAACCTCGCGCCGTCTCCGCGAAGCCGTGGGCTTGGACCGCGGCCCTGGCGTCGAGCGCGCCCGCCGCTTGGTCGCGGGCGCGGGCGCCGAGGACGACCGACGTCGCGATGGTGATCCCCGCTACGAGCACGAGGCTCGACAGCAGCATCCGCCAGCGCAGGCTCCGCAGCATACTACGACTCGAACTTGTAGCCGATGCCCCTTATGGTGAGCAAGCGTTTGGGGCGGCTGGGCTCCTCTTCGATCTTCTCGCGGAGCCAGCGCACGTGTACGTCGACCGTCCGCGTGTCGCCGCTGTACTCGTAGCCCCAGATGCGCTCGAGGAGCGCGTCGCGGGAGAAGACGATGCCCTGGTTCTTGAGCAGGAAGGCCAGCAGGTCGAACTCTTTGGGGCGCAGCGCCGTTTCGGCGCCCCCAATAGTGAAGCGCCGCGCCGCCGGATCGATCTCGAGGTTGTGCGCGGTGAGCACCTCGTGCTCCCGCCCCTCGCCGCCGTCCCGCCGGTCCATCTCGACCCGGCGCAGCAACGCCTTCACGCGGGCGAGCAGCTCGCGCATGCTGAACGGTTTCGTCAAATAGTCGTCGGCCCCGACTTCGAGGCCGACGATGCGGTCAACCTCTTCCGCTTTCGCGGTGAGCATGAGGATGGGCGTCGTCGCCTCGCGCCGGATGGCGCGGCAGACGTCGAGGCCGTCCATCTTGGGCAGCATGAGATCGAGGACCACGAGGTCGGGAGACGAGGTAAGCGCGAGGTCGCGGCCCTCCGCGCCGTCGCCGGCCGCGAGCACCTTGAACCCGTCGCGGCCCAGATTGTAAGAAAGGGCCCGGCGAAGAGTGTCTTCGTCCTCGATGACGAGCACGGTGCGCTGGCCAGTCGGGTCCACGCGCCGATTATACTCCCGCGCCGCCCCCTCGCGGACGCTCCGCCCACCGCAAGACGGCACGTTTAGCAGCCGCTTCTACCAGCGCGGCGGCCCGCTCCGCCGGCGCCTCCGGCGAACCCTCCTCCCCAAGCTCCTCGCTCGCCACGATGCCGTGGGGCAACAGATCCTCCGGCGCGAGGTCGATCCGGCCGCAGACCGCGATGATCGGCACGCTCGCGTCCCGCGCGGCGTGGGCGACCACCAGCGTGCCCTTCCCATCAAGGGTGCCGGCGTCGAGGCGGCCCTCGCCGGTGAGCACCAGGTCGGCCCCATCGAACCGCGCCGCGGGCCCGATGAAGTCGAGCACCAGCGCCGCGCCGTTGAGAAGCTCCGCTCCCAGAAAGGCGTGCAGCCCGCCGGCCAGACCGCCCGCGGGGCCGCTGCGCGGTGTGGCGAAGAGGTCGACGCCGGTCGCCGCACGCGCGACGTCGCAGTAGTGTTCGAGAGCGGCGGCAAGGAGGGCCATGTCGTCCGCGTCGCACCCCTTCTGTTCCATGAACTTACGCGGGCCCTCCGGCCCCGTCATGGGAATGTCGACGTCGCAGGCGACGCGCACGCGGCAGTCGGCCAGGCGTGGGTCGAGGCCTTCCATGTCGATGGAAGCCAGCGTCCCCAGTGCCGCCCCACCAGGCGGCAGAGACTTGCCGGCGGCGTCGAGGAACCGCACGCCCAGGGCGCTGAGCGCGCCGGCCCCGCCGTCGACCGTGGCGCTGCCGCCCACGCCGACCAGGATGTCGCGGTGGCCGCGGTCTAGCGCCTCACGAATCAGCTCGCCGGTGCCGTACGTCGACGCGGCGCGGGGGTCAAGGCGGGCGGGGTCGAGCAGGCGCAGCCCCGAGGCCCGCGCCATCTCCACGACGGCGGTCCCGCCGCTCCCCAAGACTCCCCACCGCGCCCGCACCGGCGCGCCGAGCGGGCCATGGACGTCGGCTTCGAAGTACTGCCCACCGGTCGCGCCCACCAGCACGTCGAGGGTGTCGTCGCCGCCGTCAGCCATGGGCAGCGCGACGGCCGCTGCTTCAGGAAGGGCGGACCGGCAGCCCTGGGCCATCGCCTCGGCCGCCTCGTGGGCGCTCAGCGTTCCCTTGAACGCCTGCGGCATGCACAGGATGCGCACGGCCGACGCTCTACGCAGGCTCCGCGCCGCCCCCGACGCCGTCGTAGAACGCGTAGGTCTCGGCGCCGATCCCGATGGGTTCGAGATGCCGTCCCAGGGTGCTCGCGAAGAACTCCTCCAGGGCGCGGACGTCCCACCCGTCGGCGTTGATGGCGGGATGCACCGGCTTGGGGTGGGAGAAGAGGCTCAGCGTGTTGCCCTGCAGCCGGACGATCTGGCCGGTCACGTTCGCCGCCGCGTCGCTGGCCAGGAAGACGACTAGCGGCGCGATGTTCTCCGGCGGGACCTCCGCGGACGTCGGATAGCCGCCCGCGATAGACATGTCCGACATCCGGGTGCGCGCCAGCGGCGAGACCCCGTTGACGCGGATCCCGTGGCGGGCCAGGTCGAGCGCCATCGCGTAGGTGAGCCCGGCGACGCCGGCCTTGCTCGCGGAGTACATCGAGCGACCCTCCAGGCCGGCCTGTGCCCCGGACGAGACATTGATGATGCACCCCTGTCCCTGAGGAATCATAACGTTCACGGCGTGCCGGGCCATCGCAAAGACCCCTTTGACGTTGACGCCGATGATCGCGTCGAGCTCCTCTTCCTGCGCCTCCCATATGGGCGCGACGCGGTAGAGGCCCGCGTTGTTCACCAGCACGTCGAGGGCGCCGTACTCATCGACGCAGTGCTCGACGACCCCGCGCGCCTCGTCCCAGCGCGCCACGCTGCCGCCGTCCGCCGCGGCCGTGCCGCCGCCCTCGCGGATTTCCTGGGCGACGCCTTCGGCCTCCTCGACGTCGACGTCGTTGACGAGCAGGCGGGCGCCCTCGGCGGCCATGGCCATGGCGTACGCCCGCCCCAAGCCGCGCCCGGAACCCGTGACGATGACCGCCTTCCCTTCAAGGACACCCATGCTCTCCTCCAGGCGGCGCAGTATAGCAGCCGCCTCGCGGCTCACCACAGGCGGCGATGGGAACTCACCCCTCCCAGGCAGAAAGCTCCGCCTCCGGGAGGGGGTCAAAGAAGCTGTCGTCGACGGCAGAATCGGCCCCTTCGTTGCGCTCGACGCCGCCGCTCCCCTACCATGACTCCATGCCGCGCGCCGCGCCAGACCTGTCCCTAGTCGACGTCCTCAAGGACATCGTGGGCGACGAGCACGTCCTCCACACCCCCGAGGACATGCTGGTCTTCGAGTTCGACGGCTCCATCGACCGGGAGCTCCCCCAGGCCGTCGTCCTCCCCTCGACCGCCGAGCAGGTGTCGCGCGTCGTTCGCCTGGCCCACGACCACGGCGTCCCTCTCGTCCCGCGCGGCGCGGGGACCGGCCTCAGCGGCGGCTCCGTCGCCATCGAGGGCGGCATCCTGCTCGTCACCACGCGGATGAACCGCATCCTCGAGGTCGACCCGGTCAATCGCTTCGCCATCGTCGAGCCCGGCGTGATCAACATCCACGTCAGCCAGCGGGCCGCCGAGCACGGCCTGATGTACGTCCCCGACCCATCGAGCCAGAAGACGTGCACCATCGGCGGCAACGTCGCCGAGAACTCCGGCGGCCCCCACTGCCTCGCCTACGGCGTCACCACGAACCACGTCCTTGGCCTCGAGGCTGTGCTGCCCAACGGCGACATGGTCTGGCTCGGCGGCTACGAGCCCGGCCGCCCCGGCTACGATCTCCTCGGCCTCTTCATCGGCTCCGAGGGCACCCTCGGCGTCGCCACCAAGGTCATGGTCAAGCTCATGCCCGAGCCCGAGGCGGTCAAGACCCTCGTCGCCCCGTTCAAGGACATCGACGACGCCAGCCGCGCCGTCTCCGAGATCATCGCCCGCGGCGTCATCCCCGCCGCCCTTGAAATGATCGACCGCATGACCATCGAGGCCGTCGGTCCCATCGTCCGCGCCGACTACCCGCCCGACGCCGGCGCCGTCCTCCTCATCGAGGTCGACGGCCCCCGCGAGGCCGTCGACGCCGACGCCGCCTCCGTCGAGGCCATCTGCACCGAGCTCGGCGCTCAGGAGATCCGCAGCGCCGAAGACCCCAAGCGCCGCGAGCGCCTGTGGGCCGCCCGCAAGGGCGCGCTCGGCGCGCTGGGACGGCTCGCCCCCAACTACTACATCCTCGACGGCGTCGTGCCCCGCACCCGCCTCCCAGAAGTCCTCCGCATCGTCAACGACATCTGCAACCGGCGCGGCTTCCGCGTCTCCAACGTCTTCCACGCCGGCGACGGCAACCTCCACCCCAATCTCCTCTTCGACGAACGAATCGCGGGCGAGGCCGAGCGTGTCCTAGAGGCCGGCGAGGAGATCATGCGCGTCTGCGTCGACGCCGGGGGCAGCATCACCGGCGAGCACGGCGTCGGCCTCGAAAAGAAGAGCTTCATGCGCCTGATATTCACCGACGACGACATACGAGCCATGGAGAAGGTCAAGGAGGCATTCGGCGCCACCGACACCTTCAACCCCTGCAAGGTGCTCCCCACCGGCATCGCCTGCGGCGAGGGCTGGAGGCTGTCGCGCCTGCCATCGATTCCCGGAGCCTACCTGTAGGCCATGACCGGCGCGGCGCTCCATGACGCGCTGGCCGGCGCCGTGGGCCCCGACGCGCTAGCCGGCGGCGACCTCGCCCGCTTCGCCGTCGACGGCGTTTCCCCCAAGGCCGTCGCCGCCCCCGACTCAGCCGACGCCGCCTCCGCCCTGCTCCGGCTCGCCAACGAGTCCGGCCTCGCCGTAGTGCCCCGCGGCGGCGGCGTCTCCATGGCGGCGGGCATGCCGCCCGACCGCCTCGACGTCGTCCTCGAGACGCGACGGCTCAACACGCTCACCCTGCACGAGCCCGCCGACCTCGTCGCCGGCGCCCAGGCCGGCATGACCCTCGAGTCCCTCAACCGCGCCCTCGCCGAGCATGGTCAGATGCTCCCCCTCGACGCCCCCAACGCCGGCCGCGCCACCCTCGGCGGCATCCTCTCCGCCGACGTCGGCGGGCCACGCCGCGGCTTCTACGGCACCGCCCGCGACCGGGTCATCGGCCTCAACGTCCTCGACCCTTCCGGCACGCCGGTCAAGGGCGGCGGTCGCGTGGTGAAGAACGTGGCGGGCTACGACCTGCCCAAGCTCTTCATCGGCGCCTACGGCAGCCTCGGCCTCATTGTCGAGGCCACCTTCAAGCTCGCGCCGCTCCCCGCCGCGCGGACCGCGATCGTCGGCGCATTCGCCAAGATCGGGCCCGCCCTCGACGCCGCCCTCGCAGTCCTCAAGAGCGGCCTCCGCCCCACCGCCCTCGACCTCCTCAACGGCGCCGCCTACCGCGCCGCGGCGAAGCGCGTGCAGATGCCGTCGATCTCCGACCGCGACTACTTCCTCGCCGCCGAGCTCGCCGGCGTCCCCGGCGCGGTCGAGCGCCAGAAAATGCAGGTCCACCGCGCCATCACCGCCGCCGGCGGCAAGTCCTTGCTCGCCGACGAGACCTCCCAGCAGGACGGCTTCTGGCGCGCCATCATCGACCTCGGACGCACCGCCCAGCGCCCCGCTACAATCATCACGCGTTTCTCCTCCCGGTGGGACGGCCTCGAAAAGCTCGTCCTGGGGCACGAGGCCCTGGCGGAGAGCAACGAGGCGGAGGCGGCCATCGAGGTCTACCTCGGCGTGGGGCTGGGACGCGCCGCCTGGTGGGCCGGCGAAAGCCCGCCGCCGGAGCCGGCGAAGCTCGCCGCGATCATCGTCACCCTGCGCAAGGCGGCGGAGATCGCCGGCGGCCCCTTCGTCGTCGAGGCCGCCCCGCCAGCCGTCAAGAAGCTGGTGGACGTCTGGGGCCTGCCGGGCCCCGAATTCGAGATCATGCGGCGGATCAAAGACCTGTTCGACCCCAACGAGGTGATGAGCCCGGGACGCTTCCTCGGCGGGCTTTAGACAGAGCGATGACAACCGAGACCGACCACATCCACACGCCCGCGGCCCCCGGCTTCGCGGGCCCCGACGCGCCCCTCGAGGAAGACCTGTACAAGTGCGTCCACTGCGGGCTCTGCCTACAGGTCTGCCCCACCTACGTCGAGCTCGGCGTCGAGACCGAGTCCCCTCGCGGCCGCATCGCCCTCATGAAGGGCGTGCACCAGGGCCGCATCGGACTCACCGACGGCGTCGCCGGTCACCTCGACCTCTGTCTCCAGTGCCGCGCCTGCGAGGCGGCTTGCCCCGCCGGCGTCCCCTACGGCCGCATGATGGAGGCGACGCGCACCCAGATGGCGACGCACCGCCCCCGCTCCCTCCGCCAACGTCTCGGCATCTTCATCGGCCTGCGGCTCCTCCTCCATCGTCCGTTCCTGCTCCGGACGGCCGCTTGGGCCCTGAAGCTCTACCAGCGCAGCGGAATCCAAGCCCTCGTCCGCGGCACGGGCCTCCTCCGCCCCGTCGGCGCACTCGACCGCCTAGAGCGGCAGCTCCCCCGCCTCGGACCCTTCTACAAGCGCCCCCGCAAGCCGGTTGCGCCCCAAGGCGCCGCGTCCCGGCGCGTGGGGATGCTCGACGGCTGCGTCATGCCCCTCGTCTACGGTCGGGTCAACGAGGCGACCGCCGCCGTCCTCGCCCGCAACGGCTGCGAGGTTGTCGTCCCCGCCCAGGGCTGCTGCGGCGCCCTCAGCACCCACATCGGCGAGCGGGACTCCGGCCGCGCCCTCGCCCGCCGCAACATCGACGCCTTCCTCGACGCCGGCGTCGACGCCATCGTCGTCAACTCCGCCGGCTGCGGCTCCACCATGAAGGAGTACCACGAGCTCCTGAAGGACGACCCCGCCTACCGCGAGAAGGCCGAGCGCTTCGCCGCCATGGTCCAGGACGTCCACGAGTTCCTCGACGCCCTCCCCCTCGACCCGCCTACGGGCGAGACCCCCGCCCGCGTCACCTACCAGGACTCCTGCCACCTCGCCCACGCCCAGGGCGTAGTCGACGCCCCCAGGCGCCTCCTCGACGCCATCCCCGGCGTCAAGCTCGTCGAGATGGAGCGCTCCGACCTCTGCTGCGGCGCGGCGGGCGTCTACAACGTCACCCACCGCGACATGTCCGACCGGCTCCTCGACAACAAGATGCGCCGCGCCGCCGCGACCGCCGCCGACGTCATCGCCACCGCCAACCCCGGCTGCATGCTCCAGCTCGAAGCCGGCGCCCGCGAGCGCGGCCTCCCCCTCCGCGTCGTCCACGTCGTCGAACTCCTCGCCTCCTCCTACGCCGCCGCACAGCCGCCGGCCGACAATTCGTGAGGAGAAAGGGTCGCTTCGATGAAGAAGTTCGCATTCCCGGCAGCACTCTTCTTGGCCGTTGCCCTAACCGTCGTCAGTTGCGGCAGTGGAGAGGACAGGGCGGCAATCGCAACCGAGGTTGCCAACGAGTGGGTGCAGGACAACATCGACAACGTATCTGAAGCGATCGCCGAGGCGCTCACCTTGGCCCCTGCCCTGGGAGACTTCTTGGACGCGGTCCCAGCCGCCAAGGCGCTCGTGGCGGACGCGGTCGCCGACCAGATACGGGACAAGATCGACTGGACCTTCTCGACGCCCAGCCCTCAGGACGACATCATCTACTGGGTAACCGCGACTGCGGGCCTCGGCATCGAGATCGACCCGCCGGTCCTCGCCGCGAGGACCTACACGGTCAGCCTGCCGTTCCAGCTGCTCATCGACACCGACGCCCGCGCCGTTCAGGAGTGGTCTGCCGACTTAGGTGCTGCAGCCGTGCGCGACACGACCGGCCAGTAGCCTCAACCCCCGCCGTACAGCCTCGTCAGATCGCGGATGTCGCCGACGTCTTCCAGCCGCGCAAGCCCCGAGAACAGCTCGTCCGCCGAAGCCTGACCTATGACCGGTGTCACCAGCCGCTTGAACTTCGCTTCGAGGTCATCCTTCGACAGCGGCCGGTTGGGGCCTCCGATGACGTCGACGTAGGCCCGCTCCTTGCGGAAGGTCCGCCCCTTGGCCGTGACCTCCGCCCGCCGTCGCTCATGGGGATAGGGCACGATTGACCCCGTGGTCTTCTCCCCCGGATCGAGCGGCTCCGGGTCGAGCTCGATCCGCACCTTCTTCGCGAGGGAGACCACCCTGGGGTCGTGGCGAATGCCGCCGGCAAACCACGCCGGCCCAGAGTCCACGCCCAAGAGGATCAACGCAACAACGCTGGGGATCGCATAGAGCGCATCCCAGTAGCCCTCGGGCTCGGGAAGGTTGAACGGGGGGTTCGTCCATGTGGGCTCCCTGACCAAAAGCCTGATCTCGTCGATGTCGTCCGGCCGAAGCCCTTCCTCCCGCGCGATGGAGACCGCCAGATCGATGGCGTGATGACTCGTGCCCCCGGGAGCGATCCACGGCTTCAGGTACATCTCGTTGGTGAGGTAGTGATACGGAGCCGGGGACGCCGCCAACGCGTCCAGGTCGTACATGTCGGCCCGCTCCAACACGTCCAGCGGCCCGGTGAATCCATTGCGGGCGAGCAGCGCGGCCTGTACGCCGACTGGACAGACCATCACGTTGGCCGTGTTGCCGACCATGCTGCCCAGACCTAGGCCAAGCGTCGGTGGGGCGATCATCCAGGCGAGTCCGACGAGGTTGTTCATCTGGGTTTCGTCAAGCTTCATGAGCTTGCCGCTTACTAGGGCGCAGAGGAGGATCTGGTGCCGCATCCGCATGACCCTTCCCCGGGCATCGACAGCCGTGGCCGCGTACGCGAACCGGGCGCCCAGCTCGAAGACCGTGGCCACCGCGGCGATGATCTCCTTGCCGGAGGCATGCACGCGCTCCGCGGCCGCCAGCCCCGTCTGGTTGATACGTTCGATGGAGTGGCCGGCCGGGCCCATCTCGTCGTAGTTGCTGGCGTAGCAGAACATCGCGTTGACGCCTGCCGCCACCCCCGCGGAAACCCTCGCTCCGTCACCGACGACGGTCGACTCCGGCGGGCCGCCCGCATCCCGAGCGTAGTCCACCAGCGTCTCGCCCTGCATCGCGTAGCCCTGGAACGCGATGCCGACATCGTCGAGGATGGCCTCCTTGATCTTCTCAACCGCAGCGGCGGGGATGTTCTCGAAGTCTGCCTCGACGAGCTCCTTGATCAGTTGCCTTGTGGTGGACATTTTCGGCCTCCCTCCCCACTTCCCTGAGCAACACGCACCTTGGCCCACGAGCACGATTCCACGTACATTAACCCCTCGCGCCAAGTCCAGCTCCTGCCAAGGAGCAGTCATTCCGCTGCTTGAACCGAGCGCACTTCGTAGGACGGAGCTGCCGCGGGTGCTCGCCGGCCTGGTATGGAACCTGGCCGAGGCCGGGGTGTCGTTCTGGGCGGGCGCCGAGGCCGGGAGCGTGCCCTGCTGCCACGCCTGACCTGCTCTGCCGTACTGCCGCTACCTGAGGCGAATGACGCCGCAGGCGACGCGGTCACCTGCTCCGTGTTCTTCCGAATACGTGTCGGCCTGCTCGTAGATGATGATGGCGGAGCCATCGTCGTCAAACACCGAGTGGTCTACCCCGGTGCCCAAGGTGATGCCGGCCGTGAAGAAATCGGCGCGCGCGGTGCCGTCGGCGTTCGCGTACAGGTTGGGCAGGTCTCCGCCGTGCGGCCCAACACCTTGGCCTTTCTTCCAACTGTCGTGGAGAAAGCCCTGGCCGCCTTCGGGATCGAAGTGATCGCCGGCCGCCGCAAAATCGGGCTCGCAGGCACCGACCGCGTTGATGCTCACGGCATGCCCGCCCGGGGTCAGCCCCTGCACATCGGCGGCCACGATGACGCCGGCCGAGCCTTGCGTCAGGGTGACGGTGCCCAGGTCCCCGCCGTCCGGCGAGGCCAGGACGGCTTCGGCGGTCACTCCCACCGGCGGCTCGTAGTCCGAGCCGCCGCCGCGCAGCCACTCGAAGCCCAGCACGAGGAAGAGAATGACCAACAGGGGCAGCACAAAGATCACCGGGCCCAGTCTTCGAATCACCGACGTACGCCTTGTTCCCGCGAGGCCGGTTGCCCCAGCATCCCGGCCTGCCCCTCGCCGCAGACCTGTTGCCTACAACCAAGACTCCGGAGTGTTGATACCACGTCGCCCTGCCAGCTTATTATTGATACTCCCTATCACTAGGGTGCCCTAAATCTACCTTTTGCCCCCCGGCTTGTCAACTCAAGCGGCGCTGGGGGAAGGGTTTAGGAAGCCTGCACGCGCCGAGCCGGCCCTAGTCCTCTTGGGAGTCGAAACTTACCATCCAGTTGATGCCGAACCGGTCCGTGCAGGAGCCGAAGTACGACCCCCAGAACATGTCCTGCAGCGGCATCGTCACCGTGCCGCCCTCCGACAGCTTCGCGAAGAGGGCGTCGCTCTCCTCCCGGCTCTGGGCCGAGTACGAGATCGAGAAGTTATTCCCCTGCTCCGGGGAAGGGCCGAAGGCCGACGGCACGTCGCTGCCCATCAGCACGCTCTCCCCGATGCGGTACGACACGTGCATGACGTTGTCCCGCTCCTCATCGGGAACGCCCATGTCCGGCGGCCCGTCCCCGAACGTCTGAAAGATATCGAACTCGCCCCCGAACACCGACCGGTAGAACTCGAACGCCTCCCGGCAGCCCACTCTGAAGTGCAAATAAACATTCAACGACATCGTCGCCTCCTTGCTTGTCCGGCGGCGAGCCTACCGCAGCGCGTCGCTTGCCGCCAGCCCCCGGTGTCATACGTGCCCGGCTCAGCCAATGCGGGGGTATCCCATGGCCGACAATGGGCTTCGCTGGTTCAGGAGATAGCAGCCCTGCCAAAGACGAAGACCCGGCCGTGGGACCCAGCGGAGCATCTGGAGGTCGAGGAGGACATGGCCGCCTACCTCAACGTCGCCCTCGAAGACGGCGACCTGAGCCTGATCATGGCCACCCTAGGAGACATAGCCCGCGCCCGGCGGATGTCGCTAGTCGCCGAGGAAAGCGGCCTGGGCCGGGAGAGCCTCTACAAGTCCCTCTCCCCCAACGGCAACCCCGAGTTCGCCACCGTACTCAAGGTCGTGCGCGCCCTCGGGCTCCAACTTCAAGTCACCGGTTCGCCGACTGTCAAGTAACCAGCGGGCCGGACCAGGGGGAGCTGCCACGTCCCCTACCCCGCCGCAACCGCCTCCAGCGAGCGGTCGGCCGCCGCGACGCCGGCGCCGGGCTCGACGGCGCAGTCTTGCGACGCCAGGACGGTCCCTAGCGCGCCGAGGAAGAGGCGCACGTTCTCCGGCGTCGAGTTGTAGCCCATGAGGCCGATGCGCCAAGCGTTGCCCGCGAACGGCCCCAAGCCTGCGCCGATCTCGATGTTGTGGTCGTTGAGCAGCGCGCCGCGCACCTCGGCGTCCGACGCGCCCTCGGGGACGCGCACCGTCGTCAGCGGGTAGGCCCGGTAGTCCGGGTCGACGATGAGCTCCACCCCCAGCGCCTCCAGCCCGGCGTAGAGCGCCAGCGAGTTCCGCCGGTGCCGCGCCTGCCGCGCCTCCAGCCCCTCCTCCAGGATCACCGCCAGGGCCTGATGCAGGCCGTAGATCATCGACACCGGCGCGGTGTGGTGGTAGCCGCGCACGCCGTTCTCGCCCCGCCAGTACCGGAGCACCGACCGGATATCGAGGTACCAGTTGGCCACCGTCGACTCCCGGGCGCGGACGACGTCGAGCGCGCGCTCATTGAACGTCACGGGCGCCAGCCCCGGCGGCGCGCCGAGGCACTTCTGCGTCCCCGAGTAGGCGATGTCGACGCCCCACGCGTCCACCTCGACGGGCACTCCCGCCAGCGAGGTGACGCAGTCGATCAGGAAGAGCGCCCCGCGGTCATGGGCCAGGTCGGCCAACCCGTCCAGGGGCTGCAGCACCCCCGTCGACGTCTCGCCGTGCACCACCGCCACCATCTTGACCTTGTCGACGCTGTCCAGCGCCGCCTCGACCGCCTTGGGGTCGAGCGGGCTGCCCCACTCACCCTCGGCGCGAATGACGTTGCCTCCGTAGCGCTCCACCATCTCGCCGATGCGCCCGCCGAAGAAGCCGTGCATCCCGATGACCACGTTGTCGCCGGGCTCGACGACGTTGCACACCGCCGCCTCCATGCCCGCCGACCCCGTGCCCGACACCGCGATCGTCGCGTCGTTCTTGGTGCGGAAGACGGCCCGCTGCATCGCGCAGACCTCTTCCAGGACGTCGATGAAACGCGGGTCCATATGGCCGATCACCGGCCGGGCCAGCGCCTCCTCGACCCTGGGGTGGACGTTGGCGGGGCCGGGCCCCAGCAGGGTCCGTTTCGGCGTATCGAGCAAACGCGGCGCGCTATCGGGCACAGCAGGACCTCCGGGGAGCATGACTTGAACAGGGGGAGCGAATCAGAAGGGACGCTCCCAGCCTAGCAGCCCCCAAATCCGCCGGTCAACCCGACCGGCCTGCTGCTAGATGTGCCCCTATTCCTAGAAAGGCACAGCCGCCATACTAGGCGCAGGCTCCCCCGGCGTCCGCCGGTCGAGGCAATTCCTTTGCCTGTTTTTCGGTGAGCCGATTGGTAAACCATGAAGCCTCTGGCAAGGCCCCTAGCGCTTTTCGGGAGCGTGCTCGCATGCCTGCTGGTAGTCGGCAGCCCGGTCGACGCCCAGCAGGCGTCGTCAGGGGACTACGACCTCGACGATGACGGGTTGATTGAGATATCAACCCTCGAGCACCTGGACGCGGTCCGCTACGACCTCGACGGCGATGGCGTCCCCGACCTTGCCGAGGACCAGGCCGACTACGTGCGGGCTTTCCCTAGTCCCATCTCCGGGATGGGCTGCCCGGCAAGCGGTTGCGGGGGCTACGAGCTGACCCGTGACCTCGACTTCAACGACCCCAGCAGCTATGCGTCCGGCTCCGTTGGTCGCGGCTGGAGCAGGGGCGAACGCGACGAAGGCTGGCTCCCCATCGGCATCCATTTCGATAGGTTCAGGGCTACCCTTGACGGCAACGGCCACACCATCGCCAACCTGTTCATTGACCGTACCACCGACTACGTGGGTTTGTTCGGAGGCATCAGCGCCACGGGCACTGTTCATCGACTTGGGTTAGTTGAGGCCGATGTCGGTGGAGGAACGAGAGTTGGCCCGCTGGCGGGAGCAAACGGCGGCACGATCATCGGTTGCTACGCCACAGGGAACGTGGCGGGCACTCGCAGGGTCGGCGGGCTCGTGGGGTCTAACGGCGATCACCACGGCACAATCGTCGGCAGCTATGCCAACGTGGACGTGTCGGGCACGAACACCATTGGCGGGTTGGCTGGAGGCAACTGGAACACGATCATCGGCAGCCACGCAACGGGCAACGTGTCGGGCACGAACACGGTCGGCGGCCTGGTTGGGTGGAATTCTGCCTCGATCGGCACCAGCTACGCCACAGGCAACGTGTCGGGCACGAACACGGTCGGCGGCCTGGTTGGCAACAGCAATGTTCGGGGTGCAATCATCTCGAGCTATGCCACGGGCAACGTGTCGGGTGCCGACGGCGGTTACAGAGTCGGCGGTCTCGTTGGAGAGACATTCGGAACCGTCCGAGGAAGCTACGCCACCGGCAGCGTGTCGGGTGGGTCGAGGATCGGCGGGCTGGTCGGAGCCAACTTTTCCGGCGCGGTAGTTTCAAGCTATGCGATCGGCGCCGTTTCAGGGCACCATGAGATTGGCGGGCTGGTAGGTCACAACGGCGACGACGGCGTGGTCATCGGCAGCTATTCCACAGGGAACGCCTGGGGCAACCAGACGACCGCCGGGCTGGTGGGGTCGAATGACAATCGCAACGGTATCTCCGCCAGCTACTGGGACTTTCAAGCCTCCGGCGAGGCGCTCGGTGTGGGAGGCGGGTTCACCACCGGCGCAGCCGGAAAGACTACCGCTGCCTTGCAGACGCCAACCTCCTATACGGGGATCTATCGCGACTGGAACACAGACATCGACGATGCTGACGGCGACAGCTTCGTGACAACCGGCACGGACGACCTCTGGGACTTCGGTATGGCCGATCAATACCCAGCCCTGCGGGCGGACCTTGATGGTGATGGAGTGGCGACATGGGAGGAATTTGGCTTCCAGCGCGGCGGGGGGCCTCCACCATCAGAACCGGAGATGCCGCCAGCGCCCGATATGCCCGAAACCCCTCCCACTCCACCCCCGCCGTCGTGCAGCAATGGGGTCGTGGTGGAGAACCCCCAAGGGAACCCCGGCCTAATAGGGGACTGCAAGGCCTTGCTGGCGGGGCGAGACACACTCGCAGGCAGCGCCACCCTGAACTGGAGCACCGCCCTGCCCATCCACCGGTGGCAGGGCATTACGGTCGAAGGCTCTCCGCTTCGTGTCGTTGAGCTTCGGCTCGATTCTGTCGACCTTTCGGGGCGAATCCCGCCACGGTTGGGAAGCCTCTCGGCCCTGAGAGTCTTGAGCTTTCGCAGCAACAACCTGACCGGCGGAATTCCGCCGGAATTGGCTGGCCTCTCGGAGTTGCGCTGGTTGGACCTGCACGGCAACAGGTTGGGTGGCGCCATTCCACCGGAGCTCGGCAGGCTCTCAAAGCTCGAGCGGTTGGACCTCAACGGGACCGGCTTGTCGGGCGCCATCCCACCGGAGCTCGGCAATCTGTCCAATCTGCAACTGCTGGAGCTGGGTCAGAATCCGCGGCTGAGTGGAAATATCCCCGCAGAGCTCGCCAACCTGGCGCGACTAGAGTGGCTGAGCGTGTACAAGACCGGCCTAACGGGACCCATACCTCCCGAATTGGGCGAGCTTCCCAGGCTGGAGAAACTCTTCCTCAGAACCAACCGGCTGACGGGGAGCATTCCGCCGGCGTTGGGCCAACTCTCTACTCTACGCTCGCTGAATCTCTCAGAGAACATGCTGACGGGGCGGATCCCTGAGAATCTGGCGAATCTCTCGAGCCTCAATAGCCTCTGGCTCGGTCGTAACCAGCTATCCGGTGAGATCCCTGCCTGGCTTTCAGGTATCCGCAATCTCCAAGAGCTGGACCTTAGTTACAATCAGCTTACCGGAGCCATCCCAACAGAAATTGCAGACCTGTCAATACTAGTCTACCTGTACCTGCACCATAACGACCTGACAGGCGCCATCCCTAGAGAGTTGGGCAACCTCTCCGAACTGACGGCCCTGTTGCTCAGCAACAATCAGCTGACCGGCGAAATCCCCCCAGAGCTTGGCAATCTGTCGAGGCTGGAGAATCTGGCTCTCGGCGGCAACAACCTGACCGGTTCCATCCCGCGCGACCTCGGCAACCTCTCCAACCTCTGGGCCCTTTCTCTCAACAACGCTCGGCTGACGGGCGCCATCCCGGCCGAGTTGGGGAGCCTCGCCAAGCTCCAGTCTCTATATCTCAACGACAACCGCCTGACGGGCCCCCTGCCGACCGAGCTAACCGCCCTTTCGGAGCTGACAAGGTTGCACGTCGCGGGGAACGACCTGACCGGATGCGTGCCATGGCACTTGGCCAACAGAGCCACCCTCACTATCAGCCACGACGGTTTGCCCAAGTGTCCTCCTCCTGTGGCCGAGGGCGGCATGTTCTCCGTTGAAGCGTCGCGGCTTCTTGACGACGCGCGGCTGACGATCGTGGCCGTCGGCGATGCGCTCAACGGGACCGTCTCGCTGGACGGCACCACCATTACCTACGTCCACGATGGCTCCGAG
>DAOUKZ010000119.1:0-6085 GCA_034420775.1 Dehalococcoidia bacterium
TCATGGCGCAGGGCAGTGTAGCGTAAAGGGGTTCCTGAAGGAAGCGGCGGCCTATTCCTTCGCGCCGCCGGACCGCGAGCGGTGGCGGTCGGCGCTGTCGATCATGATGGTGATGGGCCCGTCGTTGTGGATCTCGACGCTCATGTAGGCGCGGAAGCGGCCCGTGGCCACGGCCAGGCCCCGCTCGCGGAAGAGATCGGCGACCTTGTCGCACAGGACCTCGGCCTGCTCCGGCGGGGCCGCCTCGGTGAACGAAGGCCGACGGCCCTTGCGCGTCCCCGCGTGGAGCGTGAACTGGCTCACCAGCAGGATTTCAGCCCCGCAATCGAGCGCCGAGACGTCGAAGCCGCCCTCGCTCCGGCTCCCTTCGCTCTGGGGAAAGATGCGGAGGTTCGCCGTCTTCTCGACGAGGTAGCGGGCGTCGTCCTCGTCGTCGTCCCTTGCAACGCCGATCAGGACGGCGAGGCCGCGGCCGATGCGGCCGACGACGGCGGAGTCAACGGAAACGGAGGCCGAGGTAACGCGTTGGATGAGGGCGCGCACGCGCGGGCCGCGCCGGTCTAGTCGGCGTCCTTGGTGGCGGTCGCCGTTGTGCTCTCCGAGCCGCTCGACGCGCCGGAGTCCTTGCCGCCGGAGTCCGACTTCGTGCTATCGCCGGACTCGCTCTTGGAGTCGGACTTGTAGGAGCCGGAGCGGCCGTAGTCGGTGGTGTAGAAGCCGCTGCCCTTGTAGTGAACGGTGGGGGCGTGGAGCACGCGCTGCGTGCGGCCTTCGCAGACGGGGCAAACGGCGATGGGGGCGGCGTCGAAGCCCTGACGGCACTCGAAGCGGTGGCCCTCGGCGCAGGCGTACTCGTAGATTGGCATTGGGTTCCTCGGAGAAGGGGCTTGGCGCTCATCCGCGCCAAGTGCTAACAAATTGATAGTAGCAAGGGCGGCGAATCGTGGCAAGCGCGCCGGCTACGGCGGTAGTGCTTCAGTTTGAACACAATTCAGCAAGTCGGCCATACTGAGCGGTCGCTTCGTCAGGCCCGCTGCCATCGCTGGCGTTTTGGTGATCGGGCCGAGGGCCTTGTGCGGGCGGCAGAAGTTGTAGCAGTAGAGGTACAGGGCCGTCCCCGACCAGTGATACCTAAGCCGTTTCGAGAAGGCGTTTGTGAGCCTGGTGAACCGTCGAACGCTCATCCGTATCGTCAGGTTGTGCCGCTCGACGTGCGGGCCGCAGCGACGGAACTGAGGAAAAAGGGCATGGACAGACGGTGGAGGCGGTACGGCTTGGCGGGGGACTACCCCGGCATCGTCGAACCAGAAAGAGATGAGCGGATACCTTTGATGTCGCCCAGTCCTAGGAGTTCAATGCTCCGCACCAGGCTTTGCCTCGCCATTCATCTTTTGGAGACGTTCCTGGCTGCGAACGCGCGTGATGTACAAGGCGATGGCCCCATAAACACCGGTAACCATCCCAGACAGGCCAAGCCCGGCTGCTCGATGACCTAACGCGACAAGGATCGACCCGGCCGCAATAGCTGCGACAATGACGACTGCCCCGATCCATAGACCGAAGGTAGCCCGTTTATCATCACCGTGGACAGCGACGCCCTCCAAGTGCCGACGATGCTCACCTTGCAGTTCAAACTGTCGAAGTATCCGTTCGGCAGCGCCTTGCAGCACGTCTTCGTATCCCTGAAGGATCGCGGGATGTGGCAGAGGTCCCTGATGGGCTTCTGCGTGTACTTGCACTACGTCGGCTTGATCGCCGGTTGGCTCTAGGTCTTTATCCACGACCGGTCTTCTGTGAAGACACTAATCGACCGTTGCATGTCCCGTCCTATAGTCCACCAGTCTTTATGGATCGCATCCTGGTCTGATACGAAGTTGTACTCGTTTAGCGCTCCGAGCGGATCGTACAGCCGTGCGATGCCTTCCATGATCGAAGGCTTGGCATGAAAGCCCACGAAACGGGGCTCGACGTGAAACTCTATGTCCTCCTGATCAGACAGGCCATAACCGAGTAACCCTTGTCCTCTGTACACTGACAAAACGACCTCACACTCCGAGGGGCTTCGACGGGGCGCTATGCTATCACGCTTTGTCAATGAATTGTACCAAAACGCCGCGTTATGCACGGGCGCGCACACGGAAGTCACAAAAACTGAACTCCGTGGCGGGTTCGTCGTAGCCTCTCCTGATGCTTGCCCGTCCTTCTCTGCGCTCGTGGTCCTGCTCGTGATCATCGAGCCCGTTCTAGGTCGCCCCGTACCCTTTCGCTGCCCGCCGCCGGCGGCGGGCAGCGATACGGCGGGAGTGGATGCGGTTGAAGAGAAACCCAAAGATCACGCCCTCTATTCAAACTGAAGCATTACCGGCTACGGCGGCGAGGAGCCGGGCGGCACGACGAGGCCCGAGGCGCGCACCGACGCGCCACGCCCACCGGCGCGCTCCGTCCGCTGCAGGGTGTCGGAGAACCAGAGGAAGAAGTTGGCCATGTCGGCGTGCACGTGGCAGAGGCCGTACTTGTTGGGGTCGCGGACGATCCGGTCGCAGTTGGGGTATTGGCAACGGTTCATGGGGCCTCCGCAGCGGGCGCGCGTCAGATCGCGGGCCAGGGATAGGGACGCCAGGTGTCGGCGAAGTCGCGCATGGGGAGGGTGGCGCTCTCGACGACGCACCGGCAGCGGTGATAGAAGGAATCGACCTCGCTGGGCGAGAGGTAGCGCTCGAGCGTGGCGTGCAGCGACTCGTCTTCGGCGGCGGCGGCGACGTCGCCCTTGACGTCGTCGCCGATCGGCTCGTCCTCGATGTCCCACATCACGGTGCGCAGCTTGTTCTCGGACAGGAAGGAGAGACCGTGGTCGATGCCGCGGATGCCGCCGTCGCTGTCCTTCAGGACGTGTCCGCCCTTCCGGTCGGCGTTGTTGATGAGAATATCGAGCACAGCCATGCGGACCATATCGGGCTTGTGCTCCTCGACGAGGTTGAAGTAGTGGCGTCCCTGCTCGGCATAGACGAAGAGCTGCACCGATCCGACGCCGTAGGGCCCCTCGCGGATGATGGTCGGCGGCACGAGGTCCCAGTCCAGGGCCGCGCTCACCGCCCAAGCGAGGTGCTCCCGGATGTAGAGCGTGTTGGACGGGAAGTCCCAGAGCGGGGTCTCGCCGCGGCGGGGCTTGTAGACGCCGAGCTGCGCCGCCTCGCCGTTGGCGATCTCGACGAGGAACGTCGAGTTATAGCCCGCCATGATCGGCCGGTGTCCCGTGATCTCGCCGCTCTGCATGGCTTCGACGGCGTGTTCAGAGGAGAGCCGGTTCACCCAAGCCGCCTGCATCGGGGCGCCGGAAGCGGCGCCCGCGTGGTCGCGGGCATTGTAGCACCGGCGCCGTTTCGCTCGCCGCTAGAGCCGCCGTCCCAGGATGACGACGTCGCGCTCGATACCGTCCATGTCGGCGACGGCGGGGAGGCACCCCCACTCCTTGAAGCCGACGCCCTCGAAGAGCTGGATGCTGGGAGCGTTGTGCTTGAAAACGGTCGCGACCAGGTTGCGAAGACCGAACCCGGGGCCGCGGTGGACCGCTTCCCACAGCAGGCTGCGCCCCACGCCGCGCTGGCGGTGCTCGGGGGCGACGTAGACGCTGATCTCGGCGGTGATGTAGTAGGCGGGGCGCTCGTGGAAGGGCTGGAAGCTGAGCCAGCCGCAGACCACGCCGCCGTACTCCATGACCCAGATGGGCCGCGTCTCGGGGTTGCGCTCGCGGAACCAGGAGAGGCGGCTCTCCACCGTGACCGGCTCGGTGTCGGCGGTGGACACGCGGGTGGCGACCGCCACGTTGTAGATCTCGACGATCCGGGGGAGATCGTCTTCGGTGGCGTCGCGCGTCTTCACGAGACCACCTCCTCGACCAGCCGCTGGTAGGTCTCGAAGGTCGGCCGGTCGAAGCAGACGAACCGCACCGACGTCAGCACGGGGTTGCCGGCCAGGTGGGACGCCGTCTCCATGAGCGCGATGCGCGTGGCCCGGTCGCGGGGGAAGCGGTAAACGCCGGTGCTGATGGCGGGAAAGGCGATGCTCGCGAGGCCGTGCTCCTCGGCGAGGGCGAAACAGGAGCGGTAGCAGGAGGCGAGGGCGTCATCCTCGCCCCGGTTTCCGCCGCCCCACACTGGGCCGGGCGTGTGGACCACCCACGCCGCGGGCAGCCGGTAGCCCTTGGTGATGCGCGCCTCGCCGGTGGGACAGCCGCCGATGGCGCGGCATTCCTGCAGAAGATCGGGCCCGGCGGCGCGGTGGATGGCGCCGTCGACTCCGCCGCCGCCGAGCAGCGTCGTGTTCGCCGCGTTGACGATGGCGTCGACGCGCTCGCGGGTGATGTCGCCCTCGACGAGGACGATGCGTTCGCGGATGGTCATTGAGCCGCCGTTCTCCTGAAGAGTCCCAGGCACTTCCCCTCTAGAGCATTATATGAGGGCGGCGCGACGCTCAGCGTCCGCGCCGCCCAAGAACAGGCAGGAGGAACGCGCAATGACGACGCCGAAGATGACACGAGAAGCGCTGCGGGAGATCGGGGAGGAGGTCCGCCGGAGCATGGGGCACGCCATCGCCCCAGACGGCTCGGTCCCGACGTCGCCGGAGATGGGGACGTATTCGACGGAGGCGATCTTCGGCTCGGTGTGGTCCCGGCCCGGCCTCGACCGCCGCTACCGGATGCTGGCGACCCTCGCGGCCCTGACGGCGACCCGCGAGCTTGTCGAGCTGCGCATCTACATCGGCACGGCGCTGAACGGCCTGCTCACGCCGCTGGAGATTCAGGAGGCCTTGCTGCAGTGCTCGCCTTTCGCGGGGCTGCCGGCGGCGCTGAACGCGACGGCGGCGATGCGGGAGGTCTTCGGTGAGCGTGGCGTGACGTTGGAGCCGCCCGAGCGTCCCTATGTCAGCATCGAGGAACTCGAACGCCGTGGCCGGGCGACCCGCGAGCGGGTGCTGGGCCCGGCGGGGGCGCGCAACCCCGTCTTCGACATGGTGCCCGGCCTGCGGGAGCTGCTATGGCGCTACCCCTTCGGCGAGGTCTTTCACCGCCCCGGTCTCGATACGAAGTCGCGGGTGGTCTGCGCCGTGGCGGCGCTCACCGCGCTGCGGGCGAACACGCAGCTTGGGATGTACGCCAGGGAGCACGCCCGCTCTGGACTCACCCGCGAAGAGCTGGCCGAGGTGATGGTGCAGGTGGGGCCCTACGCCGGCTTCCCCCAGATGCTGAACGCGCTCGCCATCCTGGCCAACGCCGCCGGCTAGGCCCTAACCCAGCTTGTTCCGGACCGTCACCGCGGTGCGTCCCGAGTCGCAGTCGATGGTCTTGACGGCGAGGGCGACCTTGTTGTCGGCGTCGAGCGCGTCCCAGTAGGCGTCGGTGGTCTCGTCGATGCCGCCGGGGAGGGGTAGGGGGTAGGGGTCGTCGCCGAACGGGGGCACGGGGTTGCCGTCGCCGGCGTAGGTGTGAATGCAGGCGCCGAAGCCGTTGACGAAGCCGGCGTAGCGGTAGAAGCAGTGCACGGAGTGCTTCGCGTTGCCCGGGTCGCGGGCGATCTTGGCGAGCTTCAACTCGGTCTCCTCGCCGTTGAGGCGGACGAGGCCCGCGATGCGCGGCGTGTAGTTCGGCGCGTCGGGCTCGTGGCGGCATCCCTCCAGCGCCGTCTCGAACGTCGACCCCGCCGCCACGTGCTGCACGACGTTGTCGGTGTGGTCGCCGTTGGTCACGATGTGCCAGCCGCGGAACGAGGACATGGCGCGGTAGATGATGAGGCTGGGCTCTTCCATCTTCGACGGGTCGTGGGGGGCGGTTGACACCTCGGCGCCCTCGACTTCGAGTATGCGGTTCCGCGAGTTCGGACTCCGCCCCATCACCCAGTAGACCTGCACCCAGCGCGCGCCCTCCTCGTCGAGCCCGAGCACGATCCCGCGCCCCGGATAGGGGTTGGCGCGCAGCCGCGCCAGGTTCGCTTCGGCGATGTCAGGAAGGGACATGGGGTTAGCGCGGCGGCAGCCGCTAGGGGAGGACTCCTATCAAGACTAGGGGAACAGCCGGAACGCCGCGCCCCTG
>DAOUKZ010000120.1:0-10709 GCA_034420775.1 Dehalococcoidia bacterium
TCATGGGCTACGAGGACACCGACCTGCAGCTGGCTGGCATCCGCGCCTACAACCGCTGGGTCCAGGAAGGCTTCTGCGCCGCCGGCCCCGAACGGCTCTTCCCCATCGCGGCCATCCCCAACGTGGGGATCGAGGCCTCTGTCGCCGAGCTGTACGCCCTGCGAAAGGCGGGGTTCCGGGGCGTCATGCTCAAGGCGTGGCCGTCGGGCGGCGAGGCGCTGAGCGAGGCCGACGACCCGTTCTGGGCGGCTGCGGAAGAGACCGGGACGCCGGTAAGCTTGCACGTGTGGCTCGCCAGTCAACTCGACAAGCAGCGACCCTTCGCGCCGGGCGTCAAGCCCGCCGTCGGCGCCACGAACTTCAAGCACACCATGGAGCTCATGGTGGAGTTGATCTTTAGCGGGGTCTTCGACCGTTACCCCGATCTGAAAATCGTCGCGGCGGAGTGCGGCGCGGGCTGGATACCCTTCTTCATGTACGAGCTCGACGACCGCTACTGGCGCAACCGCACCTGGTCGGGCCTTACCCTCAAGAAGCTCCCCAGCCGCTACTTCAAAGACAACTGGACGGTCACCTTCATCCAGGACCCGATGGCTATCGAGAGCCGCCACGCGGTCGGCATCGACAACATGTGCTGGTCCACCGACTTCCCCCACCACCCCAACGACTGGCCCTACTCGCGCAAGGTAATAGAGGACCACTTCGTCAACGTGCCCGAGGCCGAGAAGCGCCGGATCGTGTGCGACAACGCCGCCGAGCTCTACGGCCTTTAGGCGGCCTGCCGTGGGCATCCTCGACGGCAAGCGCGTCATCGTCACCGGTGCGGGCCGCGGTCTGGGCCGCGCCTACGCCGTGTTCATGGCCCGCGAGGGCGCGCGCGTCGTGGTCAACGACGTCGACGGCCCCGAGGCCGAGGAGACGGCGCGAGAGATCGAACTGGCGGGCGGCGGCGCCGTCGCACACACCGGCAACGTCGGCGACTGGGACGCCGCCGCCGACCTCGTCGAACGCTGCGCGTCCCGGTTCGGCGGGCCAGACGCCGTGGTCAACAACGCCGGCGTCACCCACGCGGCGCCCTTCGAAGACGAGACGAAGGACAACCTCGACCGCATCATCGAGGCCAACCTCAAGGGGACGTTCGCCGTCGCCCACCACGCCGCCAAGCGCATGGTTGAGCGGCGAAGCGGCAGCATCGTCAACGTCACGTCGGGGGCGCAGGCGGGCTATCCCCAGCGGTCGGTCTACGCCGCTTCCAAGGCCGCGGTGGCGGCGATGACCTACACCTGGGCCCTGGAGCTTGCCCCCTACGGCATCCGGGTCAACGCCGTCTCGCCCACAGCACAGACCCGCATGTCCGACCCGCTCCCCGAGGGCGCCGAGCCGCCGCCACTGCGCCGTCCCGAAAACGTCGCGCCGCTGGTGGCCTATCTCGCGAGCGACGCAGCTGGCCGCGTCACCGGCCAGGTGGTGCGGCTCGACCGGAACGTGCTGAGCCTCTTCTCGCACCCCCGGCCCACCGCGCCCACGGTGAACCTTCAAGGTTGGACGCTCGAAGCCATCCGGGAGCACTTCGCCAAGACCGTCGGCGCGCGGCTTGAGCCGATCGGGGTCACCGCGCGCAGCTACCAGTTTCCGCACGGTCTGGGGTAGCCGCGGGGCCCTTCTCTTGTTGGACAGCGCCCCGGCCGCCCCGGTCGCTCGGGGTGACACGGAGACGGCCGGAGCGCGTCCGAGAGAAGGAGGAGGAGCCTAGCTGAGGATGCCCTCTTCCCGTAGGAGGTCCTGCGTTCCTCGCAGGTCCTCCAGGTCGCTGAGATCGATGTCAGGTGGGTCCAACGTGCTCAGCGGCGGCACACCTTCGGGAGAGGCAATGCCCTCAACCAGAGGAAATTCGTAGGTCTCGGTCGCGAAGTAGGTCTGCGCCTCTTCGCTCAGCATCCAATCGATGAAAACCCGGGCGGCTTCGAGGTCGTTCGTGCCCTTGATGATGCCCACGCCCGCGACGTTCACTAACGCGCCGGGGTCGCCCTCGCCATAGTAGAAGTTGCGGGCGGTGAAACCCTCGCCTTCGGACGCGAGGAAGCGATGCAGGTAGTAGTGGTTGACGAACCCCACGTCCACCTCGCCCGCGGCGACGGCGGCCACCGTGGGTGTGTTCTTCGCGTAAGCGATGGGGTCGTTGGCCACGATGCCGCGCAGCCACTCGCGCGCCCCATCCTCCCCAAGCTGGACGCGGAGTGCGGTGACAAAGGCTTGGAACGAGCCATTGGTGGGCGGCCAGCCGATGCGTCCCTTCCACTCAGGGTCGGTGAAGCCGAGGATCGAGTCCGGCAGGTCGTCGGGTGACAGGCGCTCGGTGTTGTAGACCACGACGCGGGCGCGACCCGAGGTGCCTACCCATTCGCCCTTGGGCGAGCGGAAGCGGGGGTCGACCCGGTCGAGGTACTCGGCGGGCAGGCTGTCCAACACGCCCTCGAGGGAGAGCGCGCCGAGCGCGCCGGCGTCTTGGAGCAGGACGACATCGGCGGGCGTGTTGTCGCCTTCTTCCAGAATCTGGGCGGCAATTGCCCCGGTGCTGGCATAGCGGGTACGGACACGGATTCCGGTAGCCTCGCTAAAGGCCTCGATAGCGGCCCCGACCAGATTCTCGTTGCGGCCTGAGTAGAGAATGATCTCCGCGCCCTCCAGGGGATCGGCGGTCGGTTGAGGCGTGGCGGTCGGCGCGGGCGTTGCCGTCGGAGCAGGCGTGGTCGTCGGTGCAGGTGTCACGGTCGGAGCGGCCTCCCCGCAAGCGGTCAGGACCATCAGTACCGCGACGGCGGTGGCGATCAGGGAGCCGAGACGGATTGAAAATCGGTTCAGCATACATACCTCTTTGGGCGTACTTCACACATAGTTATTTACTATGTGCATACGAATTCACAAACGCGGAGTATCCAACCACAGGGGCTATGGAGTTGTCAACCCCCACCTTCAACCTCTTTGCAGCGGCGAGGGATGAGGGGTTATGGGCGGTTGTGGAGCCGGTCGGCGAGGCGCTCGGCCCAGCCCGACAAGGTCAGCTCCAAGTCGGCGCCGCAGTGCGGACACTCGAAGTCGCCGTAGCGGAGGCGCGTGGCACAGATCGGACAGCGCTCGATCTGTTCGAGGCTGTTGAGGATGATGTCGATCTCTTCTCGTGAGGCCACGCCGCTCCGGGAACTGGTCGGGGCGCTGGGATTCGAACCCAGGACCTCCACGTCCCAAACGTGGCGCGCTAACCGGACTGCGCTACGCCCCGAAGTCTTCACCTTCAGAATAGGGGCCGCTTCGAATCAGGGTCAAGCCGCCGTGGCGCAAAAGCCAGCCGGCTCACCTAGGGCAAGGCGTCGGCGAGCCGGTCGATCTGCTCGAGGTCGGGGACGGCGGGCGAGAGCGTCACCTCGTCCATGCCGATGCCCTCGTAGCCTCGGATCGTGGCGCGAACGGCCTCCGGCGTGGCGATGACGTTGTCGGCGATCATCTTCGCCCGGTCGCCGAGGAAGCCGTAGTAGCTCGTCAGATAGGCGTCGGATCGGCCCTTCGCGTCGGGGCCGAGCGCGAAGTAGGCGAGCCCGGCGAGGCGCGGCTCACCCGCTCTTCCGGCCTCTCGCCACTGTTCGACCACCTTCTTGAAGATGGCGTCGACGATCTGTGGGGGCGCGCCGCCGCCCGAGATGTAGCCGTCGGCGTAACGCGCGGCCCGGCGCACCGCCCCGTGCGAGGTCCCGCCGATGAGTAGCTCCGGCCCGCCTGCACGCCCCGGCGGCGGCCCCATCGGGCCCGCGCCGTCGGCAACGGGTTCGCCCGCCCACGTCCGCTTCATGGTCTGCAGCATCTCTTCGAAACGCGCGCCCCGGCCCGCCAGCTCCGCGTCCGCTGCGGCGAAGTCGTCGGCGCGCCCGCCAATGCCGAGTCCGAGGGTCAGCCGCCCTCCGGAGAGCGCGTCGATGCTGGCGGCCTGCTTGGCAAGGATGCCGGCGGAGCGCAGCGGCGCGAGCAGTACCGACGTCATCAGCCGTACGCGCTTCGTCACCGCGGCGGCCGCGGCGAGCGCGATCAGTGGCTCGTAGTTGTCGAACACCAGCCGGTCGAGCGCGCCCACGCTGGAGAACGGCCCGGCCTCGACCTTGCGCGCCCAGTCCAGGATGCGCTCCCCGGACACGCCAGGAATCGTAGCGGGAAGTCCGACGCCGACCTTCATGGTGTTGGCTCCGAGTAAGCGGCTGCCGGCATTCCGTCTACTAACCGGCGAACTGCGGCATGACCTCTTCGGTGAACTTTTGCAGCGCGTCCCAGTTGAACGGCGGACGTATCGCGATATTCACGTTCTCCGCCCCGACGTCGGCGTAGACCCCGAGCCGTTCGGCGACCTCGTCCGCCGTGCCCATCAGCATTCCGTTGCCGACCGGCCGTCTGTGGCCTTTCCAGCTTGCGTCGAAGCGCGAGCGTATCGCCTCCGCCTCGGCGTCGTCGACGCCCATGTAGAAGCCGACGTTGACGCTGCGCTCGATCGACGCGGGGTCTCGCTCTTCCTTCTCGCACCAGTCGTCGAGGACGCCGTTGAGCTCCTGAAACTCGGAGGCGGGGATGTAGGCGGCGTTCCATCCGTCGGCGTACCGCGCGGCGATGCGGAGGGTGCGCTTGCGCCCCATGCCCCCGACCCACACCGGCAGCTTGGACTGCACCGGCTTCGGGTTGTTGATGGCATCGGCGACGCGGAAGTACCTCCCCTCAAACGTGGTGCGCTCCTGTGTCAGCAAGCCCTGGGCGATCTGCATGCTCTCGTCGAGCATGTCTAATCGCTCGCGATTAGGGCCGTACTCGTAACCGTAGGCTTCGTACTCAGCCCGGTGCCATCCCGCGCCAATGCCCAGGTTGGCCCGCCCATGCGATATGTGGTCGATGGTGGTGATCATCTTGGCCAGAAGACCGGGAGGGCGGTAGCCGGGCGTGAAGACGAGACAGCCTAGGCGGGCGTTGTTCGTGTCGGCGGCAAGGGCGGCGAAGGCGGCGACGGTCTCGTAGGTCACGCTTTGCCCGTCGATGTAGGGCGCCTCGTAGAAGTGGTCCCAGACCGAAATCCAGGCGTAGCCGTGCTCGTCGGCGAAGCGCCACGCGCGCCGCAGATCGTCAAACGAGCAGTCCTGCTGCCCGGTGTGCATGCCGATCTTCAAGGCGTCCGCTCCTTAGTCCTCAGGCAGGCCAGAGATTCTGCGCAGCAGGTTGTAGGGGTAGATGCCGGTATCGTGGGCGTCGCTCCAAAGTAGCTGGAGCGCGTATCGTCCCACGGACATGTGGTCCAGCGCCTCGACGTTTTGCGGCACCTCGCCGGGGCCGACCATCCGCCTGCCGGTAAGCTCGTGGACGCAGGCTGCGCAAGGGCAGGCCCCCCGCAGCTCAAGGTGCTCGATAACGGCATGCTCGCCGTCGTCCCACTCGATGTGAACGCCGTCGGGCCGCAGCGCCACCGACTTCGGAACGTGCATCCGGCGGTTTACTCCTGCTCCGGGGCCGGACGGCGCGACCGCAGCTCCTCCCAGATATCGTCGGGGGTCAGGCCGGCATCGGCGAGCAGCACGAGGCTGTGGAACCAGAGATCGGCCACCTCGTGCACCGTCTCTTCCTTAACGCCGTTCTTGGCGGCGATGACCGTCTCGCCGGCCTCCTCCATCACCTTCTTGCCGATGCGGTCCACGCCCTCGTTCAAGAGCTTGGCGACGTAGCTGCCCTCGGGCCGCTCCCGCTTCCGCTGCTCGATGGTGTCGAAGAGATCCGCGACGACGTGCCGGCTACCAACATCGAATTCGATGTCGCCGGCGGCGACCTTCCGTCCGTCCAGGTCCTGAAAGAAGCAGGTGGGCTTGCCGGTGTGGCAGGCGGGGCCGGCAGGGTCGCCCTTCAGCACCAGCGTGTCAGCGTCGCAATCGACCTCGATCCGCTCCACGCTGATGACGTTCCCCGATGTCGCGCCCTTGTGCCACAGCGCCTGCCGCCTCCGGCTGTAGAACCACGCCTCGCCGGTCTCGATGGTCTTTGCCAGCGACTCGGGAGACATGTAGGCCACCATCAGGATCTCGTTCGTCCGGCGGTCCTGCGCGATGGCGGGGATCAGCCCCTGCTCGTTTAGCTTGAGTTTCATGTCGTCTGTCCGGCGCGCGACGGCACCGTAATCAGGATAGCACCACCGCGGCCACGCCGGAGCAATCACGCGGGCCGGCGGGGCAGCATGAACGTCCGCAGGTAGCTGAGGACGGTCTCCCCGCGCTGGTTGCGGGCCTCCGTCCGCACCTTCACGATACCGCGGTCGGGGCGGCTGGCCGAGGGACGCGCCTCGAGCACCTCAGTCTCGGCGTAGATCGTGTCGCCGATGAACGTGGGGGCGTGGTGGTCCACGCGCTCGAATCCCAGATTCGCGATCGTGTTTCCGCTGAGGTTGGGCACGCTCAGGCCGACGGCGATAGCGAAGACGAGGATGCCGTTGACCAGCACCCGGCCATGCTGCGAGGCGGCGGCGTACTCGGCGTCGAGGTGGAGCGGCTGCGGGTTCGACGTCCAGTAGCAGAACTGGTCGGCGGCTGCCTGCGAGATCGTCCGGCCGGGCCAGTGCCGAAACTTGTCGCCGACGTGCACGTCGTCAAGGTACCGTTCGAAGACATCGCGAAAGTCATGTTCCATCGGGTTCCCCGCGACCGCGATAAGGCCGGTCGAAGCCGACCTATTCTGCGCCCCTCCCGCCAAGCCATGCAACTGCTTTGACAGCCTTTCGGCGGCACGGCTATAGTCTCGGCGACCATGCCCTACGCCCCCGTCAACGGCATCGAGATCTTCTACGAGGTCGAAGGTTCGGGCATCCCCGTCGTGCTCTGCCACGGCGTCGGCGGCAACCATCTCAGCTGGTGGCAGCAGGTGCCGGTCTTGGCCCAACGCTACACCTGCGTGATCCTCGACCAGCGCGGCTTCTGCAACACCAAGCTGCCCGAGGGCGGCCCCTACGCCGAAGCCTTCGCCGACGACGTCCTCGGCCTGCTCGATCACCTGGGTTTGAGCGAGCCCGCCTTCCTCGTCGGCCAATCGATGGGCGGACGGACGGTACTCGACTTCGCTCGTCGCTACCCCGAACGCACGCGGGGCATCGTCCTCGCCGACACGCTGTCAAACCTGCGCTCCCCGGAGCTCGACATCGCGCGGCGGGAGGCGAGTGAAGCCGTGGGCGCCGACCGCCTGCGCGCCGCCCTGTCGGAAAACACGTGGCGGGAGCGCCCCGACCTCGGCTTCCTCTACAAGCTCATTCGCGGCTACAACAAGCCACGGCCCAAGACCTTCTATTGGAAGAACAACGTCCCCGGCACCACCGCCGCCGACCTCGCCGGCTTCGCCGTCCCTGCGCTCTTCATCGCCGGCGCCGAGGACCGCATCGCGCCGCCCGCCGCCATCCGCATGGGCTACGAGATGTTCCCCCACGCCCGCTGGCTCGAGGTCCCCGGGGCGGGCCACTCCGTTTACTTTGAAAAGCCCGACGTCTTCAACGCGGCGCTGCTCGACTTCTTCTCCGACTGCGAGACCGGCCGCTAGCTCTCGAACAGCGCGCGCACCGCCTCCTCGCTCGAATAGCGGTAGGAGAAGCCCGTCTGCTCGCAGAAGCGCGCATTGTCGACGACCCACGGGTACATGATGTACCGCAGACCCACAGCGGAGCCCGATCCTTGCAGACGGGCGTGCCACGTCGCCTCCAGCAAGGGCGCAATGAGTGGGTAGGGAAGTGCGACCATCCGCCGGTTGGCGAGCTTGGCAAGGTGCGAGTAGCGGATGAAGCCGTTGCCGGCGGTGTTGAAGACGCCGCGCGCCCGGTGCTCGATCGCATGAACGAAGAGGCGGATGAGGTCGTCTTCGTGCATGAACTGCGTCAAGGGATCGTAGCCGGCGACACGAAGCATCACGCGCTGGAAGATCGTGGCGCCGGCCGCGGCATGGCCGCCGGGGCCGATCACGGGGCAGCCGCGCAAGACCGTGACGTTCGTCGCGGGATGCTCCTCGGCAAACTCCCGGAAGAGCCCGTCCGCCGCCGCCTTGTAGCGGGAATAGAGGAAGGCGTCGTTGGGCCGCAGCGGCGACGCCTCCGTCAGCGGCTCGGGGTTGTCGGGATGCGCGCCGTAGGCGGTGGAGCTGCTCATGTAGACGGCCTGCTCGACACCGGCGGCGCGGCAGCCATCGAGAAAGTTGTGGGCGCCGTCTAGGCCTACCCCTCGGACGCGCCGGTGGTCGCGCGACGACCCGACCACGAACGCGAGATGCACCGCCGCGTCCACGCGCTCCTTCTCGAATACCTCGGAGAAGGGGGTGGCAACATCCCGTTGGTAGAACCGCAGCTTGGCGGGAGGATCGACCGGTGGGCGGAAATCGACGCCGACGACGGTCTCGACGTCGCCATGCTCCGCGAGCCGGGCGACGAGCCGCGAGCCCAGATACCCCGACGACCCGGTTATGGCGATGCGGCGCATGCCGATATTCTACGCGGGAAACGGCGACGGCGAGGGGCCGATTTCTGATTGACACCCCTTCGGGACGGGGCCTAGACTTTATGGTAACGGTGCAGGCCGCTGCGGGGCCCCTGTCGGCGTGGCGGGGGCCTTTCTATGTCAGGCCCGCACACGCCAAAGCGGCAAGAAAGAGGCACGACTTGATCTCCACGACGCTGCAGGAACACGATCCCGAAATCGCCCAGGCGCTCGACCGGGAGATTGGCCGGCAGCGTGGCAACATCGTCCTCATCGCGTCCGAAAACTACGCGAGCGGGCCCGTTCTGGAGATGCTCGGCTCCCCGCTCACCAACAAGTACGCCGAAGGCTATCCCGGGAAGCGCTACTACGGCGGCTGCCAGTTCGTCGACATCGGCGAGCAGCTCGCCATCGACCGCGCGAAGGAGCTCTACGGCGCGGAGCACGCCAACGTCCAACCCCACAGCGGCGCGCAGGCCAACATGGCGGCCTACTTCGCCCTGCTCAAGCCCGGCGACACCGTGCTCGGCATGCGCCTCGACCAGGGCGGCCACCTCACCCACGGCAGTCCCGTCAACTTCTCCGGCGTCCTCTACAACTTCGCCTCCTACGGCGTGGACCGTGAGTCCGAGCTTCTCGACTACGACGAAATCGAGCGCCTCGCCAAGGAGCACAGGCCCGCGCTCATCGTCGCAGGCGCCACCGCCTATCCCCGCACCATCGACTTCGCCCGTTTCCGCGCCATCGCCGACGCGGTCGACGCACGGCTCATGGTGGACATGGCGCATCCCGCCGGCATCATCGCCGCGGGGCTCCATCCCTCACCGACGCCTCACGCCGACGTCGTCACGTCGTCCACCCACAAGACGCTGCGCGGCCCGCGGGGCGGCTTGGTCCTGACGAACTCCCAATACAAGGGCGCCATCGACAAGGCTGTCTTCCCCCGCCTCCAAGGCGGGCCCTTGATGCACGTCATCGCGGCCAAGGCCGTCGCCTTCGGCGAGGCGTTGCGCCCCGACTTCATCGCTTACCAGCAGGCAGTCGTCGACAACGCCCGGGCCTTGAGCTCGGGACTGCAAGAGCACGGCTTCCGCATCGTCAGCGGCGGCACCGACAACCACCTGATGCTCGTCGACTTGACCCCGCTGGAGGTGACGGGCCAGGAGGCGGAGACGCTGTTGGAATCGGTGAACATCACCGTCAACAAGAACGCGATCCCGTTCGACACTCAGCCGCCCCGCGTCACCAGCGGCCTGCGCTTGGGCACGCCGGCGGTCACCACGCGCGGTTTCGGCGTCGAAGAGATGCGGAAGACGGCGGAGCTGATCGCGCGGGCGATCAAGGGCCGCGGCGACGAGGCCCTGTTGGCGTCGGTCCGAGCCGAAGCGCAGGCACTGGCGGGCAGCTTCCCGCTGCCCGGCATCGACGACGCCGCATAGCCCTTCGGCCCGCGCCAACAGGTTCAAAGCGCCGTTTCGGACTGTGACATCGGCTCCTTGCCGCCCCCTAGCCCCGTGCTATAATTCCTTCGCTCCGAGAGGGCCGTCCTCGTGGAGCCTTCCCTGGCAGAGAAGGAGAAAACAGCGCGTGCGCGATTACGAACTAGTGGTCCTGATAAGCCCGCAGGTTCCGGACGATGAGGTCGACGGAGTCGTCGACCGGGTTAAGCAATTCATCACCTCCCGCGACGGCACCATCGGCAACGTGAACCCGTGGGGCCGGCGTAAGCTGGCCTACTACATTCAGGACTTCGAAGAGGCCACATACGTCCAGATCGACTTCAGCAGCGGCCCCGAGGCCATCGCGGAAGTGGAGTCGAACCTCAAGCTGACGGAAGAGGTCATCCGCCACCTCATCGTCAAGGCCGAAGACACGGCCATCGTCCGCAAGTAGAACGTTTCGGAGAGAGCATGTTCAACAAAATCATGGTTATTGGCAACGTGGGGCGCGATCCGGAGATGCGCTACACGCCGAGCGGCGCCGCCCTTACTGAGTTTTCCATCGCCACCAACCGCAGGTACACCACCGCCGCCGGCGAGCGGCGGGAAGAGACCGACTGGTTCAACGTCACGGCATTCGGCCGCTTGGGCGAACGGGTGAGCCAGTACGTGACCAAGGGCAGCAAGCTCTATGTGGAAGGGCGTTTCCACAGCCGTAGCTGGGAAGGCCGCGACGGCGTGTCCAGGAACAGCA
>DAOUKZ010000121.1:0-2837 GCA_034420775.1 Dehalococcoidia bacterium
TGATTCTGTTCTCCCTTGTCCTGCTCTACGTCGAATTGCAGATTGCGGGCGTCGGCATCTTCGGCGCGGGGGCTATCGTGGCGTTCGTCTTCGGCACGATCTTCCTGCTGGAACCGTGGGCGGCGGACCCGCCCTCCTTCGCGGGGCCCGACTTCAACCCAAGCCCCTGGCTCGTTGGCGGGCTTGCGGGCGGCTTCGGCGGCGCTTTCGCCCTGCTCACCTGGCTGGGCCTGCGAGGGTCTACGCCCGTCGCCGAGCAGCCCGCCGTTTTGGGCAAGACGGGCCGTGTCCGCCGCGACCTCACGCCCACCGGCTCCGTCCTCGTCGACGGCCAGCTCTGGACAGCCGAGGAGGTCAACGGCGCCTTCGTGCCCGCCGGCGAATTCGTCGAGGTCGAAGAGCTCGACGGCCTGACGCTCCGGGTGAAGAAGCGCACCCGCCTCCTGCCTGAAGGCGGACGGCACAGCCTGCCAGAGGGCGGCGAATCCGGCGACCAATCAGGGGACGACGGCCCGGCGCCAAGGCGGCCCATACATTGACGCTTCGGAGAGCGGCAACGTAAGCTAGCGCCGGAGAGCATCCGAAACATCGAGCGCCGGGGCAATGTGCCGCCGGCTTGGTATTTTCAGGAAGGAGCACGGCATGGCCCCCGGAATTAACGTGGTACGCCAGTGGGAGCGAATGGTCGTACTGCGGTTTGGAAAGTTCATCGAGATCCGCCATCCAGGGATTCGCTGGCTCTGGCCGTTCATCAACGGGGGGACCCGCAAGGTGGACCTTCGCGAACGGTTCATCACCATCCCCAGCCAGACCGCCATCACCCGCGACAACGCCCCCATCGACATCGACTTTCTCATCTATCTCCGCGTGATCGAAGGCGAGCCCCAGAAGTCGGTGATTGAAGTCCAGGACTTCATCGGCGCGGTACAGGGCGTGGCGATCACGACCCTTCGCGCCGTCATCGGCGACATCGCCCTCGACGACGTGCTCGCCAAGCGCGAGCAGATCAACGACACCCTGCGCGTCAAGCTCGACGAGATCACCGTGCGCTGGGGCGTCAAGGTGACCTCGGTGGAAATCCGGGAGATCACCCCGCCGCGCGACATTCAGGCGGCGATGAACCGGCAGATGTCGGCGGAACGCGAGCGCCGCGCCGCCGTCATCGAGGCCGAAGGCTCGCGCGTCGCCGCCGTCACCGTCGCCGAGGGTGATAAGCAGGCCCAGATCCTCCGCGCCGAGGGCGACCGCCAGGCCCAAATCCTCCGCGCCGAGGCCCACCAGCAGGCCCAGGTCCTAGAAGCCGACGGTTTCGCTCAGGCGCTGGACCGCATCTTCAACGTGGCCAAGACCGTCGACGGCAAGACCATGGGGCTTCAGTACCTGGAGACCCTCAAGAGCCTCGGCGACAGCCCCTCGACGAAGTTCGTCTTCCCCATGGAGTTCACCAACCTCCTGGCGTCGGTGCGCGGGATGTTCCCCGGCGCGGCCGACGGCGACAAGGACGGCTCCTAGGCCTCGCGGCCCCCACCCCCACCCGCTGGAGAACTTGCAAAACCTACCGCGGCCCCGGCGGGGGTATTGGTGCGGCTGCCTTAAACCTCTCCCCCTCCTGGGGGAGATTGAGAGAGGGCGCGCGCCGCCAGGCGCGCGAGCGCCAGAAGGGCCCTGCTCCTTCCCCGTCCCTGAGGTGCAGCGCCCTGCTACATGAGGCCGACGCGCACGTTGCGGAAGCGCGCGGGCGCCGCGCCGTGACCCACGTGCCCGACCTGCTCGGGCTGGCCCTTGCCGCAGTTCGGCACGCCCCACACCATCCACGAATCCCCGCCGCAGACCGCGTCGCACGACCCCCAGAACTGCGGCGTCGTGCCGGTGTAGGTGGGATTCTTCAGCATCCGGCCCAGCTTGCCGCCCTTGATCTCCCAGGCGATCTCCGTCCCGAACTGGAAGTTGAGCCGCTTATCGTCGATGCTCCAACTCCGGTTCGTCTGCATGTAGACCCCGTCGTCGGTGTCGGCGATCAGATCATCGAGGGACCACTCGCCCGGCTCCAGGTTCACGTTGGTCATCCGGATGAGCGGGATGCGGTTCCAGCCGCTGGCGCGAGCCGCCCCGTTGCTCCGGCCGCCGAGCGTGGCAGCCGTCTCCCGCGAGGTCAGATAGCCAACGAAGACGCCGTGGTCGACGACGACGGCCCGCTGAGCGGGAATGCCCTCGTCGTCGTAGCCGAAGGTGCCTAGCCCGCCGGGAATGGTGGCGTCGATGGTGATGTTGACCGCGTCCGAGCCGTAGCGGAACGTGCCCAGCTTGTCGGTGGTCAGGAAGCTCGTGCCGGCGAAGGCCGCCTCCGTCCCGAAGACGCGGTCGAGCTCGATGGGATGGCCGCACGACTCGTGGACCTGCAGCCCCGTCTGCGAGCCGTCCAGGATCACCGTCATCTCGCCGGAGGGGCACTGATCGGCATGGAGCAGCGCCGCGGCCTCTTCGGCGATGCGACCCGCGTTGCCCGGCAGGTCGAAGCGTTCGACGAGCTCCCAGCCCTCGGTCCCCATGTGCCGCCCCACGCTATTCGGGTAGCTCCGGTTCTGCACCTCGCCGCCGCCGACGGCGGTGGCCTCCATTAAGCAGCCGGTCTCGACGAGCTCTTGCTCGATGAAGCTCCCCTCGGTGCTGGCGAAGAGCTTCCGGATGCGCCCGATCTCTGTCGACGCCGTCGCGACCGCGATTCCCTTGACGCGGCGCATCTCCTCCGACGCTCGCGTCAGCAGCGCGACCTTCTCGGCGAGATCGACGGCGAACGGATCGCGCCGCACCGGTGTGGTGTACGTCGCCGTGACCGG
>DAOUKZ010000122.1:0-8056 GCA_034420775.1 Dehalococcoidia bacterium
GACGTGGACGGCCCTAGACCAGGACACCAAGTTGATCGTGTCCTGGCTCGTGGGCGGGCGCGATTCCGGCTACGCCCTCGACTTCATGGACGACCTCCGCGCCAGACTCGCCAACCGCGTGCAGCTCACGACGGACGGCCACAGGGCCTACCTAGAGGCCATCGAGGACGCCTTCGGTGCCGACGTGGACTACGCCCAGCTCGTGAAGCTCTACGGGCCTTCTCCTGACGGCGAGCGGCGCTACAGCCCGCCGGTGTGCATCGGGGCGCGGAAACAGCCCATCATGGGCATGCCCGACCCCGCGAGCATTACGACCTCGCACGTCGAGCGCCACAACCTTACGATGCGCATGTCGATGCGGCGCTTCACGCGGCTCACCAACGCGTTTAGCAAGCGCATCAAGGGCCACTGCGACGCCCTGGCGCTCTACTTCACGCACTACAACTTCTGCCGCGTCCACAAGACGCTCGGCAAGACTCCCGCGATGGCCGCAGGTTTGGCCGACCGGCCCATGACCATGCGGGACATCGTTGAACTGCTTTCAAACTGAGACACTACCTGGGTGTGCGGGGGGTTGCGCTAGCGCGGCAGACCGAGCCCCCGCGTGGCGATCACGGAGCGGTTGATCTCGTTGCTGCCACCGGCAACCAGAGAGATGAGCGTCCCTTCGTAGGACTTCGAGACGCCGTTGACGATATCCGGGTGATTGAGGTCGTTCCGCACCTGGCTGTAGAGGCTCAGCACCTCGCTCGCCGTCACCGCCATCTTGCGCTGAAGCTCCGTGCCGAACAGCTTGTTCTCCGACGCCTCCACGTTGGCGACGAGCTGCCGCTGCTCTACGTCGAGCACCCGCAGGGTGAGCTTGTAGAGCACCGAGAGCTCGATCGCCATCTCGGCCACCTTGTGGCGGAGCACCTTCCAATAGGGCGTGTGTTTGAGGGCCGGAGGAGCCGCCTTGGCCGCCGCCAGGACCCTGTCCATTCCCTGCTGCACCGGACCGAAAGGGAAGAGGTGGATGCGCTCGTAGTCCAGCGCCTCGGCGAGGTAGTACCAGCCGCGGTTCTCCTCCCCGACCAGGGCGATGCGCGGCACCCGGACGTTGTCGAAGAAGACCATGTTGTTGGCGATGTCGGCGAGCTTGGCGATCGGCGTGATCTGAATGTCGGGCCGCTTCAGAGGCACGAGGAAGACGCTGATGCCCTTGTGCTTCGGCGCGTTCTGATCGGTGCGCGTCGCCAGCCAGATGTAGTCGGCGTAGCGGGCCGCACTGATCCAGATCTTCGTCCCGTTGATGACGTAGTCGTCGCCGTCGCGGTCGGCGCGGACCTCGAGGCTCGCCAGGTCCGTGCCGGCGTTCGGCTCCGAGTAACCGAGCGCGAAGTCGAGCTCGCCCGCCACGATCTTGGGCAGGAAGTAGTCCTTCTGCTTGTCGCTGCCGTGGCGCATGAGGGTCTGGCCGACGGTGCCGACGCCCGAGCCGGTGTGCGGTGCCCCCGCGTAGGAGAGCTCCTCCATCAGGACCCACTGGTAGATCTGGGGCTTGCCGCCGCCGCCGTACTTCTCCGGCCAGGAAATGCCGACCCAGCCCCGCTGCGACATCTTCTTGATGAAGTCGCGGTGTCTGGGCGTGGCCCAGAGACTGCCGCCCTCGCCGAGGCCGCCGTCGTCTTCCCAGTTCTCCTCGATGAAGCCGCGGACCTCCATCCGGAAGTCCACCAGCTCCTGCTCCCAAACGAAATTCATCGGTGCTCTCTTTCTCTTACTCTGATCCCCTCTCCCATGTGGAGACCCTTGCGTAACCCGCCGGCGAGCCGGAAAACGGGTGGAGCGGGGCGGTCTGACCCCTCTCCCGCGCTGGGAGAGGCAAGGGTGACGGCAGGGGCGGTGTGGGGTGCGCCAACGTCAACGTAGCCCGTGGCTCCACTTTGCAAACGTCCCATGTGGGAGAGACCTTGCGTAACCGGGGCGCGCCGCGGGCGCGCGCCCTCTCTCAATCTCCTCCGCTACTTCTTGCGCGGGGGCTGCACCTTCACGCCGTCGTAGTAGGCGTAGGGCTGCTTGGGCAGGCCGAAGTTCTCCAGCTTGCCTTTGAAGAACCGTTCGGCATGCTGCTGCAGGTCGGCCACCTGGACGCCGCCGGGCTTCACGATGCCGTAGGTGTACATCGGCTGCTGCATGATGAAGAACCGGTCGCTGCCCGTGCCGAAGACCTGCCCGGTGATCCAGCTCGCCTCGTCGCTGCAGAGCCAGGCCACCTGCATCCCGTTCAGCTCGGGGTCGGTGAAGTTGGCCCCGCCCGGAGACGGCACGCCGCCCGGCCCGAGCGCGGTCGCCGACATCCGGGTGCTCCCCGAGGGCGACACGGCGATGGCGCGGATTCCGTAGCGCGCCAGTTCCATCGCCATCGTGTACGTCATCGACGCGATCCAGCCCTTCGCCCCGCTGTAGTTCGCTTGGCCGAAGTTGCCGTAATGCGCCCCCGACGTCGTCGTGATCAGCACGCCGCCGTGTCCCTGCTCCCGCATCTGGCGAGCCGCCGCCTGGCAGGTGTGAAACGTGCCAAGAATGTGCACGTCGAAGATGTCCCGCATCTCCTGTTCCGACATATTCAGGAACGTCCGGTCGCGCAGGATGCCGGCGTTTGCCACCATCGCGTCGATCTTCCCGAACTCGGACACGCACTGGTCGACGATCTTCTTCGCCCCCTCGGTCGTGTCGATGGGGTCGTTGTTCACGACCGCCGTGCCGATTTCCTTGTTGATGATGTCGACGGTCTTCTGCGCCTCTTCCAGGTCAATGTCGTTGACCACGACCGAGGCGCCTTCCTTCGCCAGCCACTTCGCATGACCCGCGCCGATGCCGCGTCCCGCGCCCGTGACCACCGCCGCCTTGCCGTTTACTACGCCCATGATGAACCTCCTGTTGGTTGCTCGCTTCTAGCTTGTTCTTGTCGTCGACTTCGGTTTGGGTCAATCTAGCGGGGCCCAGTTCGGCGTCCGCTTCTCCACTAGTGCCCTGGAGCCCTCGTAGGAATCGGGGTGCCCCGCGAAGGCGTCCATGATCTTCCTCGCGTCGGCGAAGGCCGCTTCCAGGCCGTGGTCCAACGAGTTCCACATAATGCGCTTGACGTCGCGCACCGCCCGGGGCGAGTTGTGGGCGATCATCTCCGCCAGATCCCGCGCCCGGGGCATGAGCTCCGCCGCGGGCAGCACCTCGGTGACAATGCCCAACTCCTTCGCCTGCTGTGCGTAGATGCGCTCCTTGTTCCCCACCAGCAGCATACGCATGAGCGACTGAAAGGGCACCCACCGGCTCCAGGTCAGCGGCGCGTAGACCGCGAGCTGTCCGATGGTCACGCCCGGGTTGAAGAAGTAGGCGTGATCCGCCGCGATGGCGATGTCGGCGTCGGAGACGAAAGCGAGCCCCACGCCGCTTACCAGACCGTTCACCGCCGTGATGAGGGGCTTGCTGAACCGGGCCTCGCGGGGACTGAGCGCGCCGCTCCGGGGACGCCGTTCCCCCTCGGGCGGCGGGCCTTTCGCCTGCTCCTTCACGTCGAGCCCCGAGCAGAAGGCCCGATCGCCCGCTCCCGTCAGGATTACCGCGCGGACGTCCGGGTCGGCGTCGAGCTCGCCCCAGATCGGCGGGATGAGTTCGCCAAGGAGACGGCGGTTGAGAGCGTTCAGCCGGTCGGGACGATTGAGCGTAACGGTGGCGACGCCGCCGCTCTTTTCGATCAGGATCTCGTCCGCCATGTGTCGCGGAGTCCGGGGCCACGGCCTCACCGGCCGCCGGACAACGTCGGCTAACATACCCGCCGCTCCTTTCCGGTGTCAACCCGTTGGGGCCCGCTTCCAACCCATGCTCCGGGGCCCGGCGATGTACACTGACGCCATGCGCGTCTTGGCCCTCGACGTCGGCGAACGAAGGATCGGAGCTGCCATCAGCGACCCTCTCGGAGTGATCGCCACCCCGCTCACCGTGGTCGAGCGTGGCGGCGGCGCCCGCGACTATGAGCGGTTGATCGCGCTCGCCCAGGAACACGAGGCCGAGCGCATCCTGGTGGGGATGCCCGTGTCGATGGACGGGGCCGCGCGGATGCAGGCCCGGGCCGTGCAGCGTTTCGTCGACGACCTCGCCGCGATGTCCCCGCTGCCGGTGGAGACGCTCGACGAACGCCTCACCACCGTCGAGGCGGAGCGCCGCATGATGGAGGCCGGCGCATCGGCGTCCAAGCGCCGCGCCGAGCGGGACTCAGCCGCCGCCGCGGTCCTGCTGCAGGCGTACCTGGAAAGCCGCCGGCGCTAGACGCCTACGCGGGGGCGGGGACGATCTTGTCGATCTCCTCTAAGTCCTCGGCGGTCAGCTCCCACTCGAGGCCTTTGGCGTTCGCCTCCACCTGCTCCGGCGTCGACGCACCCGAGATGATGCTGCACACCTGCGGCCTCGCGGCGAGCCACGCCATGGCCAGCTCACCGACGGTGTGGCCCCGCTCGGCGGCGAAGGACTCCAGACCGGCCAGGATCGCGAAGTTGCCCTCGTTCAGATGCGCCTGGTACATCGGCGCCTTGGCCAAGCGCGTCCCCTCCGGCGCGCCCTCGCCCGGTCGGTACTTGCCGGTCAAGAAACCCGACTCCAGCGGGAAGTAGGGGATGATGCCGATGTCGTATGCCTCGCAGGCGGGCGCCAGCTCCCGTTCTATCCCGCGCTTGAGCAGGTTGTAGTAGGGCTGCACCGAGACGAACGCGTTGAGGTTCAGCGCCCGCGAGGTCTGCAGCGCTTCGACGAGGTGCCAGCCGTCGAAGTTCGAGCAGCCGATGTAGCGCACCTTCCCCGACCGCACCAGGTCGTCGAGGGTGCGCAGCGTCTCCTCAATGGGCGTCGATCGGTCGACCGTATGCATCTGGTAAAGATCGAGATAGTCCGTCTGCAGGCGCCGCAGGCTTCCTTCGAGCTGGCTGAGGATGTGCCCCCGCGAGCCGCCCTGCATGTTCGGCCCCGACCCCATAGACAGGCCGAACTTGGTGGTCAGGATCACCTTGTCCCGCCGCCCCTTGAGTGCCTTCCCGATGATCGTCTCCGAGTTGGTGCCGGTGTAGATGTTGGCGGTGTCGAAGAAGTTCGCGCCGACGTCGATGGAGGCGTCGATCACCCGCCGCGACGCCGCCTCGTCGGAACGCCCGCCGAAGTTGTTCGTGCCAAGCCCCAAGAGCGGCACGGTGAACCCGCTCGTTCCCAACCGTCGTTGCTCCAAGGCGACCTCCCCTGACGAAGTGCGGCGCTATGATACCGGACGCCTCGGGGCCCAACAACGGCGGCGACTTCAGAAGGGGTTAAGATGGAGTCATGAGCCAACCCGAACGCGGCGCGCCCCTCCGCAGGATGGGCGTCATCGGTTACCCGCTGGGCCATTCGGTCTCCCCCGCCTTTCAGCAAGCGGCGCTCGACCACTATGGCCTCAAGATGGCATACGAGCGGTGGGAGACGCCCCCCGAGCGCGCCGAGTGGCGCTTCGGCGGCCTCCGGCCCAAGGACGTCCTGGGCGCCAACGTCACCGTTCCTTATAAGGAATTCGCCTTCCGCTTCGTGGACGACCTCGACGAGACGGCCCGCCGCATCGGCGCGGTCAACACCGTCGTCAACATTGGGGGCCGCCTCACCGGCTACAACACCGACGCCCCCGGCTTCCTCCGTGCCGTGCGCGAGGACGGCGATTTCGACCCCGCGAGCCGGCCGGCGCTCGTCCTCGGCGCCGGCGGCGCCGCGCGGGCCGTAGCCTTCGCCCTCGCCGAGGCGGGCGCCGCCCTGATCTTCATCGCCAACCGCACCGCCGAGCGCGCCGATGCCTTGGCCGAAGCGGTCCGAGCGGAGCTGACCGACGCCTCCGTCGAGACTGTTCCCTGGGGCGAGGTCCCCGCCGAAAGCCGCCTCATCGTCAACGCGACGACGATGGGGATGAGCCACGGCGGTGCGGAAGGGGAGTCACCCTTGCCGGCGGAGATCATTCCGCCTGCGGCCCTGGTCGTCGACCTGGTCTATAACCCTGGGGCCACACCGCTGCTCGAGGCCGCCGAGGCGGCGGGCGCGCGCACCCTCGCCGGCCTGCCGATGCTCATCTACCAGGGCGCCGAGGCCTTCGAGATGTGGGTCGGGCGCAAGGCCCCCATCGACGTCATGAAGGCGGCGGCACGGGCCGCGATGACCGGAACCTAGGCCCGGTGGCGCCAGAGCTCGCGCCAACCCACCGCGGCGGCCGCGAAGACAAACCCGATCGCACCGAGCCCGCCGAACGTCAACGCGCTTCCGACCCCAATCGCGGCGGCGAGGAGCCCCGCCTCAATCGAGCCCAGCGCGTTTCCCAACGTCGCCGCCATGACCATGAACCCCGTGGCGCGTCCGCGCATGTTGTCCGGTGAAACCAACTGCGTGACGTTGTTCCGGATCGCGACGCTGATTGAATCGGTGTAGCCGAGTCCTGCTGCGGCGATGAGACCCAACCAGAACCACGGCGACAGTCCCAGCAGCACCAGGCTTGCCCCGTAGAGCGCTACCGCGATGACGAACAACGCCCCCTGCCGCCGAATCCGGCCCAGCAGAAGGATGGTCACCACCGCCGCGATCGAACCCACCGCCGGCGCCGCGTTGAGGAAGGCCAGGCCCACCTCTCCCACGCCGTATACCTTGTCCGCCAGGATCGTCAGCATCGGGCGGAAGAAGCCCACCAGCACGACGCCGAAGTCGATGGCCAGCATCGCCTGAAGGACACGTTCCTTCATGATGAAGCGCAGCCCTTCCCGCACCATGGCGAACGAGCGGGAGGGCGCCGGCCCTTCTGGTTTGCCCGACGTCTTCAATGCAAGCACCGACAGGATGCCGGGTATGAAGAGGGCCGCGTTGAGCGCGTAAGCGCCGTCGACGCCGACGACGGCGACCGTCGCCAACAGCAGCGGGCCGACGAAGAACGCGGTCTGCATCACCAGGGATTCCAGAGCGACCGCGTTGAGCAGGTGGCTCCGTGGGACGACCTTGGGCAGGTAGGCGAGGCGGCCCGGCGCTTCGAGCGTCTGCGTCGTGGACGTCACCATCGTCATCGCGAAGATGTGCCAGACCTCGATTTGGCCGGTGAAGGTCAGCAGACCCAATGCCACGGCGGGCGCCATGCCCAAGAGCTGGGTTGCCAACAACAGCCGCCGGCGGTCGACGATGTCGGCCAAGGCCCCGCCGAACAGCCCGAAGGCCATGATCGGCAGCGCCTGGAAGAGACCCGTCAGGCCAAGCTGAATCGCGGAGCCCGACAACTCGTACACGAAGTAGTAGTTGACGACCTGCCGCATCTCCCGCCCGGTGGCGGCGAAGACGCTTGCCGTCCAAAGCAAGCGGAAGTCCCGGAAGCCCATCGAGGCCAGCGGTGGGATGCGTCCGGCTTCTTGCGGGGAGTCGTCTTGCGGTGGCATGGCGGCGGCCGGGATTGGACGGGAGCATAGCAGACCGTATCGGTTGACATATTCGTTGACGCACCCCGCCCGCACCGGTAGACTTTTCCGTTGGAATAGACGGAATCCTGTTTCAGGAACCGGAAAGGAAGTCTCTTATGGAAGATGGCGGCCAGTCAGTAGCTTCACTGGTCATCGCCCTCATCGCCGGCGGCGCCGCTATCGTCTTCGGACTCTGGCTCATTGCCTTCGTGATGCGCCAGAGCCCGGGCAACGAGACGATGCAGAACATCGCCCGCATGATCCGCGAGGGGGCCGAGGCCTTCCTCAAGCGCGAGTACATGACGCTCGTCGGCTTCGTCGTCGTCATCTTCGTCGTGCTGTGGGTCTTCGTCGACGCCGACGTGCTGGACAAGCTGGATAACGTGAGCCGCGTCACCAGCCGCGACATCCCGGCAACCGCGCTGGCCTACCTCACCGGCGCCTTCGCCTCGGGCCTCACCGGGATCGTCGGCATGAACGTCGCGGTGCGTTCCAACGTCCGCACCACGGCCGCGGCACAGAAGGGACTTAACCACGGACTCCGCGTCGCCTTTTCCAGCGGCGGCGTCATGGGCCTCTCC
>DAOUKZ010000123.1:0-21273 GCA_034420775.1 Dehalococcoidia bacterium
GACCCCGGCGCCCGCCTCGTCACCGACGAAGGTGTCGAGGTCGAGGTCGCCGCCCTGCCCTTCAACTAGCGACGCCATCGCTTTCCGTTGCGTTTCGGAAAGCGCCACTGGTACCATTGACGCCCGCGCTCCTTCCTTGACGGCGCGCGCAAACTCTGGGAGGCCTCTGCATGACGACGAAAGTGATGACGGACGAAGAAAAACAGGTCGTGACGATGGTGCGCGACTTCGTGAAGCGCGACATCGAACCCGTGGCCTCCGAGATGGAACTCGCCGACGCCTACCCCTTCGAGATCGTGGAGAAGATGAAGGGGCTCGGGCTCTTCGGCTGCACCATCGGCGAGGAGTACGGTGGCATGGGCCTGAACTCCTTCACTTATGCCAAGGTCATCGAGGAGATCACCGCCGGGTGGATGAGTGTGGCGGGCATCATCAACTCCCACCTGATCATGGCGCACATCGTCGAGCTGTTCGGCGATGAGGAGCAGAAGAGCCGCTTCCTCCCCAAGATGGCGACCGCCGAGTTCCGCGGCGGCATCGCCCTCACCGAGCCCAACTGCGGCTCCGACGTGGCCGCGATCCAGACGTCGGCGGTGCGCGACGGCGACGACTACGTCGTCAACGGCACCAAGATGCTGATCACCAACGGCGAGCACGGCGACACCTTCGCCGTGTTGGCCAAAACGGACAGAGAGGTCCAGCCCGCCTACAAAGGGATCAGTTGCTTCATCATGCAGAAGGGCGGCCCCGGCTTCACGCACGGACGGCATCTGGAGAAACTCGGCTACCGGGGGATCGACACCACCGAGCTCATCTTCGACGACTTCCATGTGCCGGCGGGCAACTTGATTGGCAGGCAGGAGGGCCAGGGCTTCAAGCAGATGATGACCGGCCTTGAGCTGGGCCGGATCAACGTGGCCGCCCGCGGCGTGGGCGTCGCGCGCGCCGCCTTCGAGAAGGCGATGGCCTACGCCCAGCAGCGCCACACCTTCGGCGTCCCCATAGCGCACCATCAGGCGATCCAAATCAAGCTCGCCGACATGTATACCAAGATCGAAGCCTCACGGCTTCTCGTCGAGCAGGCCGCCGCCAAAAAGGATGCCGGCGAGCGCTGCGACCTCGAAGCGGGCGCGGCCAAGCTCTTCGCCAGCGAGACCGCGATGGAAGTCGCGCTGGAGACGCTCCGTGTCCACGGCGGCGTCGGCTACATCAAGGAGGGCGGCGTTGAGCGCTACTTCCGCGATGCCCCATTGATGATCATCGGCGAGGGCACGAACGAGATCCAGCGCACCGTCATGGCGCGCCAGCTTCTCCAGCGCTTCAAGCACCTCGCCTAGCGCCCATGCCGGGCCAACCTGCCGCCGTGCCGCCGATGAAGTTCGCCACGGTGTGCTACGCCGAGGACTTCGGCGAGTTCGTGGAGTGGGTGCGCGCCGCCGACAACTTCGGCTTCGACGCCATCGGCTACGGCGACTCGCAGAACCTGTGGGGCGACCTCTACGTCGCGTTGACCCTGGCTGCGGAGCACACCGAGCGCGCCCGCATCGGGCCCATGGTGACGAACCCCACGACGCGCCACCCCGCCGTCGCCGCCGGCGGCATGGCCAGCGTGCAGCAGGTGTCCGGCGGACGCGCCTTCTTCGGTGTCGGCACGGGCGACAGCGCCCTGCGCAACATCGGGACGCGCGCCGCGACCGTCGATGAGCTCGCGGACTACTGCCGGGCGTTCAAGACGCTCTGCGCCGGCGGCGAGGCCGACTGGAACGGCCAGCGTATGAGCATGAAGTGGGACACGGATCCCGTGCCGCTCTGGCTCTCCGCCGAGGGGCCGCGTATGCTCGACCTCGCCGGGCGCATCGCCGACGGCGTGATCGTCGGCAACGGGATAACCCCGGAGGTCATCCAGGACAGCATCGCGCGGGTCCGGGCCGGCGCCGAGGCGGCCGGACGCGACCCGGACGAGATCGAGCTGTGGTGGATGGTGAAGCCGTTCTTCGCGTCGTCGGAGGAGGCCGCGTGGCGCGATCTGGGTTGGACGCTGGCCGGGGGCAACAAGACGTTCCGCAACGGCCTCGAAGGCAAGTTCGTGCCCGAGGAACTGCGCGAGCGGGTGCTTGGGTTGGTGCGGGAATACGATTCCAGCGAGCACGCCAAGATGGGCACCCACAACGGCGCGCTCGTGGAGAAGTACGACCTCTACGAATTCCTGGGACGGCGCTTCAGCGTCTGCGGCCCGCCGGAGCGCATGATCGAGCGCTTCCGTGAGATCGCCGCCGCCGGCGCGACCAACCTCATCCTCACCCAACTCGTGCCCGACAGGATGGCCTTCATGCGCCGCCTGTCGGAAGAGGTGCTCCCCGCCCTCCGCTAGCGCGGCGTGCCGCGGCTCATGAGCTCGAAGCGGTTCCCCTCGGGATCGACGCCGTAGCAGTTCGTCGCCGAGTTGCCGCCCCAACCGTAGGGCGGCGACTTGAACCGGACGCCCTTCTCGACCATCGCGTCGTAGGTGGCGTGGATGTCGTCGCAGACGAAACCCATGTGATGCGAGCCGATGTTCGTAGGCCGCATGTCGAGCTTGGCGCCCTTCCTGTTGACGTACTCGACCATTTCGAGGACGAAGTCGCCGAGCTTGAGGTGCGCGATCTTCATGTGCAGTCCTTCGAAACCGGAGCCCTGCGCGCGCTCGTCGTCGTTCTTGTTTTCGATGAGCTTCAGCACCGTCATGTTGAAGTGGTAGCGGTAGAAGGCGAGCATCACGTCCATGTCGCCGACGGTCATGCTGGTGTGGTCGTGGGCCTGGATCATCTATCGCCTCCCGGCGCGCTTGGCGCGCTTCCTTTATACGCTACGGGGCAAGGCCGAAGGTGGACCGAGGGTCATTTGACACCGCAGGCGGGGCTGCATACCTTAGCGGCGTCCGGCGCGTGAGGCGCCGCGCGGCTCCAGTAACAGAGGAGGAGACCATGGCGAGGGAGTATCACGTCATCAGTGCGGACGGGCACGTCGTCGAGGCGCCCGACATGTGGGAGCGGTTCTTGCCCAAGAAGTACCAGGACCGCGCGCCGAAACTGGTGAAGGACCCGCTGGGGGGCGACGGCTGGCAGTACGAGCCGGGAACGCCGCCGGCGGGCATCGGCAACGTCACGATGTGGGCCGGCAAGAGCTATGACGACAACGGCTGGCACGGGGTCAAGTACGACCAGATCAATCCCGGCTGCTACGTCGGCAAAGACCGCCTCAACGAGCAGGACGTGGGCGGCGTCGACGCCGAGGTCCTCTTCCCGCCCCAGCGCACCATCCGCTACTTCATGCTCAACGAAGACGACGGCTTTCACCAGGCGGGCGTCGAGGCGTACAACACCTGGCTCTACGACGACTTCTGCGCCGCCGACCACGGCCGGTTGATCGGCATCGCGCAGATGCCGAACCTTGGGGTGGAGAACAATATCGCGGCGCTGAAGCAAGCCAAGGCGCACGGCTTCAAGGGGGTCATCTGCTCGACGTGGCCCTCGGGTAACGAGAACGTCTCAGTGGCCGACGATCCCTTCTGGGAGGCAGCCGAGGCCGAGAACATGATCGTCCACCTGCACGCGGGCATCCATACCGGCGCGCGGGTCAAGGGCTCCGCCAAGGCGACCGCCGCATCGGCGGGCAAGCCCGCCGGCCTCGCCCAGATGGGCGGCGGCATCGCCCAGATCTCGCAGCCCATGGCCGACCTGATCCTCTCCGAGACCTTCGACCGTTTCCCGGGCCTCAGGATGGCCGGCGTCGAGGTCGGCGCGGGGTGGGTGCCCGCCTTCCTGGAGCACATGGACGATCACTACTTCCGCAACCGCAAGTGGACCAAGACGGGCCTGAAGCTGCTGCCCAGCGAGTATTTCCACCGCAACTGGATGGTGACCTTCATCCGGGAGCACTTCGCGGTCCGCAACCGGCACGCCATCGGCATCAAGAACATGATGTGGTCGACGGACTACCCCCACCACCGCTGCGACTGGCCGAACGACCGGCAGCTGATGGAGGAGATGTTCGTCAACGTGCCCGCCGACGAGAAGAAGGCGATCACCTGCGACAACGCCGTCGCCGTGTACGATCTCGCCTAGCGCTTCTGAGGCCCCCGGCGAGCGCCGGGGGCTTTTTTTGCCCGAGAGGCGAGAGGAGGCAGCAATGCCCTACGAGACGATCCTGACGGAGACCCGCGACCGCGTGCGGCGCGTCACGCTCAACCGGCCCGAGGTGCGCAACGCCCTGAGCGAACAACTGAAGGGGGAGCTGTTCGACGCGATCGACGAGGCTGAGACCGACGACGGCGTCGGCGCCATCGTCATCGACGGCGCCGGGCCGTCCTTCTGTGCGGGCCACGACTTCAGCGACCTCGCCGACGCGCAGCGCGGGGTCGACGCCGGCGACACCACGCCGCTCGACCTGCTCAACTCGTTGCAGAAGGTCGAGGACCCCTGGGCCAAGGTGTGGAACGTCTCGAAGCCCACCATCGCGCAGGTGCATGGTCACTGCTTGGGGGGCGGCATGGAGCTCGCCTTCAGCTGCGACGTCGTCTTCGCCGCCTCCGACGCGAAGGTCGGCTATCCGCCGGTGCGGACGCAGGGCTCGATCCAGACCTACATGTGGAACTACCTCGTCGGGCCGCAGTGGGCCAAGATCATCATGCTTACCGGCGACCAGATCGACGGGGCCACGGCGGAGCGCATCGGTCTTGTGGCGAAAGCGGTGGGCGTGGACGATTTGGCGGCGGAGACCCACGAGCTCGCGCGGCGCATGGCCCTGGTGCCCCACGAGCTCCAGGCGGTGAACAAGGCGCTGTGCAACAAGGCCCTCGAGCTGATGGGCCGAGAGCAGATGCAGACGCTCGCCCGCCAAGCCGACCGCTTTGCCTATTCCGGTCGCGCCGCCGCCGAATGGAAGCGGCGATTGCTCGAGGACGGGCCGCGTGAGGCGGTCAGGTGGCGAGACGAGAAGTTCCGCTAGGACGGCCGCGGCCCGGGTTGGCCGCGTTCAATTTGACGGAATTGGCCAATGTGGTTAGGGTAGCGCCACGCCCGTGAGAGGCTTGCTAGGAGAGGCCTCGCGAGTCCCTTAGGTTTTGGGGTGCGTCACGGGCTCGGTGGCTTTGCGTATTCCTCGTTGAGGTTGCGCGCCCGGCGGGCCGGTGGCGAGCAAGAGAGACGAGATGGCAAACGCACAGCAGACCGAGCCGGAAGCCAGCGCCGCGCCGGAGAATCCTGGCAGCCCTTCCCGCGAGGCAAACTCGCGCACCGACGCCGGAGAATCGCCCACCATCAGCGTCAAGTCGGTGTGGAAGGTCTTTGGCAACAGGCCCGAACGGGCGCTGACGGCGGGGTACTCCGACAAAGACAAGCGCGACGTCCTCGATGAGCTGGGCCTTGTAGTCGCCCTTCAAGACGTCAACTTCGAAGTGCAGCCGAGCGAGACCTTTGTCATTATGGGCTTGTCCGGAAGCGGCAAGTCGACCATGGTCCGGTGCCTTATCCGCTTGATCGAACCGACCGCCGGGGAGATCTCCATTGACGGAGAAGACATCACCGGCATGAGCGACCAAGCGTTGACTGAGTTCCGCCGGCAAAAGATCGCGATGGTCTTTCAACACTACGGCCTGATGCCGCACCGCTCGGTCCTGGACAATGCTGCTTGGGGCCTGGAGGTGCAAGGGCTCGACAAGACGGCGCGCTACGCCCGCACCCGCGAGGTGATCGACCTCGTCGGACTCTCCGGGTGGGAGGATGCCTATCCCCAGCAACTGTCGGGCGGTATGCAGCAGCGAGTGGGACTGGCCCGAGCCCTGGCGGTGGACACCGACATCCTGTTGATGGACGAACCCTTCAGCGGCCTCGACCCCCTGATCCGCCGCCAAATGCAAGACGAGCTGCTGCGCTTGCAAGAGGAGCTGCACAAGACCATCGTCTTTATCACCCACGACCTCAACGAAGCCCTGAAACTAGGGGACCGCATCACCATCATGCAGGATGGCAAGGTGGCCCAGATCGGCTCGCCGGAGGACATTGTCCTTCGGCCTGAAGACGAATACGTCGGAGAGTTCACCCAGGACGTACGGTTGGAGAGCGTCCTCACCGCCGCCAAGGTCATGGTGCCTCCGAAGGCTACCCTCATGGGATACCAAGGGCCGCGGGCCGCCCTCCATACCATTGGCCAGAGCGACGGCGACGCCGCCTGGGTTGTCGATCGAAGGGAGCATTACATCGGCCTTCTTTCCATAAGCAGCGCCGAGCGGGCCTTGCGGGCCTCCGTCAACCGCTTGGACCAAGCCTGGGAGTACGTCGACCGGGAATATGCCGCCCTGTCCCCTTCGACCACCTTCGACGAGCTGATCCCCATCGCCATGGCGAGCGAATTCCCCATTCCCATCGTGGACGACGACAACGTATTGGTGGGTGAAGTCCATCGCAGCGCCCTGGCGAAAGCCCTTGCTGAGACCGCCTCCGCCGACACCGACTATGCGGCCAATGCGGCGGCCAACGCCGCTCTCGTCTGAGAAGCCTAGCCTACGGAGCCACTATGGCGACAACGGAAGCACAACCGGCAGCCCCGGACCAACCGCCTTCTACCGAAGGGGCGTCCGGTAGCAGGCTGGACTTGAGGAGCATCCCCGGGGCTCCGTGGCTCGCCGGACTGGCCGTGGTGCTCGTCGTCTTGATAGTGAGCTTGGTGGCTTGGGGCCCGGAAATGGACTATCCCACCACCGTGTCCACCTCCCAAGTCGCCACTGCTGACGGCGGATCGGTTGAGGTCACCAGGACGGTGCGGGACGTCACCGGGGACGGCATCGACGATGCCGTTGGTTGGATTAATCGAGCAGGGGCCGGATTATTCGACGGACTGAGCGACGGGGTCACCTACGCCCTGGTGAACATTGAGCGATGGCTGAAGTGGCTGCCCTGGCCCGCCGTTGTCGCCGGGCTGGCGCTGGTCTCCTTCGCCGTTGGGCGTTGGCCGCTCCTAGTGTTCACCCCCTTGGCTTTGCTGGCCATAGGCTTCATGGACCTGTGGGCGAATATGATCGACACGATCGCTCTTATGGTCGTCGCGGTAGCCCTCTCCGTGGCCGTCGGGTTCCCTTTGGGCGTTCTGGGAAGCCGCAACGAGCGGGCCGACAACCTCATGCGCCCGATTCTGGACGGGATGCAGACGATGCCCAGCTTCGTCTACCTGTTGCCCGGCATTATCTTCTTTGGTCTCGGGAAGCCGGCGGGGATCTTCGCCACCATCATCTATGCCGTCCCTCCGGTCATACGCCTGACCAATCTGGGAATCCGGCAGGTTTCCGCCGAGACCGTGGAAGCGGCCCGCTCCTTCGGCGCATCGCCTATCCAACTGCTGACCAAGGTGCAGGTGCCAATGGCGCTGCCAACGATTATGGCCGGGATAAACCAGACCACCATGATGGCGCTGGCGATGGTGACCATTGCCAGCATGGTGGCGGCCGGAGGCCTGGGAGACAACGTGCTGCGGGCGCTCCAGAAGAATGAGCCGGGCAATGGGGCCATTGCCGGTCTTGCTATCGTGTTCCTAGCCATCATCATCGACCGACTTACTCAGGCGCTCGCCAAGGGCCGCAAGGAGACCCTCAGCAGCGCCGGTTAGCCCCGCTTCGTCATGGCGCCCGACGGCCCCGGCGAGTCTGGAGAATCGGGGTCGCCGCTCGAGGCGAGCCGGGCGCCCGAACGGGTTCAACAGTTTGACACGCTATCGGAGTGGTGCTATAAAGGCGGCGTAATCTGGGCCGGGCGGCATCGTCCGGCGAAGTTTTTTGGTGTTTGGGAGGGATAGCACTTTGCTAGTGAAGCAGAAACTGTTGGCGGCGATGGCCATGGTTCTTGTTGCCATGCTCGTCGTTGTCGCATGCGGTGGCGAAGAAGAGGAAGACAAGGCAACGATTACGTTTGGCGACCTGAACTGGGCGAGTGCCCTGTTGCAGAACCGTATCGCCCAATACATCGTCGAGCACGGCTACGGCTACCCGACGGACGTCAAGTTCGGCGCGACGCTGCCGCTGTTCGAAGGTCTCCAGCGTGGTGACACCGACGTCACCATGGAGATCTGGTTGCCCAACCAGGACGAGGCTTGGGACAAGGCCCGGAGCGAGGGGGCAGTGCTCTCCGTAGGCCAGAGCTTGGGATCCGACTGGCAGTCGGCCTTCGTGATTCCAGCCTACCTACAGGAACAGTACCCGGACTTGGACAGCGTGGACGACCTGAAAGAGCAGGAGTACAAGGACCTGTTCAAGACCGCGGAGACCGGTGACAAGGCCCGTCTCGTATCCTGCATCATCGGCTGGGCTTGCGAGGAAGTGAACGCCGCTCAGATCGAGGGATACGGTCTCTTGGACCACGTGGAGATCGTCAACCCCGGCGACGGAGCCGCATTGAACGCCGACCTGTACGGCGCCTACGAGCGGGGAGAGCCCTGGCTCGGCTACCAGTGGGGGACCAATGACCCTGCTCTGAAGCTGGACCTGGTGCGCCTGGAAGAGCCGGCCTACAGCGACCAGTGCTGGTTCACCACCAAGGCCTGCGCTTATGAGGACGCGAACATCCTCATCGCGGTGAATCCCGACCTGCCCGGAGAGGCTCCCGACGTCGTGGCGATGCTGCGGAAGTGGGACTTCAACATAGACATCTACAAGGCCGCGGTGCGGTGGCAGGACGCCAACCCCGACGCGGACACGGCTGCGACCGCCCTCTGGTGGCTCAGCAGCAACCGGGCCATCTGGTCCCAGTGGGTGACGGCCGAAGCGGCAGACGGCATCCAGGCCGCCCTCGATGACGGCGAGGAGGCCGCAGGCTGGCCTGAAGAGTAAGCCGGCCCTAGCGAAACAAGGCCTTAGCGAGAGGGCGTCCCACCGGACGCCCTCTCTTTTTTTGCCGCTCGCCGCGCCGCAGGGGAGGCGGCCGGGAATCGAAGGGCTACCCCTTCGCGTATCATGGAAGGGCCGGACCTTAGTGAGCCTGCCGGCCCCGCGCCATGACTGAAGTCGTCCACGAAGCCGGTCTGGTCCGTGATTTCGCCATCATCATGGTGGTGGCGGCTGCCGTGCTCGTCCTCTTTCGGCGGCTCGGCCTCCCCCCGATCTTGGGCTACCTGCTCGCGGGCGTGCTCATCGGGCCCTACACCTTCGCGCGGGCCCCGATCGGCGATCTCGACACCATCCGTCTGCTTGCCGATCTCGGACTGGTCCTGATTCTCTTCTCGCTGGGGCTGGAGTTTGGGTGGGACCGAATCCGGCGCCTCGGCATCATCATCCTCTTCATCGGCGCGTTTGAAATCGGGGTGATGATCTCCCTAGGTTACGGCCTGGGGCTGCTCTTTGGCTGGAATGGCACCGAGGCCATCTTCCTGGGAGCGACGATGGCCATCAGCTCCTCGGCCATCTTGATCAAGGTGCTCGGCGACGCCGGACAACTGCATGGGAGGAGGGGGCGCCTCATCATCGGCCTCCTCCTCGTCGAGGACTTCGCGGCGGTGGTGCTGCTGGCGATTCTCTCCGGGGTCGCCACGACGGGCGCGGGGACGATCGGCGACATTGGGTGGCTTGTGGGCAAGCTCGCCTTGTTCTCGGTCGCGGCCCTGGTGTTCGGGGCCATCGTCGCTCCCCGCATCCTCGATCTGGTGGCGGACTTCCACTCCCGTGAGATCCTGCTCGTTGCAAGTCTGGGCATGATGTTCGGACTGGCCTTGCTCGGCGTGGAGCTGGGTGTCTCGGCGGCGGCGGGCGCCTTCCTCATCGGCACGGTGCTAGGCGACACCAAACACGCGAACCAGATCGGCGTCGCGATCAACCCGATCCGCGACATGTTCGCCGCCATCTTCTTCGTCTCAATCGGCATGCTGGTGGACATGCGCGACGTGGCCGGCTTCATTGGCCCGGCCGCCGCCGTCGCCGCCGTGTTCATCTTCGGCAAGATCATCACGAATTCGGCCGGGGGACTGTTCGCCGGCTACCGTGGCCGGGATGCCCTTGCGGTAGGTACGGGTACGCCGCAGATCGGCGAGTTCTCCCTCGCCATCGCCAACGTCGGCGTGGCCCAGGGCGTCGTTGGGGCGGCGCTCTTTCCCGTCGTCGCCGTGGCGACGGCGTTCACCTCGGTCGCCTACCCCGTCATCTTCAATTCTTCGGAGAAGATGGCAGACGTTCTTGCCCGCTATGCGCCGACGTGGGTCAAGGCGCTGGTGAACAGCATCCGAGTCTTCGGCGAGGGGGTGCGTCCGCGCCGAGTCCCACGGGAAGAGGTGCGCCGGCCGTTGCGGCGTCTTGGGCTGAACGTGGCGATCATCATCGTCCTCGTCACCGTCGGCGCCTTCATCCTGCACTCCGTCGAGGTTGCGGTGGACACGAGCTTCTTGGGCGAGAGGCTCGGAAGGGGCACGGTGGGTCTGATCGCCGGGGCTGCCGTGATGGTGTTCTCGCTCCCGTCGGTCCTCGCGATTTGGCACTCCTTGCAAGCGCTCAGCGTCGTGGTCGCGGACCGTCTGCTGGCGCCCGGTACGGGGCCGACGGACCGGATGCGCGCCGCCGCGGGCAGCGGCGTCTCCGTGTTGCTCATCTTTTTCTTGGGACTGTGGACGGTGCCCTTCTTCTTCGAGCTCTTCAAGCTCGGCGGCCTCGCCATCGTCGTACCGATATTTGTCATCGCGGCCGCGGTGGGCCTGACGACGGGCCTTGCGTTCAAGATGCACGGACTGCTCGAGGCGTCGTTTGTCAGAACGTTCTTCGGCGACGGCGATGAACCGGCGGAGGCCCAAGCTCAGGAGGCAACGGCTGACTCCGACGAGCGTTCAAGCCCCTAGCGGTTAGGCGGCGTCGAGGTCGAGCTCGATGGCGATGGGGCAGTGGTCCGACCCCATGACCGAGGCGTCGATGCTCGCCGAGGTGAGGGCGGGGACCAGGCCCGGCGTCACCCAGAAGTAGTCGATGCGCCAGCCCACGTTGCGGTCGCGGGCGCGCGACTTCTGGTCCCAGTAGCTGTATTGGCCGGGCTCGCCGCTGAAGTGCCGGAGGGTATCGACATAGCCGAGCCCTTCCAGCTTGTCGAGCCACGCCCGCTCCTCGGGGAGGAACCCCGAGACCGTCGCATTCTCCTTGGGCCGGGCGAGGTCGATCTCATGGTGCGCGGTGTTGTAGTCGCCGCAGACCACGAGCTCCCGCCCCTGGGCGCGCAGCGCCTCGGCGCGCTCTAGGAAGGCGTCGTAGAAATCGAGCTTGTAGGCCAGACGCTCCGGGCCCATGCCGCCGTTGGGGTAGTAGACGTTGAAGAGAATGAAGCTGCCGAAGTCTGCTTGGATGAGCCGCCCCTCGGCGTCGAACCGGGGGATGCCCAGGCCGCGCGTCCAAGACTTCGGCTCCACCCGTGAGTAGACCGCGACGCCGCTGTACCCTTTGCGCTCCGCCGAGCTCCAGCACGAGAAGAAGCCCGGCGGCTCAAGGACTTCGGGACCAACCTGTGAGGGTAGCGCCTTCGTCTCCTGCAGGCAGACCACGTCGGCCCCCTCGGCGGCGAGCCACTCGCCGAACCCCTTGCGGTAGGCCGCCCGAATGCCGTTGACGTTCCAGCTTACGAGCCGCACCGCTTAAGCCCCCCGGACTCCGAGAGCCCGGCGCAGATAGTCGAGGACCGCATTGTTGTACCCGGCCGGGTTCTCCTCGTGGCAGAAATGGCCTGCCTGCTCGACTGGGATCAATTCAGCGTTCGGGAGCAGCGACGCAAGCCGGTCGGCATCGTCGCGCGAGCGGAAGCGGTCCTTGCCCCCGTGGACGATCAGCGCCGGCGCTTGGATGCGGCGCAACTCCGATTCCAGCGCGCCGAGCCGCGCGACCAGCGATTCGTGCAGTTCGGCGAGGGCCGTGAGCGCGGCGCCGGTGCCGAGGGAGCGGGCGAAGGCGTCGACCATCGAGGAGTCGACGTGCCGCGGCTCGGCGTAACCCTCCTGGAAAAGGCGCTTCATCGTGCCCTTGGCGCCGCGTTTGTATGCCTCGCGGGCCACGAATCCAGACGGAGGCGACACGTTGAGCGGCTCGGCGGCCGGGGCCATCGGGGCGCCGGAGAGCACCAGGGCGCGTGTCTTGCCGGGGTGGGCCAGCGCGAACTCGAGCGCGATCGAAGCGCTCCCGCCATTGCCCGCCAGGGACACCGCGTCCAACCCCAGCGCCGAGGAGAAGTCTTGAACGTGCGCCGTCAGGCGCTCCAGCGAACTCTCGAAGCCGTTGGCACAGGTGCTGCGGCCCCAGGCGGGAAGATCGAGGGCGAGCACACGGAAATTCAGCGCCAGCACGTCGAAGTTGTACCGCCAGACGCGGGCGTCGCCGGGCACCCCGTGCAGGAGGACCAGGGGCTCGCCCCTGCCCTGCTCGAAGTAGTGCGCCTCGCCGCCCGGCAGCAGGATGGTCTTGCTCTCGGTCACAACGCCCCCATCGCAGTTGACACGCCAGTATTGACCATCGAGCCGTCGTTGGCTAGCCGCGCCGCCGCTGGACGCCTGGAGTATCCTGGTGCGCAGTCCAAGCTAGGTTCCCGCTCCCAGTTCTAGGAAACGCGACCAACAGACAGCACCGTATTGGCCGGTACGAGTAAGGCCGATGAGCAAGAAGTCCAAGAAGGCGGGGAAAAAGAAAGGCAAGAAGGGGAAGAAGGCCTCGATCAACACCAAGAAGGAGGCCAAGCTCGACAAGATGGCCGACCTTATCCAGCGCCGGGCGTGGCGCTGATGTGAAAGCTATGCTCGCGATCACCACAAGTGGCTCTGAAGAGGAGCGTGGCGCATGACCGCGATGGCGCTCGAGGGGTTGAAGGTCGTCGAGTTCGGCGACTTCATCTCCGCGCCGTTCTGCGGCAAGCTGCTCGCCGATCTCGGCGCCGACGTCATCAAGGTCGAACGGCCCAAGGTCGGCGACGAGTCCCGCCGCTACGGCCCCTTCCCCGACGACCTCCCTCACGTCGACCGCAGCGGCCTCTTCATCTACATGAATGCCAACAAGCGGAGCGTGACCCTCGACGCGTCGACCGCCACCGGGCAGGACATCTTCAACGCCCTCGTCGCCGACGCCGACATCCTGATCGAGAACCAGCAGCCCGGCGTCATGAAGTCGTTGGGCCTCACCTACGAGAAGCTGAGCACGATTAACCCCGGCCTGGTCATGACGTCGATCTCCGTCTTCGGCCAGACGGGGCCGTACAGCAAGTACAAGGGCTACGACCTGACGGCCTGGAACGCTTCCGGCGTGGCCCACCGCTACATGGGCGAGCCCGACCGCGCACCGCTCCGCGCCGCCTGGTACCACGCCGACCACTGGGGCGCCATCTGCGCCGCCGTCTCCACGATGATCGCCGCCCTCGCCCGCGACGTGATCGGCGAGGGGCAGCACGTGGACCTCTCCCAGGCCGACGTGCTCGCCTGCCACATCATGGGCTACCAGCTCATCTCGGTCTATCACATGACGGGTGAGTGGGACGTGCGCACCGGCGAATCGCGCATGACGAGCTACCCCACCGGCATCCACCCCTGCGCCGACGGCCACATGGCGCTCATGCTGCTCGAGCAGAGCCAGTGGCACGGCTTCGTCAACGCGATGGGAAACCCGGAATGGGCCCTCAACCCGATCTTCGACATCCCCATGTGGGACCTGCGCGAGTACTCGGAAGAGATCCGGGTCATGGCGGAGCCCTGGTTCGAGGAGCGCACCAAGAAGGAGCTCTTCGAGGTGCTTCAGGCCAACAAGGTTCCCTCCGGCCCGGTGAACAACGCCGAAGACGTGGCCAACGACCCGCACCTCAACGCGCGGGGCTTCTTCGCCGAGTACGACCAGCCCGAGGTCGGCCCGGTCAAGGTGCCCGGGCGGCCCTTCGTGATGAGCAAGACGCCGTGGTCGCTGCGCCGCCCCGCGCCCACGCTCGGCGAGCACAACGTCGAGATTCTCGGCGGCCGCTACGGCTTCAGCGGCGTCGACCTCACCGACCTGCGTCGAACGGGGATCATCTAGCGGCCAACGGAGACTCTGGAATGTCCGTCCTTCCGCTCAGCAACCTCCGTGTCGTCAACTTCGGTTGGGTCTGGGTCGCCCCGCTCATGGGCCACGTCCTCGCCGACATGGGCGCCGAGGTCTTCAAGGTCGAGACCCGCAACCGCCCCGACGTCATCCGCATCCTGCCTCCCTATATGGACGAGGACGAGGCGAAGGAGTTGGGGCGGCAGCCCCTGGAGAGCCTCTACGCGGCGAATACCTTCCGCAACTACCGCGGGATCAGCCTGGACATCTCGACCGCGGAGGGGCAGCGCCTCGCCAAGGAGCTCATCAAGAGCTGCGACGTGGTCATCGAGAACTTCTCGCCCAAGGTGATGGGCAAGTTCGGGATGAGCTACGAGGAGGTCCGCGCGCTGCGCCCCGACGTCATCATGATCTCGGCGTCGGCGGCCGGGAAGGACGGCCCCCGCTCCGACCTCGTCTCCTACGGCGGGGTAGTCTCCGCTATGGCCGGCATCGAGTTCAACCAGGCCTACCCCGAGCTTGGCCGTCCCCAGGCGGCCAACACCACCATCATGGACCCCATGCAGGGTCTCTACTGCGCCTTCGCCGTGCTCGCCGCCATCCGTCACCGCGCCCGCACCGGCCAGGGCCAGCACATCGACTTCGCCCAGTGGGAGGCGGCGGCCACCCTCGTCGGCGGGCCGATGATGGAGTGGGTCTTCAACAAGCGGCACGCTCCGGCCCTCGGCAACCGCGACGAGATGATGGCCCCCCACGGCGTCTACCCAAGCAAGGGCCACGACAAGTGGGTGACCATCGCCGTCAAGACGGAGGACGAGTGGCGCGCCCTCTGCAATGCGATGGAGCGCCCCGAGCTCGCCGATGACGACCGCCTCGCCGACCAGTACCTGCGCCAGCTCAACCACGACGAGCTCGACGAGATCATCGCGGCGTGGACGAAAGAGAAGACGCACTTCCAGGTGACCCGGATGCTCCAGAAGGCCGGCGTCGCCGCCTTCCCCGCGCTCAGTCAGAAGGAGCTCTTCGACGACCGCCACTTCACCGCCCGCGAGGACTGGGTCGACGTCGACCATCCCCTCGGCAGGCAGAAGATCTACGGCATGCCGTGGAAACTGAGCAAGACGCCGGGACAGATACGCCTGCCGGGCACGATGGTCGGCCAGTACAACGACTTCGCCTTCCGCGAAGTGCTCGGTATGGCCGAGGAAGAGATCGGCCGCCTCGCCGAGGCGAACGTCTTCTACTAGCGCCGCCCGGCTACGCCTTGCCGAAGAGCCGCGCCGCGTTCCCGCCCAGGATGTTCGCCTTGTCCTGGTCACTGATGTTGGCGTTAAGTATTTGCTGGAGGAGGCGCGGCTTGCCGCCGCCGCCCCGCACGGGCGCGGAGGCGTAGGCCGCCTCGCCGCTGTAGGTGAACCTCTCCGAGCCGTGCTCCTGCACGAAGCGCTCGATCATGTGGAAGCCCAACGGCCCGCCCGTGTCCCAAAGGACGTTCGGCGTGTGCGCCGCCAGATGCAGGGTCTCCGCCGAACGCTCGTACGACCAGAAAGAGTCGAACGCCATGAACGTCACCTCGGGGAACTCGAAGGCCAGCTTCTGCATCCGCCACGAGGCCTCCATCTTCGACTCGGCGTTGCAGTGCAAGACCGGCACGAGGCCCAGCTCCGACATGCGCTTCACGTACGGGCGCATCCACGGGTTGTCGAGGAAGACCCCCTGCAGCCTGGGGTGCCAGCTCAGCCCGTCTAGGCCGAGCTCGTGCTTGCAGCGGTCGATCTCCTCCAGGCTACGCTCCCCGTAGAGCGGCTCCACTGTTCCCAACGCCACCGGGAAATGCTTGGAATCGGCGGCGCGGTAGGCGGCCATGCCGTCGTTGACCCGCATGGTGTCCTTGATCCCGTCCGGTCGGAGGTAGGAGTGCGCCGGCTGGATGATCGCCCAGTCGGCGCCGGAATCGGCGAGCCGGGCGACGCGCTGCGCCCGCTCCTCCTCGACCGTCATCGTCAGCGCGTGCGACGCGCCGTCGCTGAGCGCGGCGCTGAGGTCTCCGATGTGCATATGGCAGTCGACGACGAGCATCAGCGCGCTCCTTTCCGCCTTCCTCATGTGACCGGGGGAAGCGTCCGTACGGAAGTAGGGCCGAAGTATAGCGCAGGGGCAGATTCCCGGTTGGCGGCGGGCGCTCGTTGGGGTAACCTAGCGGGACGTTTCGCGGGCGCTCCCCGCGCGCCCGCATCGAGCAGCCCTTTCGCCATGTCCTCCCAGGAAACAACCTACGGCTTGGAGTGCCAGGGGATTACCTACCCCGGCGCCATCCATTACAACCTCTCCGTCCCCGCCCTCTACGAACACGCCCTCCGCCGCGGCGAAGGGGTCGTCGCCCACGAGGGCCCCTTCGTGGTCAACACGGGCAAGTACACCGGCCGTTCGCCCAACGACAAGTTCATCGTCGACGAGCCGTCCTCCACCGGCCTTGTCTGGTGGGGCGACATCAACGTTCCGATGGATGAGGCGACGTTCGGCGCGCTGCGGCGCAGAATCCTCGGCTATCTGCAGGGGCGCGAGCTCTTCGTCCAAGACCTCTTCGTCGGGGCCGATCCGCGCTACCGGGTCGCCCTGCGCGTGGTCACCGAGAACGCCTGGCACGCGATGTTCGCCCGCAGCCTCTTCATCACGCCGTCCGAGGAGGACCTGCGCTCCCACCAGCCGTCCCTCACCGTGGTGCACGCCCCCAACTTCCAGACCGTGCCCGAGGTTGATGGCACGAACTCGGATGCCTGCATCGCGCTCAACTTCGGCTCGCGCGAGGTCTTCATCGCGGGTACGAAATACGCCGGCGAGATCAAGAAGTCCGTATTCAGCTTCATGAACTACGTCCTCCCCGGCAAGGGCGTCTTCCCCATGCATTGCTCGGCCAACGTGGGCGAGGACGGCGACGTCGCGATCTTCTTCGGCCTCTCCGGCACCGGCAAGACGACGCTCTCCACGACGCACGACCGCGCCCTCGTCGGCGACGACGAGCACGGCTGGAGCGACGAAGGCGTCTTCAACTTCGAGGGCGGCTGCTACGCCAAGGTGATCCGCCTCTCCGAGAAGGCCGAGCCCGAGATCTACGGCACCACCAAGCGGTTCGGCACCGTCCTTGAAAACGTCATCATCGACCCCGAAACCCGCCGCCTCGACCTCGACGACGACTCCCGCACCGAGAACACGCGCGGCGCCTATCCCATCACGTTCATGCCCAACGCCGAGCCCTCCGGCGTCGCCGGCTGCCCCGGCAACGTGATCATGCTGACGGCCGACGCCTTTGGCGTGCTGCCGCCACTCTCCAGGCTCTCGGTCGATCAGGCGGTCTACTACTTCCTCTCCGGCTACACCGCGAAGGTTGCGGGAACGGAGCGCGGCATCATCGAACCGCAGGCCACGTTTAGCCCCTGTTTTGGGGCGCCCTTCATGGCCCAAGACCCCGTGGTCTACGCCGACATGCTGCGCGAGAAGATCGTCAAGCACGGCGCGCGCGTTTGGCTGGTGAACACCGGATGGACCGGCGGTCCCTACGGCGTCGGCAGCCGCCTCGACATCGCCAACACCCGTGCCATGCTCCGCGCCATCCTCAACGGCGGGCTGGAAGACGTCGGCTACGTGTGCGACCCGTTGTTCGGGCTTGAGATCCCCACCAGCTGCCCCGGCGTCCCGTCCGAGGTCCTCAACGCGCGCTCGACCTGGGCCGATAAGGAAGCCTACGACGAGCAGGCCCGCCGTCTCGTTGGGATGTTCACCGACAACTTCGAGTCCTTCGCCTCCCGCGTCCCCGATTCCGTGCGCGCCGTCGGCCCCGGCGGACGCTCGTAAGACGCGGCCGTGGACTTTTCCTGGACTGACGGCGACGAGGCGTTCCGCGGCGAGCTCGAAACGTTCTTGCAGGACGAGATCCCCGACTGGTGGCGCGGGATGTGGCACAGCGGCGACCGTGGCTGGGACTACACCCGCGAGTTCTGCAAGAAGCTCGGCGCCAACGGCTGGCTCACCATGGCCTGGCCCAAGGAGTACGGCGGCGCCGACGCCCCCATCTGGGCGCAGGTCATCTTCAAAGAGGCGATGGCCAAGTACGGCGAGCCGCGCGGCTCACAGTACATGAACCTCAACTGGATCGGCCCCAGCATCATGCTCTTCGGCACCGAGGAGCAGAAGCAGCTCCACCTCGGCAAGATCAGCGCCGGCGACGTGGAATGGTGCCAGGGCTTCAGCGAGCCCGACGCTGGCTCCGACCTCGCCTCCCTCCAGTGCCGCGCCGTCCGAGACGGCGACGACTACCTGATCAACGGCCAGAAGATCTGGACGAGCTATGCCCGCCGTGCCGAGTACGTCTTCCTCCTCACCCGCACCGACCCCGAGGCGCCCAAGCACCGCGGCATCTCCGTCTTCCTCATAGACATGAAGACGCCGGGCATCAATGTCCGGACCATCGAGAGCATGGGCGGCGACGTGCACCTCAACGAGGTCTTCTACGACAACGTCCGCGTGCCCCGCTCCTGCATGCTGGGCGAGGAGAACCAGGGCTGGAGCGTCATCATCGCCGCCCTCAACTTCGAACGCATCGGCCAGCCGCGCTACCAATCGGCGTGGTGGGACCTTGAGCGCGCCATGCGCTACGCGAAGGAGAACGAGGCCGGAGGGGAGAGCCTGGCGAAGGACCCCGTCCTGCGGCAGCGTTTCGCCGACGTCTACGTCCGCCACCGCGTGGCGCGCGCGCTGAACTACCGGCTGGCCTCGCTCGTCGCCCAGGAAGAGGTGCCCGGCCCGGCCATCTCGTCGCTCACCCGCATCCACAACTCGACGATGACGCAGCACGCCACGGAGCTGGCCATGGAAGTGCTCGGCCCCTACGGCCGGATCGCCGGGGAAGGGCCCGGCCCCGCGCCCTTCGACGGGCTCGTGGAGTCGTCGTGGCGCGACGGCATTTCCTCGACCATCGCCGCCGGTACCCTCGAAATCCAGAAAGACCAGCTCGCGGTGCGCGGGCTCGGACTGCCCCGCTAGCGCGACCGGGCAAGAAGGCAAACACCGGCATGGACGTAACCCTCAACGAACACGAACGCATGCTCAGCGAGCAGGCCCGCGACTTCCTCAGCCGCGAGTCGCCGCTCGACCTGGCGCGCACCATGGAGGACGACGAGCGCGGCTACCCTCCCGACCTCTGGCGCAAGGCCGCCGGCCTGGGCTGGCTCGGCCTTCCCTTTCCCAAGGAGTACGGCGGCGAGGGACTCGCGCTCTTCGACGCGAACCTCGTTGTCGAGCAGATCGGCTATGCCGTCGCCCCGCTGCCCTACGTCGCATCCGTCCTCCTCGGCGGGATGATCATTCTGGAAGCGGGGAGCGACGAGCAGAAGGCGCGCTATCTCCCTTCGGTCGCCAAGGGCGACCGGCTGCTGACGGCGGCCATCATCGAGCCGGGAAAGCTCGACATCGGCTTCCGCCGTGAGCAACCTTCCGTCACCGCGAAGCGCGAGGACGGTAACGTTGTGCTCGACGGGGTGAAGCACTTCGTTCAGTACGCCCACACCGCCGACGACATCGTCGTCTTCGCCTTCGACGAGGAGGCCGCGGAGCCGGTCTGGCTCGTCGCCGATGCCAAGACGCCCGGCGTCGAGGTGATGCATCTGCGCACCACCGCCGAGGATCACCACTGCCACGTGACCTTCAACGGCGCTCGGGTCCCGGAAGCCAACGTGCTGCGCTCCGGCCCCGGCGCGTGGACCGTGCTCGAGCAGGCCCTGGCCCGCGGCGCGGTCGCGACGTGCGCTTACCTCTCCGGCGCCATGCAGAAGGTCGTCGAGTTCACCACCGAATACGCCAAGACCCGCGTGCAGTTCGGCAGGCCCATCGCCACCTTCCAGGCGGTCCGTCACCGCATCGCGGACATGGCCGCCGAGGTGGACGGCGCGCAGTACATCACCTACGAGGCCTCCTGGACGCTCTCCCAAGGCCTTCCGGCCGAGATGGAGGTCTCCCTGGCGAAGGCCTACGTCAGCGACGCCGCGCGGACGGTCATGTCCGGCGGACACCAGGTGCACGGCGCCATCGGCTTTTCCGAGGAGCACCCCATGCCGCTCTATTCACGGCGGGCCAAGATGGGGGAAGTCCTCTTCGGGAGCGCCAACCTGCACCGCGAGCGCGTCGCCGAGCGTCTGGGGCTCTAGCCGGGGCGTCGAAGACCGACGCCTGGGCGGCCCTCGACGGCCTCGCCGGCATTTGTGATAATAGGTACAAACCCTTGACAGTGAAGGGCGGCAGTTGTAGGATTCCGCACGGATTTCCTGAAGCAAATCCGGCCTTCGACCGACGGTTCAGCCGCGACATCCCAGGCCCGAATTCTTGCCAGAACCCGCATTCCTCTCAAAACCGGACACGCCCGCCCGCAAGGCGTCCTCTCGTCCCGTTTTACGGCGGATTCTCCAGTTCCTTCCTCTCGCTCTCCTTGTCGTCGCGACGGCGGCAGCCTGCTCCACGGCCCCCCAATCGACGTTCGACCCCAAGGGGCCTGTCGCCGATCAGCAGCTCACCCTCTTCTGGCTGATCTTCTGGATTGCTCTCGCCGTCTTCGTCATCGTCGAAGGGGCGCTGCTCTATTCGATCCTCCGATTCCGACGGAAGAAGGGCCAAGACGACAGCCAGTTGCCCGAGCAGGTTCACGGCAACGCCAAGCTCGAGCTCACCTGGACGATCATTCCCTTCTTCATCCTTCTAGCCATTGCCATTCCGACCTATCTGACCATCGCCGAGCATGAGAATCCTCCCACGGGGGCGAAGCTCGTCGAATGGGCCGGCGTCGACCGCCCGCACCTCGAAATCGACGTCATCGGCCATCAGTGGTGGTGGGAGTTCCGCTATCCCGAGCTCGGCATCACCACGGCCAACCAGATGCACATCCCCACCAACACCGCCATCGTGATGAACCTGATCTCGACCGACGTGATCCACAGCTTCTGGACGCCCAAGCTGTCGGGTAAGACGGACGTCGTACCGGGTCGGGACAACAAGATGTGGTTCATCGCCCACGAGGAAGGCATATTCGAGGGCCAGTGCGCCGAGTTGTGCGGCGTCGCGCACGGGCAGATGAAGTTCATCGTCGTCGCCCACGACGTGGAAGGCTACGAACGCTGGGCGGAAGGGCAGGTCATGCCGCCGGCCACCGCCGAGGGCGATGCCGCGCTCCGAGGCCAGACGCTCTTCGCCAC
>DAOUKZ010000124.1:0-31482 GCA_034420775.1 Dehalococcoidia bacterium
CGTCCTCGTCGAGCGCCGCGATGCGGGCCTCGCCCTCGTAGCAGGCGGGCCGGATCTCGTGGCCGTAGCGGACGCCGTTCCAACTGAAGTCCTCGAACTTGCGCCCCATGACGGTGACGAGGCCCAGCGGCTCGGGCTTGCCCTTGGGGTCGTAGAGCCAGGCGTCGCCCCCGGCGGGGTCCTTCATTAGCTTGGGGGCGTTGGGGCGGAATTTGGACTCCAGCCAGACATCCCAAAGATCGGGCGGCTCGACGACGTGCGAGTCCGCTGAGATCACGCTGTAGGCGCGGCCCGTCTTCGCCATGAAAACACCTCCAGTCATATGGAGCGGCGCGAGTATAGCATTCGTTCCGCGGCTGCCTTTTCCCGCCGTGTTTGGCGGGCGTATTCTAGAACCACGCCATGCCCGATCTCGAAATCACCGACGCCCACGCCTACCCGTTCGCCAGCCGCGAGCGCGCCCTTGCTGCCCTCGGCGGCGACGCACCCGAAGGCGAGCTGGAACAGGAGGCAGGCGGCGACGGGCTCGGCACCGCCTTCGACGCGCTGTTGGAGGCGCGCGGCGCCGACGTCGTCAGCGTCAACGTCGTCGTCCACGTTCCCTGGGCGCCCTATCAAGCGAGGATCGACGCCATTCCTGAAAACGACCCCAATCCCATCGCCAGGGAGGAGGAGGCCGCCGCCGACTACCTCGAGGCCATCGGCGAGCGCAACGCGGCCGGGCTGTCAGAGGCGGAGCAGCGGGATGGGATCGCCGTCTCCTGCAGCGTCGACCCCGCCCGCATGACCGAGCGCCAGATGCTGGAGGAGGCGGAGATCCGGCTGCGCGCCGGCGCCTCGGCGATCTTCATCTCGCCGGCCAACGCCGGCATCGACGGCAAGGACCGCCGCTATCACGCCCTCTTCGACTACTGCCAGGATGTCGGCGCGCCCATTCTCTGCGCGCCCCCCGCCTACCGCGAAGGCGGCGACTCCACCCTCGGCAGGCCCACGACGTTTGGGTGGACGCTGCGCGACTTCCCCCGGGTGCGGGTGGTGTTTGGTGCGGTGGGGTGGACTCCCGAGCTTGCCGACGACGGCGAGCGCGACCTGCTGGAAACGATCGGCCGCCTGCCCGACGTGTGCGTCGATCTTGCGTTCGCGCTGCCGCCACTTGCACCTAAGCTTGCCGGCGAGGCTCCGCCCGGCAGCGAGGAGCTTGCCGCCCGGAAGCTGGCAGCGCTGATCGGGCGCATCGGCGCGGAGCGGGTGTTGTTCGCGAGCGGCTGGCCGTTCGCCGACGCCAAGGCGTCGTTGGAGGGCTTTTGGAAGCTGCCGCTGGCCGACCTCGACCTCATCCTCATCGGCAAGGAGAACTGGGCGCGGCTGACGTCGTAGGCGGTGGCGGCCCTATCCGGCGATCAGGGCCGAGCCGGGGCGGTAGATGCCGAGGGCCGCGCCTTTGACGATCTTCTTGGCGGGGTCGAGGAAGTAGGGCGTGACGGTCTCGCGGTGGAAGACGTCGTCGCTGTAGGCCTGAAGTCCGGCGGGGCCGTCGAACTCGGTCTCCCAGCAGTGCGTCCACCCCGAGCGGTTGCCCTCGGACAGGCGCCGCGAGATCGCCCAGTTGGGGAGGCCGTCGACGCGCCGGCCGAGTTCCTGCAGTAGCTCTTCCAACTGGGAGGTCTGCGCCTCGGTGGCGTCGTCGTCCATCTGGAAGAACATCACGCGCCGGATGGGGTCATCGACGCCCTCAGCGGCCGAGGCGACGGGCTCGTACCAGAGGTAATCGAGCCTGCTCACCACGGCTGTGTCCGAGGCAGGGTTGAAGAGCGGCACGAGGAAGTCCATGTGGTAGGGGCTTGGCCCGTAGCGCCGAACGGTCTCGACGTCGGCGACGTCCATGTCCCAGACGTGGGACCAAGGGCCGGGCGCCTCGTTGCGCCCCATCTCGATCCGCGTGACGCCCTCGATTTCCCCCACCGTGGCGCGGGTCAGGGTTTCGAGGTGGTCCACATCCGCCGCGGGGGCGTCCTCGCGCACCGTGAAGAGCATTGTTCGCCGGATCATTGCCGCCTCCTATGGAATCCGCCGGGCCGTTTCGCCGTCGTGAGCGCGTAGTATGCCATGCCGCCGCATGCGCCCTCTCCGCTTGACACCTTCGCCGCCCGCGCCATACTCGGCGCGGAGACGCGGGCATCGGAAAGACGCCCGGCGGAGGCGCACGATGGACGGGACCGACCACAACGGGCTGATGATCGTCATGAACTCACCGGCGGTGCCGGACCAGGAGGACGATTGGAACCGGTGGCAGGACGAGGAGCACCGGCCCGCGATTCTCGGCTCCGGGCTCTTCACTACGGCCGACCGCTTCCACGTGTTCGGCCAGGCCCAGGCACCCGCGGAGACGCGCTATCTCTCGCTCTACCAGACGCCGCGCGCCGACGCCGACCAGGCGCAGGCGGAGCTCGGCAAGGCCATCGCCGCCCACTCCGCCGAGCCGCGCCCGTCCTCGGTCCGCGCGCTCAACGCGACCTATATCAAGCTGTCGGAGTTCGGCGACGCCGACCGGCCGCGCGCCGGCAGCATCGTGCTCGTGATGACCGACTGCGTCGATCCGGAGGTGGAGGCCGACTTCAACAAGTGGTACGACGAGGTGCACGTCCACGAGGTGATGGCGCACCGGCAGCACTCCGGCTGCGCCCGCTACGCGGCGATCAACCCGAAGCCGTGGCAGGCGAAGTACTTGGTGGTCTACGAGAATCCGAACGACGACGGGGGCCGGTCGCGGGGCCCGATCCCGCCGACGCTGAGCAAGACGCCGAAGTCGCTGCGGCTGTGGTGCAACATCCCCTACCGCCGTCTGACGTAGGCGGCGGACCCTCGCTCAGTCCCTCCCATAAAGGAAGGAGGTTTGGGTGGCGGGCGGGCACGAGCGGCGCCTCTATGGGGAGGGGTCGGAGGGGACGGGCACCCGCAAGAGGTGCCCCTACGGGAGGTCAGGCCGAGGGCGTGCGCCGCAGGTGCTCGGTTAGGAAGCGGTCGATGAGCGCCCAGGCGCGCTCGCTGCGCTCGTGGTCGTAGGCCTTGGGCAGGGTGTGGTTCATGAAGCTGTGTTTCCCGCCCTCGACGACGACCCATTCGTGCGGGATGTTCCAGCGCTCGAGCTCGCCGCGCATGCGGTCGCGGTCCTTGATTGAAATGAGCGGGTCGTCCTCGGCCACGACGGCGAGGACGGGGCACTTGATGTGCCTGAACCGGTCGATGGGGTGCTCCGGCTTCTCGCGCGTGAGGTGGTGGTAGATCGCGCCGCCGTAGACGTCGACGCAGGCGGCGAGTCCGGCCGCGTAGGTTGCGAGGAGTAGCGCGATGCGGCCGCCCATCGAGAAGCCGACGACGCCGACCGCATTTGGGTCGAGGGCAGGATGCTCGCGCAGCATCGCCATGCCTGCCTCCATGTCCCGCACCGCCTGGGGGTCGTCGAGCATCCAGTAGCACCAGGACTGCTTCTCGCGGTCGCGCAGCTCCTCCATCGTGGCGAGGCGGGAGAAGAGGTTGATGGCGAGGCCGGCGTAGCCCATCTGCCCGAAGCGGCGAGCGACGTCGCGGGGGTAGTCGGTGAAGCCGAAGACCTCGTGCAGGATGATGACGCCGGGGTGCGGCCCGGGGCCTTCGGGGACGGTGAGGAAGGCCTGGACGTCTCCCGCGTTCGTCGGGATGGTGACTTCGGCGGCGGTGTAGTCCATGAGCGGGTCGGAGGCGGGGAGCGCCGCCGGCGGGCATTGTAGCGTAGCGCCCGCCGCTAGCGGAGGTTGCGAAGCTCGCCGCGGACCGCTCCGAGGTAGGTCATCATCGTGAGGAGGGCCGCGCCAGAAATGGCGAGCGACCAGCGCAAGCCGATGAACTCGGCTATCGATCCCAAGATCAGTGAACCGATGGGCAGTGCCGAGAAGGAAAGCATCATGAAGCTCATCACCCGCCCGCGGAACTCCTCCTCCACGTAGGTCTGCGCCAGGATGTTCGCCACGATGAGCAGTCCCATGCTCAAGGCGCCGAGCCCGATGAGCACAGGAATCGCCACGGCGAGGTTCGGCGCGGCCGCCAGCGCGATCAGCGCCGCTCCCCACGTCAGGGTGGCGGCGATGAGCAGCCGGCCTTTGTGCAGCCGGTTCGCGGTCGCGGTGATTGCGATGCTTCCCGCCAGCGCTCCAACGCCGATCATCATCAACAGCAGACCGAAGCCACGGGGGCCCAGGCCCATGATGTCCTCGGCATAGGCCGGCATCAGCTCGCGGAAGGGCAGGCCGACGGCGGTGCCCGTCACCAGCGCCATCAGCACCCAGAAGATTGCCCTGTCGCGCCGGACGTAGGCGAAGCCCTGCTTCATGGTCTCGAAGGGCGTTTCCTTTGCCCGTACCGGCGGCCGCTCCTGCCGCCGCACCAGGAACTTGACGATGAACATCGAGAGGATGTAGCCGCCTGTCGCGAGGAAGTAGACGCTCTGCGGTCCGGCTCCCGCGATCAAGAGTCCCGACAGGGCCGGGGCGCTCAGACGGATGACGCTGACGGTCGATTGGTTGATCGCCATGGCGCTGGCGATGGTCCGTTTGCCTACGATGTCGAAGAGGTAGGCCTGCCTCGTCGGCATATGCACCGCGGCGACGGCCCCGAAGAGCCCTGCGTGGACGTAGAGGTGCCAGGTCTCGACGTTCCCCGTGGCGACGATGGTGCCCACCACGACCACGCCGATCATGTTGACGCCCTGCGATCCGACGATCCAGTTCTGCCGGTCCAAGCGGTCGGCGACCACGCCGCCTATCGGCGCGATCGCCGCCTGCACGGCGCCGAGGACGAACATCACCGCGCCGAGTTGGAAGGTCGACTCGGTCAACTCGTACATCAGCCAGCCGGTGACGACGATGGTGGAGGTGAAGCCGAGGGCGCTGGCGCCGAAGCTGAGGTTGTAGCGGCGGAACTGGGGGTCGCTCAGCGCGTCGCGTACGGAGCCTGGCGTCGCAGGACTTCGGGGGAGGCTGCGCCGCCTTCGGGGCGACGAAGCCTCGGACGCGCGCTTCTTGCCGATTCGGAACAAGGGGCTCCTTCAGGGTTGCGCCCTGCCGGTGGCGGCGCGGGCGCGGAGCGAGTCTATCACGCGCCCCGGCGCGGTCTGACAGAAGTGAGGACGGACGAGGCTCCTCCCATACGGTTGGCCTCGGACTCAAGGGGCGCTACCCTAAGCGGGCTCGCGCGCATACGCCGCGTTCCAAGGGTCTATGAGCCAGGAGGCATGAGGGCCGCCGCATGATCATCGACACGCACTCGCACATCATCGCGCCAGATAAGGCGAAGTACCCCCTGCAGCCCTATGGGCTCGACCAGGGCACCGGCGACGACCGCCGCCCGGCTTCTTGGTTCGAAGACGTTCCGGCCAGCGCCGAGCAGCTGCTGGAGGTCATGGACGGCGCCGGCGTCGACGGAGCGCTGCTGGTGCAGGCCATGGGGGCGTACTCCTACGACAACGCCTACGTCGTCGATTCGGCGGCCGTCTATCCCGACCGCTTCTCCAGCGTGGTCATCATTGACATGGAGGCGCCGGACCCCGCGGGCACGCTCCGCGCTTGGGCCGACCGCGGCGCGCGGGCCGTACGGCTCTTCACCATCACCAAGCCGCTCGCGACGTGGCTCGACGAGGCGCGATCGTTTCCCGTTTGGGAGACGGCGGCGGAGCTTGGGATGCCCGTGGTCATCGCGATGCTGCCCAACCAACTTCCCCAGCTTCGCAATGTCCTGGAACGCTTCCCCGATATACCAGTCGCGCTCGACCACTTCGCCTTTCCCAACCTCGAAGGCGGGCCGCCCTACGCGAATGCGCCGGAGCACTTCGCGCTCGTGGACTTCCCCAACCTGAACCTGAAGGTGTCGTCGAACCTCCTGGAGCGGGCGGAAGAAGCGAGCGGCGCGCGACAGTTCATGGAGACGCTGGTCGAGCGCTTCGGCGCCGACCGCTTGATGTGGGGGTCGGACTACTCCCAGACGCACGACCGCTCCTACGCGGAGCTGTTGGGGCTCGCGGAGGAGGCCACCGCCGGGCTTTCCTCGGCCGACCGCGCGGCGTACCTCGGCGGGACGGCGCTCCGGCTCTGGCCCGAGCTCTCTCAGGGCAAGGAGGCGTAGAGCAGCGGCATGAGCACGATCTTCGAAGGTGTGCGCGTTCTTGATCTGTCGGAAGGGATGGCCGGCAGTCTCGCCACGATGATCATGGCCGACAACGGCGCGGAAGTGATCAAGGCTGAGCGCCCCGGCGGTGACCCCTTCCGGTCGATGCCGGCGTGGACCATGTGGAACCGAGGGAAGCGGGGCATCGTCCTCGACCTCGACAGCGAAGCCGGCCGCGCCCGGCTCGACGACCTGGCGCGGCGCGTCGACGTGCTCGTGGAGAGCGCCCGCACCGGCGACGCGGTCCGGCTCGGCCTTGAGCCTGAGCGGCTCGCCGAGATCAACCCCAGGCTCATCCACGCTTCTATCGTCGCGTTCGCTAGCGACGGCGACTACGCCGACCTCCCGCCTTACGGTCCCATCGTCGAGGCCAAGGGCGGCGTCTGCCTCAAGTTCCAGACCGAGGTGGGCCGCGACGAGCCGTCGCTGCGGGTGCGGCCCAACGCGTCGTGGGCCACGGTCAACACGCTGCTGCAGGCCATCTCCGCGGCGCTCATCGCGCGGGAGCGGAGCGGGCTGGGACAGCACCTCGAGGCGAGCATGTACGGCTCGGTGATGGCGTACGACATGTTCAGCTCGGTGCGGCGCCAGGTCGACAAGGGAATGCTGGGGCCCGCGGCGGAGCCGCCTGGGCCGCCCCGCGCCGGCGGTTCGGTCAACTTTCCCTACATGGTCGTCCGGTGCAAGGACGGGCAGTGGCTCCAGATGGCGAACATGGCCGCGCGGCTCTTCCCGCTTTGGATCGAGGCCATGGGCCTCAGCCATATCTACGACGACCCAAGGTTCGCCGGCGCGCCCTTTGTCTGGAAGGACCTCGGCGACCAGGTCCACCTGCACCGCATGATCGTCGAGGCGATGCTCACCAAGACCGCCGACGAGTGGCTCGACGTGTTTCAAGAGAAGGGCGTGGCCGCCGACAAGATCATCAGCACGCAGCAGGCGATGGACCACCCCGTGGTGCTGCACAACGGCGGCGTCGTCGAGATCGACGATCCGGCCGTGGGGGCGACGCAGCAGATCGGCCCGCTGATCAAGTTCGGCGACACACCGACGGTCATCGGCGCGCCCGCGCCGCTGCTCGGCGAGCACGATGCCGAGCCGCTGCCCGACCTTCTCCCACCGGCGCCCGCGGACGGTGCGCCGCCGTCCGCGCCGCCCCTCCAGGGGATGACCATCCTCGACTTCTCGACGTGGCTCGCCGCGCCGGTGGGGACGACGCTGCTCGCCGGCCTCGGGGCGCGGGTCATCAAGGTCGAGCCGCCCGGCGGCGACGAGTTCCGTCCCATGAGCAACGGCCTCGGCTTCACCTTCCAGGGCAAGGAGAGCGTGGTCATCGATCTGAAGACGGAAGAGGGCCGAGCGGCGGTGCACAAGCTGGTAGCCAAGGCCGACGCAGTGATGCACAACATGCGGGGCCAGGCCCCGGAGCGGTGCGGCATCGACTACGAAACGGTGCGCACGATCAACCCCTCGATCATCTACCACTATGCCGGCTCCTACGGCTCTACGGGGCCCGGCGCGGGGCGGGCCGCCTTCCACCCCATCGGCGGCGCGCTGAGCGGCGGTCAGTGGTGGCAGGTGGGCCGGGGCAACGAGCCGCCGCCGAACGACGTGGAGATGGGCGTCGACGAGATCATCGACCAGGGTGAGCGGTTGCGCCGCGCCAACGAAGGCTCTCCCGACGTCACCTCGGCGCTCGCCGTCGGGGCCGCCCTGGCCATGGCGCTCTACCACCGGCAGCGGACCGGCAAGGGCCAGTACCTCGAGACGACGATGGTGATGAGCAACTGCTACATCTGCTCCGACGACTTCATCCGCTACGAGGGGAAGCCGGAGCGGCGGGAGCTCGACCGGGCGCTGCGGGGCACCCACGCGCTGAGCCGCCTCTACCGCGCCGAAGAGGGTTGGGTCTTCCTCGAAACACCGACCGCAGACGATTGGGAGCGTCTGCGCCGGGCGCTCGGCCTGCCCGCCGACCCGCGCTTCGACACGGCGGAGGCGCGCGCCCGCTTCGACGACCAGCTTGTCGCCGAGCTTGCCATGGTCTTCGCCGCCCGCCCCGCCGACGAGTGGGAGGTCGACCTCCGTGCCGCCGGCGTCGCCTGCGTCCGCGCCGACACGTCGGACCAAGAGGAGTTCTTCCTCACCGACCCCGTCGTCGAGGCGTGCGGTCTGCGGGTGCACCACGAGCACCACGAGGGCTGGTCGATGTGGCGCCAGGGGCCGCCGGTCAAGCTGTCGAGGACGCCGGGCCGGGCGGAGGTCGCGGCGCCGTTCGGCTACGACACCGCCTCCGTCCTCCGCGAGGTCGGCTACGGCGACGATGAGCTGCGTTCGTTCGCCGAGCGGGGCATCGCCGTCTGGCACCATAGCTCGCCGGACACGCCCGCGGGCTGACAGCGGGTCAATTCTGGCCACATGGGCGCTCGGGGAGGGCGATTCGTGAATCGCCCCTACGGGAGGGGACGGGCGCCCACAAGAGGCGCCCCGCCCTCACCCCTGCCTCCCCCAGCGGGAGAGGTGGCGGCCCACCGCGCCACGCCCCTCCGACGCGCCTGACGGCGCGCACCCTCTTTCAGTTTCCCCCATAGAGAGGGAAAGGCCGGAGGGGACGGGCCCTCCCTCAGTCCCTCCCATAAAGGGAGGGAGGTTTAAGGTGGCTTCCAGAGGGGGAAAGGCCGGAGGGGACGGGCGACCACGAGGGTCGCCCCTACGGGAGAGGCCTATTCCGCCGAAAGGCTGAAGTTTCGACCGTCGGGGGGCTTGGGCTGGCGGGCGAGGAACATGGTGATTGCGCCGAGCGCCCCGACGGCGATGAGGCCGGCGAAGGCGAGGTCGTAGCTGCCGCGGAGGTCGAATATGATGCCGGCGGCGGTGACGCCGGCGAGGCCGCAGAGCGTCTGCACCGTGATCATTAGGCCGGAGATCGTGGCGAAGCTCCTCGTGCCGAAGTAGGTCGCTCGAAGGGCGAACATCGTGCTCCCTCCGGCGCCCCACGAGAAGGCATAGACGACCATGAACAGGGCGACCTGCCACAGCTCGTGCGCCCACAGCAGCAGCCACATCGATCCCGCCAGCATCAGGGCGATGCCCGTCGCCACGTACCGGGGATTGAGCCGGTCGATGAGCAGGCCGCCGCCCAACCGGCCCGCGATGCCGAGAAGGCCGCCCAGCCCGATGATCTCGGTCGCCGTCGCTGAGGTGAGGTCGCGGTCCTCGACCATCGCGGCCACGAAGTGCGTCGTCATGGTAGTGATGATGGCGTTCCTGAAGCCGAAGGAGGCGCTCATGAGCCAGAATGACTTGGTGCGCAGGGCCTCTCCGACGGAGAACCCGGTCGCGGCGGCCTGCGGCGTGGGCACGGCCCCGGGCGGCACCGCCGCGCCGTCGGGGAGCTGGCCGTAGTCCTGGGGCCGGGAGCGCATCATGGCGGCGAGGGGCAGGCCGACGGCGATGATGATGATGCCCAGCACGCGGGCCGCCATCCGCCAATCGGCGCCTTCGATGAGCGCGTCGACGAAGCGCACCAGGAGCGCGCCCAAGCTCATGCCCGTGCCGGCGATGCCGAAGGCGATGCCTCGGTGGCGGTTGAACCAGCGGGCAATGGCGGTGAGCGGCGGCGAGATGAGCCCCATCCCGTTGCCGACGGCGACGAAGAGGATCCAGAAGACAAAGACGAGGGCCAAGGTGTCGGCGAAGCTGAGGAGGATGAAGCCCAGGCCGCCGAGGAAGATGCCGAGGAACATGACGGGGCGCGGCCCGTAGCGGTCGACGAAGTGGCCCTGGAGGGGGCCCAGCGCCGCGCCTTCGAGGGCGGTGAAGGCGGCGATCAGCGAGATCTGGCTGCGGGTGGTGTTGAACTCGGCTTCCAGGGGGAGGAGGAAGACGCCGAAGCCGAAGGCGATGAAGCCCATCCCCATCGCGGCGAGGACGGCGGCAGCGCCGGCGATCCACCAGCCGTAGAAGAGGCGGCCCGGTCCGGCTCCCCAGGGCACGTGCGCCGCCGGCCCCTAGCCGGAGACGGGGCAGGCTTCCCTGCACCCCATCCCGGTGGGCCGGAAGGTCGAGACCCCCAGCCGGTCCAGCGTCACCGTCATGCGCCGTCTCCCTGCACCGCGCCGCGCGGGCGCGGCGATGGTACCACGCGGCTGGGGTGGGGGAACGGGCGCGCCGCGCACCGGCCTCCCGCCCCCGCTTCCCGCGAGCGAGTCTTCGGCGCTCAAGCGGTCGACCGTCGTAAATGTCGTGAGCGCTCATGAGCGCTCATGAGCGTTCAACAGTGTGGGTTCGTGAGCGTTCGTGGACGTTCGTGAACGTTGGTGAACGTCTTGCGCGGGCGCTCACTCTGTTGACCGGGCATGCCGGCCGCAAGTTGACCGCAAGTTGACCGCGAGTTGACCAGGTTTGACCACGGTTTCACCGGGGTTTGACCGCCCGGCCGCGCGGTCTCCCGCGGAGGTGAGCTTGGCGTAACCGCCCGCCGTCGCGCCCGCGGGCGATGGAGCCTCCCGAAGAAGCTCGTGCGCGCGCCCGTGGCCATTTGAAAGGCTTCCCAGGGAAGTGGGTTGTGCGCCTCGGCCGGCGTCGAACGGGCTGCTTCGCATCGGGACATGGTAGGACGGGGGAGCGTGCATGGGGAAGGGGCGGGTGTCGCGGGGGTGGGGGCGGTGACGGACGGGCGCGTTGCGACGCGCCCCTACGGGGGACGGGGGAAGAGGGAAGAGGGAAGAGGGAAGAGGGCCGGAGGGGCCCTCCTTCAGTCCCTCTCATAAAGGGAGGGAGGTTTAAGAGGCGGGCGGCGGGAGGGGGAGCGGGCACCCACAAGAGGTGCCCCTACGGGAGGGGAGCGGCGGTGGGCTTCGATGGGCGTCAGCGGTTGGCGAGGGGCCCTGATCTGGATCTGCTGCCGTGGGAGAATTTGCGTAATCGGGGTTTCCGGCGCCATGTACGTTGGTGCACCGCTCCGCCACCCCTCCGACGCGCCTGACGGCGCGTGCCCTCTTTCAGTTTCCCCCAAGAGGGGGAAAGGCCGGAGGGGAGGGTCGCGGCCGTCGATGGTCTTTGGAGGTTGGTGGGGGCCCCTCATCTCAATCTTCTCCCGTGGGGAGAAGAGGGAAGACCGCCCTGCCCTGCCCCTCCGGCGCGCCTGGCGGCGCGCACCCTCTTTCAGTTTCCCCCGTGAGGGGGAAAGGCCGGAGGGGAGGGCGATTCGCGAGTCGGGTCGGCGGGGGATGGGGAGCGGGCACCCACAAGAGGTGCCCCTACGGGATGGGGCGGGTGGGAGTGGACGCGGCCCACGCTGCTGGCTACCCTAGCCGCGATAGTCCGGCGGAGGAGGGGTCATGCGCCGTGTGAACGTGCTGATCGTCGCGCCCATGCTCGGGGAGGATGCGGTGGAGGTGATCACCGGGGTCTGCCCCGAGGCGGATGTTACGCGCGTCCCCTACTACGAATCGGTGGAGCGGCGTCAGGCGCGTCACGCCGGGCTCGCCGGGCCGCCGGAGAACGAGGAGCTGCCCGAGGGGATGCTCGAGGCGATGGCCGAGGCCGAGGTGATCGTGGCCTTGGTCCTGCCCCACAACGCCGTCGGGCGCTCGCCCAAGCTGCGGTGGGTGCAGAACATCGGCGCGGGCATCGAGCAGTACTTCGAAGACCGCGGCTCCGGCGTCTGGGAGAACCCCATCATCCTCACCAACATGGGGGGGTTCAACTCCCATGCCATCGCCGAGTACGTGCTGGGGATGATCATCGTCTTCTCGAAGGGGATACGCGGGTACGTCATCAACCAGCAGAGCCACCTTTGGCAGCGGAGCCGCAGCGTCATGGTCGAGGGCCGGACGGTGGGCGTGATCGGCCTGGGACGGATCGGGGCCGAGGCGGCCAAGCTGTGCAAGGGGCTGGGGATGCGCGTCCTCGCCAACCGGCGCTCGCCCGGCGAGCCGCCGCCCTACGTCGATAGGCTCTACGGCCCCGACGGGCTCCACGAGATGCTTGGGGAGTCGGACTACGTCGTCCTCGCGCTGCCGTCGATTCCGGAGACCATCGACATCATCGGCGCGGCGGAGTTCCGCGCCATGAAGGAATCGGCCATCTTCATCAACATCGCGCGCGGGGTGCAGGTCGTCGAGGCGGAGATGGCGGAGGCGCTGAAGAACGGCGAGATCGCGGGCGCGGCGCTCGACGTCGTGGAGAACGAGCCGCTGGACAAGGACAGCCCGCTGTGGGACCTCGACAACGTGATCATCACGCCTCACGCCTCGGCCTCGGTCAGCGACTACGGCTACCAGGTGGCGAAGGAGTTCGCCGCCAACCTCCGCCGCTACATCGACGGCGAGCCGATGCGCCACGTCGTGGACAAGGAGAAGGGCTACTAGCTCCTCGGCCTAGCCGAAGAGGCGGGCCAGGATGTCGGGGCGGTAGCGGAGGCCGAAGCCGGGCTCGGCTGGGAGGCGGTAGCGGCCGCGCTCGGCGGCCGGGGGCGTCTCGAAGAGGCCGAAGCTCCAGGGGAACCACTCGAGGATCATCCCGTTGGGAAGCGCGGCGATCACCGGGGCGCTGATCTCGGGCATGATGTGACTGACGATGGGCAGGCCGCCGGCCTCCCGCGCCACGCGCATCCAGGGCGTGACGCCGCCCACCTCCTTGCCGTCGACCATGAGGATGTCAACGGCGCCGGCCTCGACGAAGCGCCGGAGCCCTTCGGGGAAGCGGGTGCTCTCGCCGGTGGTGATGGGGACGCCGACGGCCTCGCGGATGCGCGCATAGCCCTCGACGTTGCGCTCCGGCAGCAGGTCTTCGACCCACGTCAGGTCGTAGAGCTCCAAGGCGCGGGCGATGGCGACGGCCTCTTCTTCGGTGTAGTACTGCAGGGCGTCGTACATGAGCTGCACGTCGGGGCCGATGGCCTCGCGGACGATGGCGACGCGGCGCGCCTCGGCGTCGGGGTCCCTGGAGCCGCCGGTGCGAATCTTGACGGCGTCGAAGCCCTCGTCGACGAACGCCTTGGCGGCGCGGGCGGTTTCGCGGTCGGGGACGGACTCCCACATGTCGTAGCTGGCGTAGGTGGGGACGGTCTCCCGCTGCGCGCCAAGGAGGCGGTGCACGGGGGCACCTTCGGCCTTGCCGAGGAGGTCCCAGAGGGCGACGTCGAGGGCCGACATCGTGGCCGCCGCGATCCCCTCGCGGTCGTCCGGCCCGCCCGCGTCCGTCGCCGCTGCGACGACGCGCTCGACCTCGGCCCGCAGCGCGTCCCAGTTCGCCTCGGTGTCGGCGGGGTCGAGCCCCACGACGGCGCCCTCGACCGCCGCGACGGTGCGGGCGATGGCGTCGCCGCCGCCGGGGCGCATGGCGAATGCGAAGCCGACGCCGCGCTCGCCGCCCGAGCCGGTGAGACCGACGACGGCGTAGCGCAAGGTGGACAGCGTTCCGTACTTCGCTCCCAAGTCGAGGTCGATGGGGAGCTCGACGGTGGTGAGGGCGAGCCGTTCGACACGCATGACACGGCCACCGTAGCGGGTGGCGCGGGGCGGGGTCAACGCCGGCGCGGGCGGCGGAGGGAGAGGAGGTTAGCGGAGGAGGTCTAGGAAGAGAGCAGACGGGCTACTAGGCGGTCATGTCCAGGACTTCGTACTCAGAGGAGGAAGGGGCGGGCAGGCCATGCTCGCGCATGCTCGCGAGGTAACCTCTGATGGCCTCTTGGATGTTCGCCAGCGCTTCGCTTCTTGTCCGGCCCTGGCTGTGGCAGCCTGGGAGGGTCGGGCAGCTGGCGACTTCCCAACCGTCCTCATCGGTCTCGAATACGACAAGCAGCTTTAGCGCTTGCCCGCCGTTGGAGTCGTCGGCGGACGCCGGAATGGGTGAGGAACGGTCGGCCATCACGTCCTCCCGGACCAGGTCATACTGCTTTGCCGCCTAATCTGGAATCTCAACTCCGCTAGCCTGGCGATTCTACCAGTAGAGACCCTTGCGTAACCCAGGGACGGGAGAGGTCAGGCCGATGCCGGCGAGAGGACCACCACGCCGTGCCCCGAACCCGCCCTCTCATCCCGCCCATAAAGGGCGGGAGGCCGGAACCGCCCCGGGAGGCACCTCCCCTCTTAGACCTTGACTCTCAAACGCAGTTGCCTTCCCCTCAGGAGAGCTTTGCAGAATGAGGGGCGCGGGCTCCGTTGGCGTTGGCGCACTCCTCCCCGCTCCCCGCCCTCACCCCAACCCTCTCCCAGCGGTAGAGGGGGCAAGACCCCGCCCCGGACCCGCCCTCTCATCCCGCCCATAAAGGGCGGGAGGCCGGAACCGCCCTGCGGGGCCGGAGCGGGGCGGGGTCAACGGCGGCGCTGGGGTGGGCGGAGGGAGAGGAGGCCGATGGCGGAGATGAGGGCGGCGATGGCGAAGGCGACGAAGGCCAACTGGAAGGAGCCGGTCTCCTCGAAGATGAATCCGGCGGCGGTGGGGCCCGCGATCTCGCCGAGTCCGATGACGAGGGTGGTGACGCTGGCGATGGCGGCGAAGTTCCGCCGCCCGAAGAACTCGCCGCGGAGCGCCATCGACATTGCGCCGCCGATGCCGCCCCAGAAGGAGCCGTAGATGAAAAGGAAGACGATGATGACCACCAGCGTGTCCGCCCAGACCATGATCAGCATCGACGCCGCGATGCCCGCCATCATCACGCCCGCGACGACATTGCGCCGCCAGAGGTCGCCGAGGTAGCCCGAGGTCAGCCTGCTGGGCACGGTCATGACCGCGAAGACGATCAGCACCGAGGCGGCGGCGGCGGCGGTGAAGCCCTTGTCTTCGATGGCGGGGATGAAGCAGAAGCCGAAGCCGGTGGTGACGAAGTTGCGTGCCAGGAATGCGGCGCTCATCACCCAGAAGACCCGCGTGGAGAGGGCCTCCCGCAGGGTGAATCCGGCATAGGCGGGCGAGGTCGGCGCGGCCGACGTGGTGGGGGCGGTGACGCCGGGGCGCGGCGGGTCTCCGTCGGGGAGCAGCCCTTCATCCTCGGGGCGCGCCCGCATGATCGCGGCGAGCGGGAGTCCCACGGCGAGCACGATGATGCCGAGTATCAGCGTCGCGTCCTGCCAGCCCATGGAGTCGATGAGGAACTGCGTCAGGTTGACGAGCACGGCGCCGAAGCTCACGCCGGTCATGCCGATGGCGAAGGCGAGTCCCCGGCGCCTCGCGAACCAGTTGTTGATGATCGACCCAGAGCCGTACATGACGACCATGAAGCCGCCCGTGGCCACCAGCGTCGTTTGGACCAGGGCGTAGACCAGGAACGACTCCGTCCGCCCTACGAGCAGGAAGCCGCCGCCCATCATGAGCACGCCGGCGAAGGTCATCAGGCGGGGGCTCAGTCGCGCCGCCGCCAGCCCAAACACGGCGGCGACGGAGCTTGAGATGCCGAAGACGAGGCCGATGCGGTCGACGCCCACGTCGAACGACTCGGAGAGTGGGTTCACGAAGGCGGAGTAGCCGAGGAAGTAGAACCCCGAGATCATCGAGGTCAGGCCGAAGGCGGCGGCGACGATCCACCACCCGTAGAAGACGCGCCGCCCGAAGATCGATTCCGGGGGCGTCAGGCGGAGTGAGGGGAACTGCAAGACGCGCGGCTAGCGGAACTTCGCCGGCGCCAGCTCGTCGACGGTGCGCAGCATCGTCTCCATCGGGGAGCCGTTGGGGACGTAGAGGACGGGCGAGTCGAGGCCCTTCTCCGCGAGATCGGCCAACTTCTGCCGTGCTTGCTCGGCGGTGCCGCCGGCGCAGAACTCGTCGACCATGGCGTCGGTGACGACGCCGGCGGCCTCCTCCCGCTCGAACTTCGACCACAGGTCGGCGATGCGGTCGGTCTCCTCGACGTAGCCGTACTTCGCGATCAGGTCGCGGTAGTAGCGGCCCATGCCGCCGATGTAGAAGGCGAGGTGGCCCTTGATGAGCTTGCGGGCCACCTGGGGGTCGTCGTCGACGCAGGCAACGATGTAGGGGCGCAGGTCGATGTCGCTGGGGTCGCGGCCGGATCGTTGCGCGCCCTCGGCGAGCCAAGTCCGCAGCTGGGGCAGGTAGTTGGGCGAGACGTAGAGGGGGGCCCAGCCGTCGGCGAGCTCGCCGGTGAGCCGGACGTTCTTGGGGCCGAGCGAGGCGACGAAGATTGGCGTGTCGGGGCGCGGCGGCTTGGTGGCGATCCTGAAGTCGCGCAGCTTGTAGATCTCGCCGTCGTAGTTGACCCGCTGCCCGCTGAGGGCCAGCCGGACGATCTCGATGTACTCCCGCGTCCGCTGCATCGGGCGGTCGTAGGGGACGCCGTGCCAGTCGCGGATGACCTTGGCCCCGCTGGTCCCCAGGCCGAGGATGGCCCGCTGGTCCGAGATGTCGTCGAGGGTGGCGGCGCACTGCGCCACGAGCCCAGGGGTGCGGCTGAAGACGTTGGCGATGCCGGCCGCGATCTGGATGCGCGACGTGTTGCACGCCAGCGCGGTGAGCATGATGAAGAGCTCGCGGCCCCACGACTCGCCGACCCACACCGAGTCGTAGCCCGCCCCTTCGAGCCGTTGGACGAACTCGACGATCTCGGAGACCGGGCGGTCCTCCCGCAGCGTCAGGTTGACCCCGATGCGTTCGAGCATGCCGCGCTAACCGCCGGCCATCTGGGGGCGGGCCGAGGTGCAGCTGAGGCCGCCGTCGGCGTGGATGGTCTGGCCGGTGACGTAGCCGGCGCGGTCGGAGGCGAGGACGGCGACGAGGTAGCCGATGTCCTCCGGCTGGCCGGCGCGCCCGATGGGGATGACCGAGGCGTCCATCTCCGTCCGGCCGGAGTGGCCGAGGGCCTCGGGCGTGTTGATGGAGGCCGGCGAGACGCAGTTGACGCGGATGCCGTGCTGGGCGAGCTCGACGGCGAGGGTCTGTGTGTAGTGCATGATCCCGGCCTTCGACGCGCCGTATGGGGAGAGGCGGGCCGAGGCGCGCAGGCCGCTGATGGAGGCGATGTTGACGATAGTGCCCTTCACGCCGCGGTCGACCATCGAGCGGGCCATCTCGCGGGAGCAGAGGTAGGTCGAGCGGAGGTTCTGGTCGACGACGTAGTCCCAGAACTCCAGCGACGACTCGACGACGAGCGCGGGGTGCTCCTGGCTGAGGCCGCCGATGTTGCAGACGCCGATGTCGAGCCTGCCGAGCTCGGCGACGGTGTCGGCGACCATTTGGCGGATCTGGTCTTCCGAGCGGGCGTCGGCGGTGAGGGCGACGGCCTTTCGGCCCATGCCGCGGATCTTGTTCGCGACGCGCTCGGCCTTCTCGGCGTTGATGTCGACGATGGCCGCGTGGCAGCCGGCCTCGGCGAGCACGGTGGCGATGCCCTCGCCCATGCCCTGTCCCGCGCCGGTGACGAGACAGACCCTATCTTCCAGGCCGAGCAGCGAGTCCGCCATGATTGCCTCCTAGGCTTTGGTCCGTCTTAGACGCGGCGCGCTAGCGCACGATGGGGCGGGTGACGGCGTCGGTCTCCGCGAAGGAGTGGCACGCGATGGCGTGCAGGCCGCCGAGGCCGCCGTTGACGATGATGAGGAACTGATCGGGGTTGGCCGCCATGGGGACGACGCCGTTGACGATGCGCCCGCGCTCCTCCATAGGGCCGTGCAGCTCTTCGGGCCAGCGGTCGAGCGGGACCGCGCTGGTCTGCTCGAAGATGAACTGGCGCGCGTCCTCAACCGACCAGCCGTCGCGGGCGACGATGTAGGCGAAGTCGGGGCAGAGCGCGAGCAGGACCTGGGCCGACTCCAGCTTGCCGAGCACCATGTTGGTGGCCGAGCAGTCGATGGAGTGGGCGAGGACGGTGAGCAGGCCCGCCGCCGTCTTGCAGGCGACGTCCTGGAGGTTGAGGGTGCCCTGCGCGCCGAAGACGGTGACCGCGTCCTGGCCCTCCGCGAGGCCCCGCTGGACGGTGAGGGCGGGCCAGGGGCTCTGCTCCTCCCACTCGCCGACGCAGCCGGTGATGCGGAGGGGGTTGCCCATGGTGCTCTTGCTGACGATGCCCTCGATGGAGCCGCCGACGTTCCGCATCACCAGGCGCACGGCGCGTCCGATGGTGGTGTTGGCGCGGGCGTTGGCGCCGCCGAAGACGCTGTAGCCGCAGTTGATCTCCAGCTCGTTGCGGATGGGGCCGTTGACGATGACCAACTGGCCGACGCTGCTGGTGGTGGTGTTGAGCGCGTAGAGGTTGAACTGGGGGTCGGCGCAGGCCTCGATGGCGGCGACGACGACCGGCATGTACTCCGGCTTGCAGCCCGCCATGACGGCGTTGATGGCGATCTTCTCGATGGTGGCCGGGGCGTTGTTGGGCGGGATGTTGGCGACGTTGTCCTGGGGGTCGCGGTTGACGCCGGCCATCATGCGCTTCACGCGGTCGGGCGTGGGCGGGATGATGGGCAGGCCGTCGATCCAGCCGAGGTCGGCGGCGCGCTCGTAGACGGCCTCGATTGAGTCGTCGTCGAGGGCGACGACTTCCGCCGTCAGGGTTGGGTCGGACATCGCGGCCTCCTAGGCGCTGGTCTCGCCGTCGGTCAGCGCCCTGGCCACGGCCTCGTACTTCTCCTTGGCCAGCGCCTTGATGTCGTCCTTGGGGAGCGGCTCGAAGGGATGGGGCAGGACGACCATGGGGATGTCGCTGCGGTTGCGGGCGCGCAGGAGGCTTTCGGCGAGCTTGACGAACTCGGAGGTGACCATGAGGACGGTCGGCTTGCCCTGCTCGTTGACGCTAATCGTGTCGTGGACACTCCACGCGGTGCAGGAGCCTCAGGCCGCGAGGCCGACGGCGACGGCGTCGACGCTGTCGACGAAGTCGGACAGCTCCTTGGCCCCGGCGGCGTCGGTCTGGCTGCGGCTGGTGGGGTAGTAGTGCCTGACCTCGAGGGGCTCGTAGTTCTCTTTGAGGTGGGCGTCGACCTCGTTGCAGAATATGTCGAAGTTGGCCCAATCGACCCGGAAGCCGATCCGCTTCCCGTCGATGGTGTCGAGGGTTGGGGTGTCGGTCTTCTGGACCTTGGGCATGACGCCGGTGGGGTCGAGGAGCTCGATCTTCGCCATGACGCTTCCTTTCGCGCCGCCGAACGCGGCCTCGCCGGATATGGCCAGATGTTACGTGGTCTGGGGGGCGGCGGCAAGATTGGGGGCGGGTGGCGGGGTCCTCCCCACCTCGCCCCGCCGACGCGCCTGACGGCGCGTCCCCGCCCTCAGTCCCTCCCACAAGGAGAGGGAGGTTAAGGAAGGGCCCATTATAGGGAAAGGCCGGAGGAGAGGGTGGCCTTCGAGGGCGTTGGCGGTCGGCGGGAGGGGACGGGCACCCACAAGAGGTGCCCCTACGGGAGAACCCTGCCGCAGCCCGCATTCGAAAGACTGCTCGCAGAAGCGGTAGGAAGGCATAGGAGGACCCGGGCGCAACCCCGTTAAAGTTGGGTTGGGGGGCGGCCACCCTGTTGGGGCAACCGCGTGGCCCGGCGGGGGTCACCGCGCCGGGCCGGCCCTCCAAACGCAACTTCGCAACTCCGCCGTGGCCTTGGCGGTCCCTAGGAGACCGGCCACCCGGAGTTCTTCGAGGCGTCCGCTGAGGTCAACGGGGCCCCGTCACAGCGCCGACAGGGTCAGCGCTCGGTGCGCCTCCACGCGGAGGCTTCCCGAAAAGGGAGTCTCCGCGCCCCCGTGGCCGTTTGCGCGCTTCTCTCAGGAAGCGGGGTATGCGTTTTGGCCAGGCGCCGAACGAGTTGGTCCGCATGGGGACATGGTAGGGCGCGCGGGCGGGGATGGGGAAGGGGCGGGTGGCACGGGGGGGAGCAAGCATGGAGAATTGTTCCTTGGGCCGCATCTCCGTATCACGACGTTGCTCATTACGCCCACTCTGGCAATCCTGTAATCAAGAAAACGATGATGAATATTAGGGCTATGCCGTGCAGGACTAGGAAGACCATGGGAATGCCAAGCTCGATCTTGGACACGGGCCAATATGACTTGCCATGCCCTTCCTCTGCCATTTTCCATTCATGGTGATAGATGGATGCTGGCAAGTGTCGCTCAAGCTCATGAATGACTTTGAATTTTATGGCGTTCAGATCACCGTGCGACTTAATGATGTTGAAGGAGAGAAGAGAGATCGCGATTCCAACGATAGGGATTGGTGTCAACAAATATATGGCAACTGAACTTGCTGGTTGAAAACCGTACAAGGCTACAAGAGCAGCATTCACGGTCAACAAATACCTGCCGGAAGAAACTCGTCTGGCGCTGACATTATCTGCAGACTGTACGTAGAGCTTGTATTGCTCCACTAGGTCCGCCTTAAAGGAACCTGCATAGGTCTCTTGAGTATAATGTACTAGTCGTTCGTCTGGCTCTTCGTTCACAGGCTATCTTGCTCCTGCGATCAGTTTACTCAGATTGTCCCACGTCCAGTTGTATATTTTGTCTGAGCTGCGGGCCATTGCTGGCCTTGTACAGGTTCTGTGCGGACGGCCCTTCAAAAGGAAGTAGGGCTTTCCCTCCTCCCGAGTAATGGTTAGTTCCGCTGCTACACCCTTTGCTGTATGAGTGTGCTCTCCACAAATGACGATGGTCAGGTCAGTTCTGCGTATTCGGTCTCGAACCTGCGCTCTCCAGTTTCCATCGAGAGCCTCCTTCACCGACCAATTTGCAATATTGAAAGGGGAGTTGGGCAGCCTCGCCTGTCCCACGAGCGCGTCACGAAGCTCCTCGTCATGGTCGAAGTCAAAACTGATGAAGGCCCGCTTAATGGCCATGAGTATATTCCTCCCGGGTGGAAAATCCGCCACAGGGTAGCACGTACGTTCGCTTCTCGTCAATCACTTGGGACGATCCTTACCCCACCCCCTACCGCCTCGGGCGCTAGGGACGTATGCTAGCTAGGCCCCGGCGCGGGAGCTTTCGGAGGAGCGCGGCTGATGGCGTATAGCCCACCTACTCTTGCGGAGTCGACGGAGCGGATTCGGAACCTGCCGCAGGTGAAGCGGTGGCGGGCGGGGGACTATGAGCCCGGCCCTTGGTTCACCGACGACCCGGTCGGCGGCGAGTCGTGGGGGTCGTGGGGACGGCGCTTCGAGCCGACGCGGCGCGGGGTGACGTTCTTCGAGACGAACCGGGCGCGCCCCGACCTGATACCGGAGGAGGGGGCCGGCGCCGACCGCGAGGTTGCCTTCGCTCCGTCCGACCCGCGCTTCGCGTACCAGATGGGCAACAAGTACGAAGTGTGGTCGGACAACCTGGAAAGCCTGCTCGACGAGGCGCTGTCGCGGCAGTGGAGCGCGACGAGCGACATCCCGTGGGGCGACCTGGAGCCGCTGCCCGAGGAGCTTGAACGGTCGGTCTGCCAGTTCGTCTGCTTCCTGCACGCGGTCGAGTTCACGCCCTCGGACCACCTGCCGACCTATATGTCGCGGATCGACCCGTCCTTCCCCGAGGCGCGGATGTTCCTTTCGACGCAGTGCGTCGACGAGTCGCGGCACATGGAGGTCTTCGTCAAGCGGATGTTCGCCAACGGGGGCGGCCCCGGGGTCGACCCCACGGCGGAGGGCATCCTGCAGACGACGCCGGAGACGATGGCGCTGCCGTCGGAGACGACGCGGAAGGTGACGCCGTCGCGGCCGTGGATGGACTTCCTGGCCTACTCGTACCACGTGCAGATCCTCGGCGAGGCGGTGGTGCTCGACCTGTTCCGCTTCGGCGAGTTCCTGGGCAGGAACAACTGCGACAAGCAGATCTTCCGCCGCGTGATGCAGGACGAGGCGCGGCACGTCTCCTACGGCACGCTGCACCTCAAGTACTTCCTGGAGAACGCGCCCAAGGACAAGCGCGAGGAGGCGTTCGAGCTGGTCAACTATCTGGCCGCGGTCGGGGAGGCCGGCGCGACCGGCTTCAACCTGCTCATCGCGCCCAGCCTGATCGAGCCGTGGGCGGTGCTCGCCGCCGGCGGCACGGCGAACATGGAGAAGGGCTGGGAGGCCTACCGCGAGTTCTGGGCGGTGGTCGTTGAGAACTATCTGAAGCGCATGGAGCTTGCCGGCGTACCCCGGTGGGACAAGTGCCTGCTGCCGCGCGAGGCCCCCTTCTAAGGGGCCGCCGCCCGCGGGACAGAGTCATGGCCGAACGCAAGCGCGAGCCCCAGCGCGTCGAGATCTACCGCACGCGCCCCATCGAGATCGACCCGCTGCCCACCGCGGAGGAGATCGCGGAGAAGCTCGACCAGCACCCGCAGGCGATCAAGATCCGCGAGGGCCGGTTCAGCGACTGGATCGGCAAGCCGATCAGCGACGGCATCTGGACGGCGTGGGGCATGAAGGCGCGGGTGGACAAGCGCGGCCTGACCTGGAGCGCCATCAACGAGGTCAGCCACATCGGCGACCCTCCCGAGGTCGGCGAGCCGCACCTGACGCAGGTCCGCTACGTGAAGTCGTATCCGCTGCTGCCGGAAGACCTGCGGGAAAAGCTGTCGCCGAAGTGGGGCGGGCACCGCGAGCTCGAGTACAAGTACGAGGTCTGGTCGGACGAGACCCCCACGCTGGTCGAGGAGGGCTTGTCGCGCCGGTGGTACGCGGGCCGGGACATCGACTGGAAGGAGATGGCGGCGCTCCCCGACGACCTGGAGCGCGCCTTCGACCAGTTCCTCACCTATCTCATTCAGTGCCAACTCCTCTGCTCGGACCTGATCGGGCCCTACATCGGGCGGATCAGCTACGGCTTCCCCGAGGTCAAGAGCATCCTGGCCTACGAGATGTTCGACTACAACGTCCACGCCGGCGTGCTGCGGAAGCGGGCCACGTCGAACGGCGGCGGCATCGGCGCCTACGTGGACGGCGTCGACGCGGGGGTCGTCGAGGTGTCCAACGAGGCGTCGCACGCCTTCGAGGGGGAGGTCGAGCGCGACCTGAACGCCCTGGTGCTGGCGCTGCAGGTCTTCTTCAACGGCGTCGTGCTGGAGATGCTCCGGCTCGGCGAGGCGGCGGCGCAGACGGAGTTCGACCGCGGTCTTTTCGCGCGGATGGTCCAGGACGAGGCACGGCACATTTCCTGGGGCTGCTCGCGGCTGCGCTACTACCTCGATCACTGCCCGGACCGTGAGGCGGCGGCGCTGCACCTGCATGAGATCGCCGACCGGCTGGAGTCGGAGCAGACGGCGAACCACCTGCTCAACCCGAAGGTGCTGGAACCGCTGGCGATTCTGCTCGGTGGCGGCGTGGAGGGCATCGAGCGAGGGTGGGACGTCCTGCGCGAATTCTGGCCGCAGATCGCCGAGCGCTACGAGGCGAGGATGGCCGGCGTCGGGCTGCCGCGCGAGGGCCGCTGCCACATCCCGCGCACCGCGCCGTTCTAGGCGCTTATGCGCTGTTGGGGCGGAGCCCTCATCTCAGTCTTCTCTCGTGGGAGAAGAGGTCGGAGGGGACTACCGCGCCCCACCCCGAACCCGCCCTCTCATCCCGCCCATAAAGGGCGGGAGGCCGGACCGCCCCGGGAGGCGACCTCCCCTCGTAAGCTCTTCCTCTGAGGAGACCTTTGGCCGCGGGCTACGTGGACGTTGGCGCACCCCTCCCCACTCCCCGCCCTCACCCCAACCCTCTCCCAGTGGGAGAGGGAGCAAGACCCCGCCCCATTCCGCCGTTCTCTTCTCTCCGGCGAGTTACGCAAGGGTTTCCCTTGGGAGAAGAGGTAAGACCGGCCCTCGCTCAGTCCCTCGCAAGCGGGAGGGAGGTTTGAGGGGCCGGAGAGGGTAAGAGAGGTCCGGCGCGTCGTGGTTTACGGTGCGTGATTATGCTACCCTCTGGGCGCAGGCGGGCGCGCGCGCCGTGGCCCGCATATCAGGAGGAATGCCGTGGGCTACCCCTACCGCAGAATCGACGTCGATTCGCACATCCAGGAGAAACCCGACACGTGGACGAGCCGCATGTCGAAGGCGAAGTGGGGCGACCGGATTCCCCACATGCGCTACGGCCCCGAGCGTGACGAGTGGGTGGTCGACGGCAAGCCGACGGGCTACCTCTCGACCTGCCCCGCCGTCATGCCCGACCGCGTCACCAACCCGCACCGCTGGGACATGATCCCGCCGTCGGTCTACGTCGCCGAGGAGCGGATGAAGGCGATGGACTCGGAGGGGACCGACTGCCAAGTGATGTACGCCAACACCACCGGCGTCTCCGGCGACCGCTTCCAGGGGCTCGACCCCGAGTTCGAGGCGGCCTGCGTCCGCGTCTACAATGACTACCAGACCGAGGAGTGGGTGAACGTCAACCCCAACCGGTTCGTGGCCCTCACCGTTCCCGTCTACTACTCGATGGAGAAGACGCTGGAGGAGGTCCACCACAACGCGAAGAATGGGCACCGGGGGGTGATGCTGGTGGGCACGCCGCACACGCGCGGCCTGGAGAACTACAGCTCCCCCTACTGGGAGCCGCTGTGGCAGACCGTCGTCGACCTCGACCTCGTGCTCACCGTCCATGGCTCCGGCGCGGCGCCGCAGAGCATGCGCATCGAGAAGCACGCCACGCAGGAGCACCGGCGCAACGACGCCGCGCTCGCCGCCGCCGGCTTCAGCATTCAGCCGCAGTACTTCGCGAACTTCCTGTTCGCCGGTGTCTTCGACCGCTTTCCGACGCTGACCCTCGTCGCCGCCGAGACGGGCATCGGCTGGCTCCCCTGGCTGCTGGAGTCCTGCGACTACGCTTGGGAGCAGGGGCAGCTCTGGAACCAGGGCCTGCCCACTCGCCCCACCGACCTCTTCAGGAGTCACTGCTACGTCGACTTTTGGTACGAGCGCTCGGCGGTGGACCACTACCGCCACGTGATCGGCGTCGACCGGATCATGTGGGAGACAGACTTCCCGCACCCGACGTCGCTGTGGCCCAACACCAACGAATTCGTCGCCAAGGCGTTCCAGAACGTGCCGGAGGAGGAGCAGTACCAGATTCTGGTGGAGAACCCGAAGAAGGTCTTCAAGCTCAACTAACGGCGCGGCCGACCGCCACCGAAGGGACGCGACTCATGGCTCTCGACTTTCCTATCATTTCGTCCGACGACCACGTGCAGGAGCCGCCCGACCTCTGGACGTCGCGCCTGCCCAAGCACCTCGCGGAGCGCGGTCCGCGCATCGAGCGCCAGCCCGACGGCCGCGACCGCTGGTTGGTCGACGGCGAAGTCCTAGCGGACTGGCCGGTCTCCCGGGCCCGCGCCATCTCCAACGGCGACCGCTACCTCGACATCGAGACGTGGGACCAGGTGCCCGCGGCGAGCTACGACCCCGGCGAGCGGCTGAAGGCGATGGACGAGGACAGCATCGCCGCCTCGGTGCTCTACCCGTACATCGCGGGGCTTGGCGGCGAGAACCTCGGCGCGATCAAGGACCCCGAGCTCCAGGCGGCGTGCGTCGACGCCTACAACGACTGGCTTATGGAGACGTGGAGCGACGACCGGCTCGTCCCGCAGGCGCTGGTGCCGATCAGCTCGATCGAGGCGGCGCGTGCCGGCGCGGTCAAGGCGGTCGAGGCGGGCCACAAGGGGATCGTGCTCCCCGCGGCGCCGTGGCGGATCAACGACGGCACGCCGCACCTCTACGACCCCGATTGGGACCCCTTCTGGGAACAGGTCAGCGAGCTCGGCGTGCCCATCTGCTTCCACTCCGGGAGCGTGCCGAGTCTGATGATGCAGGTCTACGAGGGCTTCCCCCCGGCGGTTGCCAAAGCCTTCGACGTGGTGCGCCGTCCTTCGAGCAGCGGCATGATCGTCTGCCGCTTCCTCTTCTCCGGCGTCGGTGAGCGTCACCCCAACGTGAAGTTCGTGTTCAGCGCGACGGGCATCGACTGGTTCGCCTTCATGCTCGAGGTCTCCGACCACGAGTGGGAGCGCATCTGCCTGAAGGGCGGGAACGTCGAGATGCACACCGCCCCCAGCGAGATCTTCCACCGCCAGGGCTTCGTGACGACCTCGTTCGACCAGGTGGGGCTGCGGCTGCTCTACCTGATCGGGGCGAAGAACGTGATGTGGTTCTCCGAGTTCCCGCTGGAGAGCTCGACGTTCCCGGACAGCGTCAAGACGCTGGAGAAGAACTACGCCGACGTCAGCGACGCCGACCGCCGCGCCATCCTCCACGACAACGCCGCCGGGCTCTACGGCATCAGCGCGTAGCGGCGGCGGGTCTGGGGTCGCACTAACCTCCGCGCGCTGTGCCGCGTCCGGTTCACCGTCCTCGGTACTTGTCGTCTACAATGGTTGCTAATCCAAAAGGCGGGAGCCACTCACGATGCAAACCAGAACTCCGGTCTTGACCACTTTGAAGCCGCGGTGGTGGGCGCTTGTCGTCCTTGCCGCCGCCGTCGTGCTGGTGGTGGCGGCGTGCTCGGATGACGGGGCGACGCCGACCCCGAATCCGACGGCGACGCCTACCCTAAGTCCGACGGCAACGCCGATCCCGGACCCGACGGCAACGCCGACCCCGAACCCGACGGCGACGCCGACCCCGCATCCGACGGCGACGCCGACTCCAAGCGCGCCCGTCTCTCAGCGTGCGGTCGTCGAGCGGCTGCGGAAGAATGCCGACGATTTCGAGTATGCCATTGGCGAGCACGGTGGGACGCTGGCCTTCGCCACGATCGGCGAGCCGCTGACCTTTAACCCGGCCCTGTCGCAGGACGCCTCGTCTTCCGGCGTGCTGGGCTATCTGTTCGAGGGGCTCACCGAGACGTCGTGGCTGAACGACCAGATCGATCCGGTGCTGGCGGAGGCGTGGGACCATTCGGAGGACGGCCTGACCTGGACGTTCCGGCTCCGCGAGGACGTGACGTGGCACGACGGGGAGCCGTTCACGTCGCGCGACGTGGACTTCACCTTCAACCGAGTCATCTACAACGAGGACGTCCAATCCAACGCCCGCGCGGCGTTCACCTTCCGGTTCCTCGACGAGGAGAGCGGGGAATGGAAGGAAGACCGGATGACGGTGTCTGCGCCGGACGACTACACGGTGCAGTTCGTGCTCCCCACGCCGTTCGCCCCCTTCCTGCGGTCGATGGGCACGGGGATCTATCCGAAGCACATCCTGGAGCCGCACATCGACGACGGCACCTTCGCGGAGACGTGGAACATCGACACCGACCCGAGCGAGGTCATCGGCACCGGGCCCTTCACCATCGAACGCTACGACCCAGGCGAGCGCATCGTCTTCCAGCGCAACCCGAACTATTGGCTGAAGGACGACGACGGCAACAGCCTGCCGTATCTCGACACAATCGTGCAGACCATCGTTGCCGACTTGGATGCCGAGCTGGCCGCGTTCCGGGCCGGAGAAGCGGACATCCACGGCGTGCTGGGTGAGGAGTTCGCGACCTTGGAGCCGCTTCAGGACGAGGAGAACTTCACGATCCACCGGCGGGGGCCGGCCTTCGGGACGACGTTCCTCGCCCTGAACATGAACCCTAGAACAGACGCGGAAACGGGCGAACCATACGTCGCGCCGGAGAAGCTGAAGTGGTTCGAGAACAAGGCCTTCCGCCAGGCGGTCGCTCATAGCATCGACAAGGAGACGATGATCGAGGAGGTCCTGCACGGGCAGGGCTATCCGCAGTGGGCATCGGTCAGCCCGGCTGCGGGCGACTTCCACAATCCCAACGTCCGGCGGTACGAGTACGACGTCGCCGAGGCCAACACGATCCTCGACGACCTCGGTTGGACGGATAGGGATGGGGATGGAATACGCGAGGACGACGAGGGCAACTCGATCGAGTTCGCCCTGATCACCAACACTGGAAACAACGTGCGTGTCGAGGTGACGCAACGCCTTGCGGCCGGCTTGGAGGCGATCGGCGTCAGGGCGGTCTTCGAGGCCGTCGAGTTCGGCGATCTCGTGGAACGGCTCACCACCTCCTATGCCTGGGAGGGCTTGGTCGTCGGCTTGACCGGCGGGCCGGACCCGTTCGGCGGCATCAACGTCTGGCACAGCAGCGAAGACCTGCACCTGTGGAATCCGAACCAGGAGCAGCCGGCGACGCAGTGGGAGGCCGAGCTCGACGATCTCTACATCCGGGGCAGCCAGGAGTTGGACCACGAGCGGCGGGTGGGCATCTACCACCGGGCGCAGGAGGTAGCCGCCGAGAACGTGCCGCTCATCTACACGATGCTGTCCGAGCGGCTGAGCGCCGTCCGGAACGTCTTCGGCAACACCACGCCGACGCTCTACGGCGTGTGGGACATCCGCTACCTCTACCGGACGGACCTGTAAGCCAGGCCGCGCCGGCTAGCGGGCCGTCGACCCGCCATCGGCGGAGAAGATCGCGCCGGTGATGTGCCGCGAGTGCGGCCCGACGAGGAAGAGGGCGAGCTGCGCCATCTGGTCGACGTGGGGCAGCCAGCCGAGCGGCGCGGGGCGGATCGACTCGCGGAGCAGCGCGGTGTCGTGGGCTTCGAGCTTCTCCGTCTCCGTCCCGTCCATGCCGCCGGGGGCGATGCAGTTGGCCCGCAGGTCGCGGTCGGCGTAGTCGAGCGCCACGACCTTCGTCAGGTGTTGGAGTCCGGCCTTCGCCGCGCCATAGGCTGCGCAGTACTTGAACGCCGATACGCCGACCATCGACGAGATGTTGAGGATGGCGGGGTAGTCGCGTTCCAGCATGTGGGGCACCGCGGCGCGGACCATGAGGAACGGCCCGCGGAGGTTGACCGCGTAGAAGCGGTCGAACCAGTCGATGGGCGTCTCGTGGGTGAGGAACGGCTTGGAATGAAGGCCGGCGTTGTTCACCAGGATGTCGATGCCGCCGAAGGCCGCGACGGTCCCCTGAACCGCCGCCTGGACGTCGCCGGGATTTGAGACGTCGCCGGGCAGCGCGATGGCTTCGCCGCCGGCGGCGCGGATCGCGCCGGCGGTCTCCTCCAACGGCGCGGGTCGGCGGCCGGTGACGGCCACCTTGGCGCCCTCCGCCGCGAAGAGCCTGGCCATTGCCGCCCCGAGTCCGGTGCCGCCGCCGGTGATGATGGCAACCTTGCCTCTAAGGAGACCGCTGGGCGGCGTGGCCTGCGGCTCGGGCGCTTCCCGGTAGCGGCTCATACGACGCCCCGTGCCAAGCGTCCCGTCCTAGGACGCCCCGTCGAGGTTGAAGACGCGGATGGCGTTCTCGACGAGCATCTTCCGGCACTCATCCTCCGGCACCCCGGCGAGGGTGCGCTCGATGAAGGCGCGCGAGTTGGGGTAGGAGCCGGTGGGGTGGGGGAAGTCGGACTCCCACATGATGTTGTCTATGCCGATGGCGTGACGGAGCGCGATGCCGGTCTCCTCGTACCAGAAGTTGATGTAGCACTGCCGGTGGAAGACCTCGCTCGGCCTGGTAGGCATGCCGTGGTTGTAGAGGCGCTGCGACTCCCATTGGTGGTCGGCGGTCTCCAGGAGGTAGGGCGCCCAGCCCAGCCCGCTCTCCGAGGAGACGAACTTGAGCGTGGGGAAGCGGTCGAAGATGCCGGAGTAGAGCAGGGTGCTCATCACCTGGATGTTGGAGGCGAGGCCCTTGGTGCTGCCGTCGGCGACCTGCACCATCCGGCCGCGGCCGGCCCAGCTTTCGTTGATGATGCCGATGCTGCCGCCGGAGCCGATGTGAAGGTTGACGGAGAGGCCGGCGTCCTGCGCCGCCTGCCAGAACGGGTCCCAGAATGGGTCGGAGATGTGCGGGTAGTTGAACTGTTGGGGGAAGGAGAACGAGATCGCCTTGACGCCGCGCTTGTGCATCCTGCGGACCTCGGCGGCGGCGAGCTCGGCGTCCCACAGCGGCACCAGCGCGATGGTGATGAAGCGCCCGGGATAGGGGTCGGCCCATTCCTCGATCTGCCAATCGTTGTAGGCCCGGATGCAGTCCATGCGGAAGTCGACGTCGTCGTAGACCGGGTTGCTGAAGGTCTGCCCGGCGACGCCGGCGACGTTGCTGAAGAAGGTGTGGACGTCGACCCCGTCCTCTTCCATCGCCTTGAGGCGCTCGGCGGGAACGTAGGTCTTCTTCGGCATGTCCTCCCAGCGGTCCGGGCCGAGCCCGTCGGGAAACTCCTCGGCGACGGCGCCCTGCACCGTGCCCAGGCTCCGCTGCATCGGGATGTCCCAGATGTGCCACCGCTCGTTGCCGCCCTCGACCTCGCGGATCTGGGGAATCTTGCCGCCCCACTTGCTCTTCGACATGCGGTCGGACCAGACCGTCGACGACTCCTGCAAGTGGTCGTCGGTCGAGATGACGTCGTAGTGCATGCGCCCTCCGCGCTTTGGGGCCGGAATGGCCCCGCCAAGGGGTTGCGGCTGACTATAGCATAGGGGCGGTCTGGAGCACCGCGACGCGGGAGGAACACGATGGCGAACGATTCGAAGGTAGCGCTGGTGACCGGCGGGAGCCGGGGCGTGGGCAAGGGCATCGCGATCGAGCTGGGCAAGCTCGGCTTCACGGTCGTCGTGACGGCGCGGTCGGTGGCCGAGCGCGAGGTCAACAACTGGCCGGGCACGATCGGCCAGACTGCCCAGGAGGTCGAAGCCGCCGGTGGGCGCGCCGTCCCCATGCGCCTCGACCTGCGCGACATGGACAACGTCCGGCAGGTCTTCAACGACACCATCAGCCAACTGGGCCGCCTCGACGTGATGGTGAACAACGCGCGCTACGCCGACAGCGGCTACGTGACCAAGCTCGTCGATACCGACTGGAGCGACCTGGAAGCTATGATCGACACCAACTTCCGCGCCGTGCTCCTCTTCCACCACCTCTGCATCCCGGTGATGATCGAGCAGGGCGGCGGCGTCATCATCAACCTGACCTCCGGGTCGGCGCACCACGACAGCCCGGGCATGCCGGGCAAGGGCTCCACCGGCATCGGCTACCCCGTCACCAAGGCGGCGTCGCACCGCATCGCCGCCGCCCTCGCCAAGGAGACCGCCGAGCACAACATCGCCGTGCTCAACCTCGACCCGGGGCACACCCTCACCGAGCGCCACACCGACACCCAGGGCGGCAACGTCTCGAACGTCAACATCGACCGGTCGGACACCCACGGGGTGTGGATCCCGGCCAAGGCGGCGGCCTACATCGCGACCTGCGCCAATCCCATTGCCTTCAACGGCAAGTCGATCAATGCCAAGCCGTTCGTCGAGGAGATGGGCCTCGCCACGCCGGAGGAGCTCGCCACCCCCTGGAAGGGGTAGGGGCGACTTCGCTAGCCTGCGGCGGTTGCGAGGGGCCCCTCATCTCAATCTTCTCCCCTTGGGAGAAGAGGGAAGACCTCTCCGCTCTGCCACGGCGT
>DAOUKZ010000125.1:0-29238 GCA_034420775.1 Dehalococcoidia bacterium
GGGGACCTTCCCAGGATGGCTTCGGGCGTGACGGTAACGGAATGCAGGGGGGATGTCCAGGTCGCGGGGGCGGGTGTGGGCGCGCCTGCTCCCTACTGACGCGCCGGTGCGCGCGTGCCCGCCCTCAGTCCCTCCCACAAGGGGAGGAGGGCGCCGCCGCCAGCGCTAGGAGCGGTAGAGGCGGACGCGGCGGAAGGGTTCGCGGCCGGCGCTGCGGGATTCGAGGCCGCTGCGTTCGGCGATTTGGTGCTGGAGGCGGCGGACGTAGGAGCTCTGGGGGAGGAGCTCGACGCTTTCTTCGTCGCCCCTTTGCTTGAGGCGGTCGGCGGCGGACTCGGCTTCGGAGACGGCGGACTCCAGGGAGCGCTCGGGGGCGTGCGACTGCGCGATGCTGACGAGGCACTGCTCGATCTGCTGGCCGGTGTTCTTGCGGAGGACGTAGACGGGGATGGAGGCCGCCTCGGCGCTCCGCACGGCCTGGGGCCGGTTGCGGTAGTGCGCCTTGGTGGTCATCACGGCGTCGGCGTGGCGGACGTCGGTGATGACGTCGATGGGGAGCCCCGAGGAGCGGGTGACCTGCTCAGTGCGGCTCCGGTTGACGCCGAAGGGGAAGACGCGCACGCGGGTCTTGGGGGCGCGCTCGCCGTTCTGGCGGAGCTGCCCGCCGGGCGCGGCGGCGGGAGCGGGCGGCGGCGGTTGGCTCGCGACGACCTCGCCGGCGGTGTCGATCGACCGGTTCTCGGGCGAGATGGGGTTGCCGCGCAGCATCGAGTCGACGGTCCGGGCGACGTCCTTGTGGACGGCGACCTCGCTCCAACTCTGGATCTCGACGAGGACGTCGAAGGTGGGCGGGGCCTTGCGTTCGAGGATGCTCTTCTGGGTGCGGCGGCGGCGGGCCTCCTCGTCGCCGAGGGTGACGGACTGGATGCCGCCGATGAGGTCGGAGAGGGTCGGGTTCAGGATCAGGTTTTCCAGGGAGTTGCCGTGGGCGGTGGCGATGAGCTGGACGCCGCGCTCGGCGATGGTGCGAGCGGCCTGCGCCTCGAGTTCGCGGCCGATCTCGTCGATGATGATCACCTGGGGCATGTGGTTCTCGACGGCCTCGATCATCACCTCGTGCTGGAGGGCGGGGGAGGGGACCTGCATGCGGCGGGCGCGTCCGATGCCGTGGTGGGGGATGTCGCCGTCGCCGGCGATCTCGTTGGAGGTGTCGACGACCACGACGCGGCGGTCGTGCTCGTCGGCGAGGACGCGGGCGACCTCGCGGAGCATCGTGGTCTTGCCCACACCGGGTCGACCCAACAGGAGGACGCTGCGCCCCGACTTGGTGAGGTCGTCGATGATCTTGATGGTGCCGAAGACGGCCCGGCCGACGCGCGCGGTGAGGCCGATGATCTTGCCCTTGCGGTTGCGGATGGCGGAGATGCGGTGCAGGGTGCGCTCGATGCCGGCGCGGTTGTCCTGGCCGAAGTCGCCGATGCGCTCGGCGACGAACTGGAGGTCGTCGGCGGTGACGTCGCCGCCCTCGATCACCATCTCGCGGTCGAGGAAACGGGCGGTGGGGGGACGGCCGAAGTCAAGGACGATTTCGAGCAGTTCGTCGAGGTCGTCCTGGGCGCGCAAGGGCAGGGTCACCCTCGGCGGCAGCACGGAGAGGAGCTGCTCCAGCTCGGTGGAGTCGGCGCCGGGCTCGGTGTAGGTGGTCAAGGAGGTCATGCGCCCACCGCGATGAGTCCAGGGTGCGAGACTTCGGCGGTCATGCGCTTCACGTAGAGCCGCAGCGAGTCGATGCGGCGGAAGCCGTGGCGCTCGGCCGTGTCGGCGCCGCCGGCACGGTCCTGGGGAACGAGGAGCAGCAGGTCGCGGTGCTCTCCGGCGGCGACGGCGCCTTCGAGGAGGCGGTCGAACGCCGAGTCGGCACCCGGCGCCGTGACGATCTCGATGAGGTCCCGCCCGCCGGCGGAAGATGCCTCGGCGTAGCCCTCGAACTCGGCGCCGCTTTCGGCGACGAGCATGCGGCGCTCGGGCCGGGGCGCGGCGCGTTCGTCGGACCACTGGGCGAAGGTCAGGCCCTCGGCGCGGCGTCCGCGTCCCAGGAAGGCCCGCAGGTAGACGCGGAAGAGGTCGTGGAGGTCCTGGGCGCGCGCAGGGCGCGCCGGGGCATGCCCGTTGGCGGTCGATGCCGCCGGGCCCTTGGGCCGGAAGTAGAGATCGTCGGTGGAGCAGACGTGGAAGTTGGCGGCGCGGGCCTCGTCGTCGACGCGGCTGTCGAGGGAGAGGCGCAGGAAGAGGCGCTGCGCGCCGAGCCCGCCAGCAGCGGCCGCGGCCTCCTCGAGCAGCTCGGCGGCGTCCCGCTCGCGGCCCCTGGCGACGTGGAGGCTGTCGACCTCCCAACAGGAGCCTCCGGCCCGCATGCGGATGCCGACGGCGCCCGTCGGGATCCCGCTCCGGGACAGCACCCAGGCGTGCCGGCGGCGCCGGTGGGGCAGCCACTCGGCGGCGAGGGCGCCCAACGGCAGCAAGACGCCGGGCGTCCCGCCCAACGCCGACCCAGCGCGCGCTTCGTTGGGCGCGGCGCGCAACTGCAACGGCAGCAGCGCCAGGGCGTCGGTGGGACTAACGGGCCGCAGCATGGAGCTCCTCGGAAGCCTGCGTGGTCATATCCAGGAAGTACGCATGGAACCGGTTGTCGGAGGTCAGCTCGGGGTGGAAGGCGGTCGCCAGAAGCGGGCCGCGCCGGACGGCGACCGCGCCGTTGGCGGGCAGGCTCGCCAGCACCTCGACGCCGGGTCCGACCCTGACGATCTTGGGGGCGCGGATGAAGACGGCGTGGAAGGTCCCGCCGCCGAGGGCGGGGACGTCGATGGCAGTCTCGAAGCTGTCGACCTGGCGCCCGTAGGCGTTGCGCTCGACGTCGACGTCGAGGCCGCCGATGAGGGGCCGGTCGCGGCCAAGGACACGGTCGGCGAGGGCGATGAGTCCGGCGCAGGTGCCCCAGAGGGGCACGCCGGAGTCGGCCAGCCGCCGGATGGGGCCGGCGAGGCCGTAGAGGGTGAGGAGGCGGTCGAAGGTGGTGGTCTCGCCGCCGGGGATGATGAGGCCGTCGAGGCCGTCGAGGTCTTTGGAGAGACGCACGCGGCGGGGCTCGGCGCCGAGCTCCTGGAGCCGCGTTGCGTGCTCGGCGAAGTCTCCCTGCAGGGCGAGTACGCCGATTGAGGTCATTCCAGAACTACCGCCCCCAGCGCCATGCCGCCGTCCACCGCCTCGATTCTCCCCGGAATGCGCTACCAGCCCCTCGCGGCGAGCATCTCTTCGGGGTCCATCGAGCGGACGTCCAGGCCGGACATCGCGCCGCCGAGTCCTACCGAGACCTTCGCCAGGATGTCGGGGTTGTCGTAGTGCGTGGTGGCCTCGACGATCGCCTTGGCCCTGGGAGCGGGATCGTCGGACTTGAAGATGCCCGAGCCGACGAAGACGCCGTCGACGCCCAACTGCATCATGAGGGCGGCGTCGGCGGGGGTCGCGATTCCGCCGGCCGCGAAGTTGACCACCGGCAGCCCGCCGGTGCGGTTGATCTCTTCCAGGACGTGGAGGGGCGCGCCGAGATCCTTGGCCTCGGCGACGAGCTCGTCCTTGCCGAGGGAGCGCACCTTCTTGATGCCGGCGGTGACGGTGCGGATGTGGCGGACGGCCTCGACGACGTTGCCGGTGCCGGCCTCGCCCTTGGTGCGAATCATGGCGGCGCCTTCGCCGATGCGGCGGGCGGCCTCGCCGAGGTCGCGGCAGCCGCAGACGAAGGGGACCTTGAAGTCGTGCTTCCAGATGTGGTTGGCCTCGTCGGCGGGGGTGAGGACTTCGGACTCGTCGATGTAGTCGACGCCGAGGGCTTCGAGGACCTGCGCCTCGACGAAGTGTCCGATGCGGGCCTTGGCCATCACGGGAATGGAGACGGACTCCTGGATACGCTGGATGACGGTGGGGTCGGCCATGCGGGCTACGCCGCCGGCGGCCCGGATGTCGGCGGGAACGCGCTCGAGCGCCATGACGGCGCAGGCGCCGGCCTCCTCAGCGATCTTGGCGTGGTCGGGCGTGACCACGTCCATGATCACGCCGCCCTTGAGCATCTGGGCCAGGCCGGCCTTCAGAGTAAACGTGCCTTGCTCCATGTCCTACGGCCTTCCGTTAGTGGTAACGTTCCACCGACGCTTGCTATTATACGCAATCGGGGCAGGGCCGGCCCGCGCCGGCGTCCGCCCTTTGGCGCCCTACTTTCCGCGGGTACGCTACCGGCATGCGCACAGAGGCCCTTCTTGGCTGACCCTCCCAGCCCGAGGCCCGGAGACCAAGTAGTCCGGCGGGCGAGGCCCCAGGCGGTCACCGTCGACTTGGCCGAGGCCGAGCCGGAGCCGGTACGCCTCACGTCGCCGCTCATTCTGGTCTACGCGTTCGCCGCGATCATCGCGGTGGGGTCGATCGCCCTCCTGCTTCCGTTTGCGAGCGAGGAGCCGGGTTGGACGCCGTTCATGACGGCCTTCTTTACATCGACCTCGGCGGTCACCGTGACCGGGCTGGTGGTGGTGGAGACGAGTTCGGCATGGACGCCGTTCGGCAAGGGCGTGATCCTGGCCCTGATCCAGATCGGCGGGCTGGGCATCATGACGCTGTCGGCGGGCCTGTTTCAGGTGCTTGGGCGCCGCATGGGCCTCCGCGATCAGGTGACGCTGGCCGTGGAGTCCACGGGCAAGCCGACGGCCGGGGGCGCGCTCCAGCTCGCCAAGCGCATCGCCGTCATGGTGTTCGTGGTGGAGCTGCTTGGGTTTATCGCACTGAGCATCAGGTTCTCGTTCGACTATCCGCTCGCCGACGCGGTGTGGAACGCCTTCTTCCACGCCATTTCGGCCTTCAACAACGCGGGGTTCTTGCTGTTGGGCGACGACTTGGGCGGCTTCCATACCGACGCGTCGTTCATGCTGGTGAGCGCCGGCCTCATCATCCTGGGGAGCATCAGCTTCGTGGTGATCTCCGACATGATGGACAACCGGCGGCGGCCGCGGCAGATGACCTTGGACACGAAGCTGGTGCTCACCACCACGTTCCTGCTCTGGATCGTCGGCATGGTGGTGATTTTGGCGGCGGAATACACCAACGACGCCACGCTCGGGCCTCTCAACATTCCAGACAAGCTCACCAATTCCTTCTTTGAATCGGTCAGCGGGCGCTCCGCCGGCATCTCGGCCTCGGTGAGCGACATGCACCACTACACATGGCTGATCTTGATGGGAATGATGTTCGTCGGAGGCGCCTCCGGCTCGACGGCGGGCGGCATCAAGGTGAATACCCTTGGCGTGCTCCTCGCCTCCGCGCTGTCGACCCTGCGAGGCCGCGCCCGCACGGAGGTCTTCGACCGCCAGATTCCGACGCGGCAGGTCGAGTATGCCGCGACCCTCGCCATGTTTGGAATCGTCGTGGTGGTGGCGCTGTGTTTCCTGGTGCTTGTCGTCGAGGATGGGAGACCCATCGAGCTGATCTTCGAGACGATTTCGGCCTTCGGGACGAACGGGAATTCGACGGGAGTGACGCCGACCCTCTCGACGGGCGGGCAGTTGCTCATCATCTTTGCTATGTTCTTAGGGAGGGTCGGCCCGCTCACCCTCGCCCTGCTGCTGGCGCAGCGGCGCCGGCCCGTGGTGCGCTCCTTTGCGCAGGAAGGCGTGCGGATCGGCTAGCCCGGCCCGGACCCGGGGCCGTTGGGCCCGGCGCCGCCGGAGGAGGACGATGAGACGACAAGTGCTGGTCGTAGGACTGGGCAGGTTCGGCATCAGTGTGGCGTCGACGCTCTTCAAGCGCGGCCACGACGTTCTCGCCATCGATCAGGACGAGCGCCGCGTGCAGGACATGTTGCCCCACGTGACGTACTGCCTGGTGGCGGACGCGACAAACGAGACCGCGCTGCAGGACATTGGCCTCGACCGCTTCGACCTTGCCGTCGTGGCCACCGGCGAGCAGGTCCACTCGAGCATCCTGGCCACGGTGCTCCTGAAGCGCCTCGGCGTTCACCACGTAGTGGCCCGGGCTGAGAACGAGCTGCACGGGCTTACGCTGGAGAGAATCGGCGCCGACCAGGTGGTCTACCCCGAACGCGAATCGGGAGAGCGTCTCGCCTACAACCTGTCCTATTCCGGGGTGCGCGATTATCTCCGGCTGGAGGAAGGCTACGGGGTGAGCAAGATCTACCCGCCGCAGGAGTTCCTCGGCCGGACGATCGACGAGGTCGACCTGGGCCCGCGCAGCGCCTCGGGCCTGACCGTTTTGGGCCTGGTGCGAGGGAAGGACATCATCCTGACGCCCGACCGATTCGAGCGCATCCGAGACGGCGATATCCTGGTCATCGCCGGCTTGGATGCCGGACTGCAAGGGCTGGACGACGTCGACGAGCGCGAGTCGTAGGCCGATTGCCGCGCCGCTCTACTCGACATATAATTGGTGCGCCCTCCGTGGAATGTCCAACTGAGAGGACGCCATGAACTCGCGTTCCAGTCTTCGCCGAGTGCTTGTGCCGGTCAACGGCGGGCGCTCCGACGAACAAGCGGTGCGTCTCGCCTGTTCCTTGGTAGAAAAGAAGGGAACCGTCTATCTCTTCAACGTCCTCGAGGTAGCCAGGGACCTCCCCCTCGATGCCCCTCCCCAAGCCGACGTGGAGCGGAGCGACGCACTGCTCGAGCGGATGGAGCGGGTTGGGCACAGCGAAAAGCGCAATGTGGAGACGGAAGCCGTGCAAGCCCGCGAGGCGGGGCCGACGGTGGTGAACGAGGCGATCGAGCGCTCCGTCGACGCGATCGTGATGGGCGTGGACTACTCGGAGGCGCGGGGCGAATTCGAGCTTGGTTCCGCGGTCAATTACGTGCTGCGGCGCGCCCACTGCCAAGTCTGGCTCTCGCGCGGGCCCGCGCCCGCCGAGCTTTTGAACGGGCGCACCCCCGCCGCCTGATCCCGCCGGAGGGTGGGAGCCGTCCGAGGACCTCGGCCCTGCCCGCCCCACGAGACCGAATCTAGGCTAGGACGAGACAGTGCGAGTCGTCATCATGGGATCGGGCCGCGTCGGGGCGCGGCTCGCGGCGACCATGGACGCCGAGGGCCACGCCGTCACCGTCATCGATAAGGCCCAAGCGTCGCTGGCCCGGCTTCCCGCCTCATTCTCCGGGCACATCGTGGTGGGCGACGCCACTGAAGAGGACGTCCAAAAGCAGGCGGGCGTGGGCGAGGCCGACGTCTTCGTCGCCGTGACGCAAGGGGACAACCGGAATATCATGGCGGCGCAGATCGCCAAAGAGCTCTTTGGCGTGCCCAAGGCGGTCTGCCGGATCTACGACCCCATCCGGCAAGAGCTGTTCGAGAAGCTGGGCCTGCACACCTTCAGCCCGACCATTATGTTGACTCAACACATGCTCGCTGCGATCGAGCGGGAGGAGCAGGCCGGCACGCAGGAAGGGCCCGCCGGCCCCTAGCGGGCCACCCTATCGAACGCCATGTACATCATGATCGTGGGCGGAGGCAGAGTCGGCGCCATGACCGCCAGGGAGTTGCTTGCCCTCGGGCATGAGGTGCTCATCATCGAGCGGGACGCGGCGCGAGCGGAGCAGATCACCGCCGACCTGGGCAGTTGCGTGGTGTGCGCCGACGGGTCGGAGGGTTCCGTGCTCGGCGACCAGGGCGCATCGCGCGCGGACGTGCTGATCGCGGTGACCAACGAAGACAAGGACAATCTGGTGGCCTGCCAGGTCGCCCGGCACCACTACGGCGTGGGCGAGGTCTTCGCGCGCGTCAACGAGCCCAGGAACGAGCGGCTCTTCGAGCGGCTGGGCATTGCCTGGGTCAGCACCGTCGAGGCCATGGTCAGCGGCCTGCTCCACGATGCGCCGGTCCCCTTCCCCAAGCGGCTGATGACGTTCCAGCAGAGCAGGTCGAGGCTCATCAGCATCAACATTCCCCTGGGCGCGCCCACGATCGGAACACCGGTACAGGAGATCACGCTGCCGGCGGATGCCGCCGTCGCCGTCGTCGTGCGGAGCGACGGCTCGCTGGAGGTGCCCTCGCCCGAGACGGTGCTGCAGGCGGAGGACGAGGTGATCGCCCTGGCCCACCCCGAACATGAGGGGCGCATGCTGGAGGCGCTGACCGGCAGCGCGTCGTAGCGCGGCCTGGAAAGAAGCATGACGCGGCGCGTTACCTATCTCGGCCCTCCGGGCACCTACAGCGAGACGGCGGCGCTTGCCTACGATCCCAAGGCCGAACTAGTCCCGCACCCCTCCTTCACCGCCGCCGCGCGCGACGTCGAGGGCGGCGGCGCCGACGCGGCGGTCGTCGCCATTGAGAACAGCCTGGAAGGGTCGGTCACCGAGACGCTCGACCTCCTGGTGCATGGGACGGAGCTTTCGATCACGGGAGAGATCGTGATCCCCATCGACCATTGCCTGCTGGCCAAGCCGGGGACGGCGCTGGAAGACGTCGAGGTCGTCTTCTCCCACACCCAGGCGCTCGGCCAGTGCCGCGAGTTCATGGAGCGGCGGCTCGGCGGGGCGGGCCAGACCGCCTCGCTAAGCACGGTCGCGGCGGTCACCGACATGCTGGCATCGGAGCGGGTGGGCGCCGCGATTTCGCCGCGCCGGGCCGCGGCCCTCTACCCCGTCGAGATCATCGCCGAGGCCATCCAAGACCGCGCCGAGAACGCCACCCGCTTCGTGGCGTTGGCCGGGGAGGACCACGCGTCGACGGGGAACGACAAGACCTCTATCGCGTTCGGCTTCGCCGACGAGGACAAGCCAGGGCAGGTCTACCGCGCCCTCGGCGAGTTCGCGGAGCGGGGGATCAACCTGAGCAAGATCGAGTCGCGGCCCTCGAAGGAGAGCCTGGGGCGCTACGTCTTCCTCGTCGACCTCGACGGGCACCGGAGCGACCCCACCGTGGCCGGCGCGCTCGACGCGATCCGCGCCGAGGCGAGCTTCTTCCGCGTCTTTGGGTCGTACCCGAAGGCGGTGCCCCGCTAACGAAGCTGGGGCATCACCTTCTGGGCGAAGGTGCGCGCCTGGCGCAGGTTCATCTCGGCATCGACCGAGAAGAAGCCGACCACGATCTCGTCCACACCGGCCTCGCCGTAGCGGCGCAGGCGGTCGGCAAGCTCGTCGACGGAGTAGTTGCGAGGGAAGTCGTACGAGGCGCCCATGCGCTCCTCCGACCACTGGGCCCGGATGCGCTCGTCGGGCTCCTCCAAGCGTCCCGTGTGGATGTAGATGACGTCGAACGGGTCGGAGCGGCCGATGCGCCGGGCCTCCTCGCGGGCGAAGTCGACGCCCGCCTTGAACTGTTCGGGCTCCATCGGTGCGGGGGAGGCGAGCCAGCCGTCGCAGAGCCGGACGGCCCGCCGGATGGCCGCCTTGGCCATGCCGCCGTAGTAGATCGGGGGCGGCTGCTGGACCGTCCGGCCCAGAGTCAGCGCCTCGTCGAAGTCGAAGTAGCGCCCGTGGAAGGAGGCGGTTTCGCCCGCCCAGACCGCCCGCATGACCTGGATGTACTCCTCCGTCATCGCGGCGCGCTCGTCGTAGGGGATACCGAGCGCCTCGGACTCGGCGCGCACGTGGCCGGCGCCGACGCCGAGGGAGATGCGCCCGCCGGAGAGGACGTCGATGGTCTGCACCGCCCGCGCCTGCACGATCGGGTTGCGGTAGGGGAGCACGACCACGCTCGAACCGATGCGGACCCGCTCGGTGACCCCCGCCAGGTAGGCCATCACGCTGTAGCCTTCGAGGAACCAGTTGTTGCTGCCGTAGTACTGCCGCGGCGTCACCCGCTGGGTGTCGGCGGGGCGGCCCGTCATCCACTGGTAGCGGGAGCGTTCGAAGCCGACGTCGTCGATGTCGCCCAGCGGGGCGAGAAGGTGGTCGGCGGTCCAGACCGAGTCGAAGCCGGAGCGGTCCGCCTCTTGTGCGACGGCGGTGACGGCGGCGCGGTCGCCCCAGGGTTGGGAGCTGGGAATGGTCAGTCCGATGCGCATGGGAAGACCTCGTCGCGGAAGGGTGAGCCTAGTATGCCGCGTCCCGCTCCGGCGCGGGCGGTCACGGCGTCACTTGGTAAATGGCCACCGCCTCGTTGCGGTAGACCACCGCGAGGTCGCCGGCGGCGGCCATGCGCTCGAACTTGTCCAGGCCCTCGGCGGGGTGGACGAGCCGCTCGTGGTCGCCGACGTAGATGTAGCTGACGCCGTACTTGTCGAGGAAGGCCCAGGCCTCGTCGGGGCGGGTCGTGCTGAAGAAGCGGTCGACGTCGGCCTGCCTTTGCTGGACGACGCCCTGCTGTTCGGGCGGGCAGTGTCCGCCGGCGTAGCGGCCGCAGCGCTGCTGTTGCTGGTGCCACTCCCAGCCGAGCACCACGGGCAGGCCGGTGTAGGTCGCGACCCGGCTCCTTAGGGAGCGGTAGCGCTGCCCCAGCCCCTCGACGACCACCGGCGAGCCCTGGATGGTGTCCTGCATCCACTCCAGCGCCTCGCGCTCGGGACGCAGCCGCGACCATGTCTCCGTGTCGTAGTCGTACAAGGAGGCTTCGTTCATGAACGTCATGCCATCCCGCGTCGGAGGGATGTGCAACAAGCGCCTTTCCGACCGGTTTTCGGTGCCAAGAATGGGATAGACGAGCGCCGCCGCCAGAAGGACGAGCACGAGGTTCCGCCAGATACGTCCGCCTCGGGGCGCCCAGCGGCCCGGGAGCACGCTCCCCAACTCCAGGCCGAACCGCATGCGCCAGAGGATGAAGGCGGAGGCGAGCGCCATGAGCACCCAGGCCTGGAGGTAGAGCTTGAAGACGGTGTTCATGCGGCCCGTCGAGATGTTGAGCTCCCAGATGTCGACGGCGATGCCGATGGCCAATGGCGTGGCGATGAGGAGATAGACGAAAAGTCCCACCGGCGCGCCGGTGTCTTCGGAGCGGACGGCGCGCCAGACCAGCGGGGCGAGAGCCAGGAGCAGGGCGCCAAGGAAGACGATGGTCGCCATGCCGGCGACCCAGAGGAGGGCGGCCACGATAACGCACGCCGCCGCGGCGAGGAGCCAGGGCCAATAGCGCGGCGCCCTGAGGCGCGGGCGCTTCTCCAAGTCCGCGCCTGCGAGCGCGAGTGACAGCTCGGCTTCGCTCACTGGAAGCGGGTCGGGCTGGGCGGGAGAGGGGGCGTCGTCCTCGTCCTTTGGCGGCGGGCGGAGCCGGAGGCGCCAGAAGAGAAAGCCCATGATGACGAGGATGAAGAAGCCGTGGATGCCGAGGTAGCGCCAGAGGACGGCCTGATTGCCGGTGCGGGCGATGGCGTCGGTGTAGGGGAGGAAGGACTCGTAGCTCTGCTGGAAGGGAAGGAAGAAGACGTAGCCGATGACGTAGAGCCCGACGGTCTTGACGGCGGCGAGGGCGAAGAGGCCGAGGGTGAGTTCTCGCCGCGCGGCGTACTCGGCGATGAGGATCGCGGCCCCGCCGATGAGGAGGTAGGTGGGGGCGTCCCAGCTATTCGTTGCCTGGATCGCGCCGAGGGTGAGGCCAAGGGCGATGTAGGCGGGCCAGGACATGACGCCCAGACGCCCGGTCGGCCCTCGCGAGCCCACGATGAAGGCGAGCGCGAGCCCGATGGCGAGGATGGTCAGGGGGATGACGAAGAGGTGGGCGTGGGGGTCGGCGAAGAGGAAGGTGAAGAAGGGGAACTCGGTGATGCCGTGGTCGCCCTCGGGGCCGAGCATGCGGCTGCTGCGCCAGAAGTCGAAGGTGCCGAAGTCCTGGTTGCGGAGGACGCGGCCGAGGCCCTGCAGGAGCTGGCCTGCGCCGTCGAGGTTGCCGAGTACGGTGACGAAGAGGGCGCCGATGACGCCGGCGAAGATCGGGGAGGGGAGGCGGGGGCCACCGTTCTCGTCGAGGCGGCGTTTGACGAGCGCGGCGAGGTTGTAGACGACGGAGAAGGCGGCGGCGGCGGTCAGGGCGAAGAAGAGCGGGACGATGAGGGTGATCGAGATGGAGGGGAGGACGCCGGTGAACTTGGTGAAGGCGGCGCCCATGAAGAAGCCGAAGTAGTAGTAGTTGAGCTGGCCGCCGGCGAACCAGGGGTCGTAGGGCGGCATGTACGTCGACTTCAGGACGGCGTTGAAGTAGGCGAAGTCCATGGGCTTTTCGCCGCCGAGGTAGAGGTCCCAGAGGTCGGGGTTCCACATGCGGACGGCGAACATGCCGGCGAAGGCGACGAGGAAGAGGACCTCGCCGGCGATGATGACGCGACGGTTTTCGCGCAGGAACTCGAGGATTTCGCCGCGCTTGCGCCAGAGGATGAGGGCCGAGACGGCCGCCAGCAGGAGGAGTCCGACGCCGACGGAGAGGCGGGAGAAGGAGAGCCAGTGGAGGCTGGCGAATAGCCAGGGGATGTAGGCGGCGAGGAGGACGCCGAACATCTTGCCGAGGAAGTAGCCCCGGTCGGGGAGCCAACGGAAGACCATCAGGGTGATGGGCAGGGCGAGGAGGAAGGCGAACTGCGCGGCGAGGTACCAGACAACCCCGGGAATCTTGTTGACGAACAAGTCCCGACTGAAGATGTCCGACCAGGTGCCGCCCTCCTGTTGGGTGCGGGCGTCGTCGTCGGAGAGGAGCAGGAGCTCGCTTCCTACCGACTGCGCCGTCGGCGGGCCCCAGGGGAGGTTGGTGCGGTAGAAGTCGAGCTGCTCCGACAGCGTGCCGTCGAGCGTCTTTTCGAAGACGAGCACGAGGGGGTGGTCGTAGACGCTGTAGCTCTCGTCGGCAAAGCCGAGGTTGAGGTCGACGGCGTTCTGCTGGTAGTCGCGCAACGCCTGCGGCTCGGGGAGGCCGGGTCTGCCGAAGGTGTCGTGCTTGAGGGAGACGCCGAAGAGGTTGGGGTAGGCGGTCTCGAAGTGGGCGAGCTCGAAGCCAAGCTCGCCCCGGAAGAGGGCGTGGTAGTAGTCGCTGGTGGCGGGGTAGCGTTCGGGGAGGCGCGGGATGGTGCCGTACATCCGGTTGCTGTAGAAGACCAGGTAGTCGGCGTCGGCCAGGAGCCGCGCCATGCCGTCGCGCTTGACGGGGTTGTCGGGGTTGTAGATTTCGAGCTCGCTGATGCGGTAGCCGTAGAGCCCGTTGCGGACGCCGCCGAGCCCTTCCTCCCAGTGCTCCTTGACGACGGCCGTGTCCCGCGACGGGGACTGCTCGCGGATCCAGTTCGCGGCGGCGGTGGCGGGGTGGGAGCCGTCGTAGACGCGCGTGTAGCCGACGGCATAGAGGAGCGTGAGGACGAGGACGGCCGCGAGCGGGACATAGACGAAGGAGGGCCGCAACGCCCGGATGAAGCGCAGGTCCGGGAGTCGCCGCTCGCGAAGGATAGTCAGCGCCTCGCCGACCAGGCTCGCGGACATGACCGCGAGCAGGGGCGTGATCGGCAGCATATAGCGCAGGAACTTGACGTCGAAGGCGCCGACCGTGGCGAAGTAGGGGGCGACCCAGGCCAGCATGAGCAGGTGGCGCGGGTCGCGGCGGCGGAGGGCGACGCCGATGCTGAAAGCGAAGCCGGCCCACATGAGGATGCCGAGGGGAAGGCCCACGCCCCAGAGGGCGAACTGCTGCACGTGGTAGAGGTAAGGCGTGGTATCGATGTACTGGCGGGTGTAGGGGAAGTCGGCGATGCGGCGGACCATCTCGCCTTCGTTGCCGATGTCGCCGACGTAGGTGCCGTAGTCGATCCAGGCGTAGGGCTGCAGGATGGTGAAGACCACAACGGTGACGCCCGCCGCCAGGAGCAAAAGCTTGGCGGCGTGGAGGAGCCGGGGGACAAGGTCGGGGTCTTCTCCAGTCGCGCGGACCAGGCGCGAACCCGCCCATGCGAGGAGTCCGAGGGCGCCGGCGACGCCGAGCACCCAGAAGATGGGCTGGCTGAACCCCACGGCCATGCCCACCAGGGCCACGGCGCCGATGGCGAAGAGAACGGGCTCGCGGCGGTGCTCGGGCAGGGCCCACAGGGCGGCAGCGACGACGAAGACGAAGCCGAAGGGGAGCGCGCTGAACTTGCTCGCCAGCGCCATGCCGAAGAAGAGGGCGGCGACGGCGAAGTGCTTGTACGTCCCGCGCCGCTCGCCGGGTGACAGAGCGGCCTTGCTCAGGAAGTAGAGGCCGCCCATGATGAACGTGCCCAGCATCAGGTCGCTGACGAAGAAGTGGGCCTGTTGGATGTGGAGGACGGCGAGCCCGATCATGGTCGCGGCCAGCAGGCCCTCCCACCGTCCGAAGAGCCTGCGCCCGATGAGGTAGACGAGGACGACGGTGAGCGTGTCGAGGAGCGCGGAGACGACGCGGCCCGCTTGTGCGAGCTCGATCAGCGGGGGATTCTCGAAGACCGGCGGTGCGAGATAGCCGGCGGCCTTGAGGAGGTAGAGGGGTAGCGAGCCGTAGGGGAACCAGCCGGGGTTCCACGCGCTTTCCACGGAGAAGAGTGAGCCGAGGTCCCTGAAGGGAAAGGTCATCTCGCCGACGCGCAGGAGAATGGCGCGCTCGTCGGGGTGGTAGAGGCCGCCGTCGTCCCAGTCCAACCCCCACAGACGGAAGAAGAGGGACAGGCCGACGAGGAGGGCGAGGAGGATGAGGTCGAGCCGCGCGGCGATTGCCGCCAGGGCGCGCGGCGGGGCGTCCGACTCCGGGCCCTGTCCCTGTTGGGGGGCCTGCCCCGCCGGACCGGGAGTGGACGATGAGGGCTGCGATTCCATACCCACGGTATTCTACAGTGCGTTCCGGAGGCGCTTCTGGGATTTCCGCGAAGTCGGGCGCTGCATGCATAACGTGAGAGGAAGGTGGACTTCGATGGCCCGTGGCGGTTACTGCGTTGACGTCGGCGCACCCCACTCCACCGGCCCCTCCGACGCGCCTGCGGCGCGTGCCCTCTTTCAGTTTCCCCCATGGTTGCGATCCAATCGCAACGGAATGCTGCGGTACTCATGGGCTGTGGGCAGTTGAGGAGAACCCGGAATACCGCAATCTTTCTGTGGGTCGATTCCTGTTCGGTGGTCAGCCCTGGCCTCGGCCTCCGGCTTCGAGAGGAACTACAAGGTGATGCCGTCGGCGTGCTTCGTCTGCCTCGCCTGGTCTCGATGCGGTGGCCCATGTGATGCCTTCTCCTGAGTTTATAGGTTGCGAGGGCAGCGCTCCGGATGCCCCGGCTGGTCGGCAGCTCGGCGCGGTCCCGGTGCGTGACGTAGCGAATGCCCTCGGCGGACGGAGTGTAGAGAACGTCGCCGCGTTGGCCCCTGCGCTCGACGAGGCCCCAGGCACGCTGCTGCGCAGCCTGGCTTATGCGCCCCTCGGAGACGCCCAGCCAAGTGCCCGCAAGGGATCATCGGGTGGTCGATGATGAGGTCGGGAGCCCGCTTCTCCGCTGGGCTGACGCTGAAGCCCGGCGCAGTCTGCGCCATCCGCGCTCGGTTGGGTATCGAGGTCCGCTTGCGCCGGCGACTGGATGTTGGCCCTGCCGCCGGGACTGGCGCGGGCGTTGACGGCACCCATCGAGAAGAAGCTGCTGCCGATCACCACGACGTGGAGCACCAGAGCCGACGGTCGCGTTTCTCTGGCACGTCCCCTGGACTCCACGGCGACGTAGCAGTCATGCAGGTTCCGCTCCTCGCAGAACCTCGCGTCAGCCTCTTCCCCCACACGCTGGGAACCAGGACCAGATTACAAATGCCTGGCGCTTTCAGGGATGTACACATGTATAGTGGGTTTTGTGCCGCAGAGCACGGATGAGTTGAGCACCAGAGGCTAGAAAGAATGGCCACACAGTTTGACAAAGATGCGATCCGTCATGGCGCTGTCAGAGAGAACAGTGCTCAGACTGTCCTCAACAAGATCAAAGAACACGAGAATAATCGGGAACACACTCAGAGGCGTTGGATCTGGGAACTCCTACAGAATGCTCGCGATGCCTCCACGGATGAGGGCATAATTGCCCGGGTCGAGTCTGAGCCGGACGAGTTGGTCTTCCAGCATAACGGCCGCGATTTCCGTGTCGAGGAAGTCGCTCACCTAATCTTCCACGGCACCACTAAGCTGGAGGACAAGGCGGCCCTAGGACAGTACGGCAGCGGCTTCCTGACAACCCACATGCTCTCGCCCGAGATAGACGTCAGGGGAAGGCTCGACGACGGACGATTATTCAGTTTTCTCCTGAGGCGTGAGATTGGCTCTGCCGGAGAACTGAGCGACTCAATGGATCGGGCGTGGGACGATTTCAACGCGTGCATAGAGAGTGCTCCCACATCTGAGACCACCTCGGCAGAAGGCTTCACAACACGCTTCCGTTATCCTCTCTCGGAGGAGTCGGCCGGTGTGGTGGCCGAGGGCGTTGAGGCACTGAGGCAGAGCGCGCCGTACGTGGTAGCCTTCAACCACCAATTCCGCCGCATCGAGATTGTCTCATCCGAGGGGACCATCAGTTTTGAGGTGCGGAACCGCGAGGTCCTTCAGGAAGGGTTAGACAGAGTCACCGTCAGAGTGACCCAAGCGCCGTCCCACACAGAAAGGGCCTACCTACTGGCGAAGGGCGCCCGGGCATCAGTCATAGTCCCGATCGAACCGACTGAGAAAGGCACAACCTGCCTAACACCACAGGACACCCCAAGGCTCTTTCTGGGGTTCCCCCTGGTCAGTACAGAGACTTTCAGCTCGCCGGCCGTCATCAACAGCCTCTTCTTTCATCCGACCGAGAACCGTGATGGCATCTACCTCGGGCAGGCCGAGAATGAGGCCAACCGCACGAATGAGGCCCTCATCGATGAGGGATTCGACCTGCATCTCAGACTGATTGAGTTCGCATCAGAGCGTCAGTTTGCGGACGTGCCTGCTCTGGCGACGATCCCCCCGCTCGAAGGCCAGAAATGGCTCAACTCGGACTGGGCCTGCGAGCGTCTCTCACAGCTTGTCAACGGTATCCGCCAGACCCCCTCAATCATGAGCGGCGGCACCCTCAGGGCTCCTGAGGGATCTATCCTGCCGCTGGCAGGTAGCGAAGACAACACGGAAACCCTCTGGGACCTGCTGAACAAGATTAGAGGCCTCAGAGAGGGTCTGCCGCCGAGAGATGAGGCCAACAGGTGGCGCAAAGCCGTTGAGAGTTGGCGAGAGCTTCATCCTACCCTGTTCGATGAAGTCTATGGGGGTGAGGAGTTGGTCCGCCACATCGAGAGGGCGATTGGGGACGACGAGACTGCCGGCACACTGGAACAGCTTGAGGATCTGCTTCAGGACGGAGAAGCGGCCATCCCGTGGCTGGACCTCCTCTGTCAGTTCCTGCAGGACGATAACCTCGTGAACGTCCTGCAGGACAGCCATATCGTTCTCGATCAGTCTGGCCACCTCGATAGAATCTCTGAACTCCACCGTGACACCGGCATAGACACTGAGTTGAAGGATATTGGGGACGTACTGCTGGGGATGGGGATTCGGAAGTCTCTCCGTGACACACGCATCGCCTCCCTGGCCTCCGAGACGGGCAGTGGAGATTACGGCGATAGCGACGTGGTTCAGGCCATAAAGGGTAGGCTTGAGGCGATTTGTGAGGAAGGGAGGCTTGACGGCGGCTTCGCACAAGCCAGCCCGCGCTTCATGGCCTGGCTCACTAAGAGAGGCCTATGGAGCGTACTGAGAGGTTACCCCGCCTATTCGACCGCCAGCGATGGGTCTCCCGAACTCCTTCCCCTCCACCAGGGGGACCTCAGCCTGGTGGAGATCCTCGCCCCGGTTAGTGCGTGGCCGGAGGATCTCCAGCCGTACGCCACCCTCTTCCCACGTTCACATATCTTAGCAGAGTCCTTCTTCGATCACATACCCAGCACGGATGACTGGAGGGCCGTCAGCAACCACGGCTTCACAAGACAGGGGGTTCTTGTCCAAACCGACAGGCCCTGCAAGGACTTCATCCCAGAAGGGCCGTTTAGAGAGGACAGGGAACACAGGACGCTCGATGATGTCCCAATGACTGATCTGCTTCATCTCAGCAGGGACAAGATTGGGATCATGGCACGAGTCCGAGACAACCAGGAGCTTGCGCGCCTCTTCTGGCGCTTCCTGACGGAGTGGCTCATAAAATATGACAAAGGGGCATTGGATATCCAGACTGCGGATTGCGAGTGCGGGTCTAGCCACACCTACTATCCAGCGATGTGGTTGGTGCCCATCATCGAGAACAGCTGGGTCCCGCAGTCTCAGGGTGCCCGAGACCGTGCCAGGGCGCAGTCCCTAGCCCGTCTGCTGAAGGGCAGGTGGGCCCTGAGAGACAATGATGATGCCCTGAGGCTCCTGAAAGCTCTCGACATCTCGGAACTCGACCTCTCGGTACATCTTACGGCGGACAGCGAGGAGGCAGTCCCTGTTCTACGCGAGACCTTGAACACTATCCTGGTATCGGCCGGCGACCGGCTGGGCGATGTACAGAAGATCATTGAGGTTATGCAGGCGGATCCCGACCTGCTCCCTCACCTTGAGGAGAGGAAGGAGTCAATAGAGCGCATCAATGAAAACAGGCGCATGGGACGCCTGGTAGAGGACTTGGTGAGGGAGGGGCTGGAGGCCAAAGGCTTCACCGTGAAACGGACCGGGACCGGCTCCGACTTCGAGATCGATGTGATGAGTATGGAACTGCGACGCAAGGGCCGCACCTGGCTGGTCGAGGTCAAGGCCAGCCGTGACCAGAAAGTGCGGATGTCCGAGAGGCAGGCCAAGGAGGCAGTGAAATGCGGGCCTGGGTTCCTGCTCTGCGTGGTCCCGCTGGAGCACGGTGTCGAGCCTCAGAGCCACGACGTTCGTGCCGCTATGCGGTTCGTTCGGAACATCGGCCCGCGAATAGAGCCCCTGTACGAGAGGCTAGACAGATTCAACGAGCAGCACATTGCCGCCACAATCACCGACGACCCCGACATACAACTGGAGATCGGCTCAGGCACACCGCGCATAAGCATAGGCAACACCGTCTGGCAGGATGGGACCCACCTGGACTACCTCTCCGATCAGCTTACGAGCGGAGGGCCTGAATGAGTTCGGGTGTTGGCTCAGGTGCTGGTTTAGGATGCAGGGAATGAGGTTTGTCGACCTTTTTGCGGGTCTAGGCGGATTCCGTCTCGCACTTGAGCGACTCGGACATGAGTGCGTCTTTGCATCCGAGATAGATGGCGCGCTCCAAGAGGTCTACAACCGAAATTTCTCCGAAGGGCCAGCCATCCATGGAGACATTAGACACTCGAAGGGCCATGTGCCGCCCCATGACATCCTCTGTGCCGGGTTTCCTTGTCAACCGTTCTCTAAGTCAGGTGCTCAGGCCGGATTGAAAGACAAGACCTCTGGGACGCTCTTTCATGAGATCCTAGGGATATTGCGAGTGCATAAGCCCACGTATGTGATCCTAGAGAATGTCGGAAACTTTGAGCGTCATGACCAAGGACGAACGTGGTGTATCGTCAAAACCAGCTTGGAAGGGCTTGGCTATGAGGTTAGAGGAACAGAACATATGGCAAGTGGTGGTGACGGGCTGCTTTCCCCGCACCACCTCGACTATCCTCACCACCGAGAGCGATTCTTTGCAGTAGCCTCTCTGGATGGTCTTCCAAAGGAGACTTTTCCTCCAAGGAAGCGAAGCGCGCTGACTTCAATGACGCGCATTGTCCAGAAGAGGGCTGAGCTATCCGAGGCCGACCATAACGAAACACGAATCGCAGATCAGCACCGCCAGTGCATTGAGCACTGGAACACTTTCCTTGAGGCCCTACCGGAGGAGAAGGTCGCACTTCCGTCATTCCCCATATGGGGGGACGAGATTGGCGCAACCTACTCCTATGAAGAAACGACACCTTGGGCTCAGTTGGTCGCCGCGAGATTCGGCTCCGCACACAGCAAGAATGGGAAGGTCTCCACTAGGGAAGACTTTGACGCTCTGCCGAGCTACGCACGGAGAGAGGTCACAGAGTTCCCCGATTGGAAGGTTCGGTTCATCAGATCAAACCGTGATTGGTTCGCATCGATTCGCGGTGACCTTTCGCAAGAGTGGCTCAGCGGCCTTCGCACGTTCCCTCCGTCTCTCCGAAAGCTTGAATGGAACTGCCAAGGCGAAGACAGGGACCTTTGGAAACACATCTTGCAGTTCAGGCCTTCCGGGCTACGCGTCAAGAGATACGCAAACAGCCCGTCGCTAGTCGCAATGACAACCACGCAGATTCCCATACTCGGCCCCGAGCAGCGGCATCTATCGAGGATCGAGGGGCTGAGATTGCAGGGCTTTGAGGACGACTTCTGTGTTCCGGAGTCCAGGACAGAGACCTTCAAGGCGTTGGGGAACGCGGTACACGTTGACGTCGTGTACGAGATTGCCAAGAGACTTCTGTCAGTCGAAGAGACCAACAAGGAACGTGCGTCAAGCCATCCGGCCGTCGCTGCCAGCTAGAGGGAGGGGAATGGTTGCTTCTGAGAATCAGCTTTCGATAGACATTCGGCCAGCTGTTGGCGTCTATGCGACCTATAGGCGACTGAGCTATAAGCCGTGGTACGCCATTGCCGAGTTCGTAGACAACTCTACTCAGAGCTATTACGACCATCGAGCGGAGCTAATTGAGACGTACAAGCTCGACGGGAGCCTCGACAATTTGCGAGTCGAGGTGGCCTACGACAGCGAGAGAAACGCGCTCACTATCGTGGACAACGCACACGGGATGGAGATGGAGGAGCTCACTAGAGCCGTTGTACTTGACAAACCACCTCCAGACCGCACGGGGCGCTGTGAGTATGGCATGGGGCTAAAGACGGCCGCCTGCTGGTTTGGTACGACTTGGACAATTCGCACGAGCAAGCTGGGCTCAAATAGGCAGTACACGGCTCGTGTGCATGTGCCGGAACTTGTGGACAGTCATCTGGACAGCATTGCTGTTGAGGCAGGTTCTGCCAAGCCGGGAACCCACTACACATCTATTGCCATTGAGGGTCTCTACAAGCCAATTCGAGGTAGGACACAGAGCCGAGTGAAGGACCAACTCGGCAGCATGTACCGAGAGGACCTCCGCTCGGGAGAGATCGAGATCCTGTGGAATGGCGAGCCCATCTCATACGAAGAGCCCAGCTTCCTCGAGGAGGACCTAGGCAATGGCATCAAGAACGTGTGGAGGAAGAGCTTCATCATCGATGTGCCCTGGGAGTCCGAGGGGACGACACTCCAAGCCACAGGGTGGGTTGGAGTGAGGACGCCAGGAAGCCAGAGAGATGCCGGGTTCGCCCTATTGAGGCGTGGACGTGTCATCGTGGGCGGGCCGGGGGAAGGCTACAAGCCAGCCGAGATATTCGGGCAAGGCAATACTTTCCGCTCTCAGCGTCTCGTCGGCGAGATCGAGATGGATGTTTGGCCGGTCACCCAAGCGAAGGATGCGTTCGACTGGTCCGGCGGGCTAGAGGATGACTTTATCGAGCAGCTAAAGCGGGTATCCCAAGACTACATGGACAAAGCCGAAGGCTATAGAGAGCGTGGGAAGCCCATCACTCAGCCAGTGATGGACGTGGTATCGGAGCCCCTTAGGAAGGTCTTCTCTGACCAGAGATTCGGCAACGCGGTGCATGAGGAGATTAGGCTGCCTGATCCTCCCAAGACCGAGGAGGCGGAGCGGGCCGATACTGAAATGATACGAACGGCTAGCAACGGTCCAGTCTCGTATCGCCTTGAGGTCGGAGCAGAGGTCTGGCTCTTCAGACTCCACTGGCAAGACCAACTCAGTGACGCCCATTGGATGCAGGTGAGCGTTCCGCGTGAGAACGAGATAGACGTCTTTCTCAACACCGCCCACCCCTTCCTCGCGCCCTACCTAGACAACAGAGACTCACTTGCCTTACTTCAGAAGTTCGTTCTATCCCTGGCGTTGGCCGAGCGCATGGCTCTTCAGATCTCTTCAAATGGACTCGTAAGCCCTAGTGACTTTCGCATGTACATGAACAAAGTGCTCAGGCGGGCTGGCGAGATTGAGGTCGAATATGGTCGAGCCTAGCCAGACTGTTGGTATCGATCCCTTGTCGACGGCAATGGCGTTGTGGGGACCGTCTATCGATGGCGACGAAATCCGACGCCTTAGGAGTCGATACCAAGAGCGTGTCAGTGAAGACGAGTGGGACGACGTTGTAGAAACTGCCGCGTCGATTCTGGGACGTTGCCCGGCTCCGACCGACAACGACCGGAGAGTCACCGGACTAGCACTTGGTAAGGTTCAGAGTGGCAAGACTCTCTCTTACACATCCCTTATCGCTCTAGGTATAGACAATGGCTACCGACTGACAGTGGTGCTTGCCGGCACCAAGAACCCGCTTTTGGAGCAGAATTTCACTCGGCTTTACAACGACCTGGAAGCTAGACGTCCGAACTTAACGCCCTTCAGGAACCCAATCCCTCAAGATGCTGAGGTCATCAGAAGCGTGCTCCACGGCGGTGGTCACGCCCTGATTGTAGTGCTGAAGAACCGCAAGCGGCTTGAAGATGCGAGGCGTGTCCTAGCAACCCCAGAGATCAGAGGTTCCCCAACGCTCATCATTGATGACGAGGGAGACGAGGCATCTCTGAACACGCAGTTCCGTCGCGGGAAGCGGTCTGCGATTTATGAGAGCATCCTCAGGCTAAGGGGCGCTCTCCGAGTTCACGCCTATGTGGCGTATACCGCAACTCCTCAGGCGAACCTTCTGATATCGGGGATCGATGGTCTCTCACCTGACTTTGGCGTTCTTGTTGAGCCGGGACAGGGGTACTGTGGAGGAGCGACCTTCTTTGGCTCAGATCGCGGCCGATACGTGAGAACAGTGCCCTTGGCAGAGGCCGACGAGGAGTTCGTCTGGGGAATACCAAACGGCCTTAGACAGGCAATCGCAACCTTTCTTGTCGGGGGCGCCATCCGACACCTGCGCGAGTCCAATGCATGGCACTCTATGCTCATCCACAACAGCAACCTACGTGCCGACCACGAGAGACTTCAGACAGCGATTCGGAATCTCATTGGGCTTTGGCGTGAGGGCCTCGGCCTGCCGGATGATGATCTCGCTACGCATGAACTGATGGATCTGATGCGGGCGGCCTACAACGACTTGTGCTCCACAGCACATGATCCTCCGACTTGGGACGAGGTTCGTGAGCAATTGCGAGACGAGATATGGCTCGTCGAGGTGTGGATGGTCAACAGCTTGCCATTAGGCCGTGACCCCATCGGGACACCCTTCAGGTTAAAAAACAACATCCTCGTAGGTGGCAATATGCTAGGCCGAGGAGTCACCATTGAGGGCCTTGCGGTCACGTACATCACTCGCCGAGCTAGGAACGAGACGAACGCCGACACCATGGAGCAGCGAGCACGATGGTTTGGCTACAAGAAGGACTACCTTGACGTATGTCGCATATTCGTAACGGCTCAGCTTCGAGACGACTACACCGAACTCCTGAGGCACGAGGACGACTTTTGGGAAGCGCTCCGTCGTAACCAACGGCAACGACTGTCCATCCGTGAGTGGCCTCGCATGCTCTCGCTGGATATGAACATGGGCCTCAAGCCGACTAGGTCGAACGTAGCGAGCTATCGGCGATTCAGAGGCAGCGGCTGGGATATACAGAATCGCCTCATAGAAGATGAGGCCGTAGCCAGGCGCAACGTTCGGCATGTAAGGGCATTCTTTGCCCAGCGCGAGAGCGCTACCGTCAAGCGATTTGGAAACGTAGAGCACCTTGTTGTCGAGGACTACCCTACTGAAGAAGCCATATCGCAACTGCTAGCCAACATCGAAGCCGACGGGACCGACTGGGACTCATCCTATACGAGTGAGTACTTGGCACGACTGCTGCTAACTGGGATGCTCCCATCGCTCGACGTTGTATTTATGACGAGCGGCCAGACACGAGAGCGGACCAAGCGGCAAGGGCGAGTCAATCCCATGCAAGGGCGCACGCCAGGTCGGGATCCTTCTCATCCTGCTTACTATCCGGGGGACGAGAATATCCACGGAGATCGGGTACAGCTTCAGGTACACGTGATTCGAACTCGCGGGGATGGACTAGATCACCCTGTCGAGACCACAGCACTAGCACTCTTTGTGCCGAGCGACGATCCGCGCTTTGATCTGCGATATGTTGTCCGGGATGACAATCCATGAACCTCGCCGCGCTTCTCTCAGAGTTGAAGGACAGGCCATCTGGCCATGCCTTTACTGTAGCTCCGGTACCAGGGAATCAGGATGTTCTCCTTGGTCTCGATACGACGGGTCACCCTGTTCTCTTTGTGCGGGCTGAGGCAGGGGCTGTTGAACCTCCCCTACATACCGACAAGGTCTCTCTTCACATTGGGCAGAGCTACAGCTTGGCGGCTTTGGATGACTCTCCCAGGATTGAGTTGCTACACGCTCTCCGCTGTGAGACTTCCGACTCGGCAGATGCGGAGACCTTTCTCCTCCTCGCAGAGGCCTTCTTGGCGCGCCAGGAGGCCGGGGGAGCAGACAGGCACACCCTAACGTCGTTCTTCCGTTCTATGGTTCGGCTATTCGCGGTAACGCCGGCCAAAGACCTCCAGGCAGAGCGACGCGGCCTGTGGGGTGAGTTGTTTATGATGAGCCGGGTCCGGGGCTTCCGATTCTGGGCACCCTTCTGGCATAGCGAAGCTACGCGACGTTTCGACTTCTCTTCTGGCGGTAATCGAGTCGAGGTGAAGATCACAACACGGCCAGAGCGCATGCATCACTTCTCCCATAGGCAAATCTATGCCTTGGAAGGCGAAAAGATCGTCATCGCATCTCTGGTCGCGGTTGAAGACGACTCCGGGCTCAGCCTACGCCAACTGATCGAAGACTGCAGAAGTGCTCTTCTCGGGACGACCGATTACTTGAAGCTTGAGAAAGCGGTGCGTCTGGCCGGTATGGAGTCCTCGACAGAGCTTGGTCCCGCAATCGCCGCTGCTGAAGCTGAGGAGAGCCTCGCCTGGTTCCATTCGAGGGATGTACCCCATTTTCGGGTGCCGGAGCCACCTGGAGTTACGGAGACCCGTTACAGAGTAGATCTATCTACAGCTCCACGGCTTACGACAATGGAGTTGGACGAGTGGCTGCGTCTATGGTCCCCAGAGCTGTTGCCCATGGCAGGGAGCAGATGAGAGTGGTGCTTCAGGTAGATCGACATCCGAATATGAGCCATATGCTGAGGATCAGCGAAGAACTCGCAACCTCTGTGGTGAGTTGGTTTCGCTACAATGGGCGTGACTTCCCCTGGCGAGACACTACGAACCCGTTCTACATTCTTGTCGCCGAGGTCTTGCTGCGCCAGACCCAAGCAACCAGGGTGGTCGGCCCATATATCCACCTTGTTACCACCTACCCCGATCCTGCTTCTCTAGCTGAGGCCGATGTCGATGGCCTTCGTCAGTGGTTTAAGCCTCTGGGTCTAGTTCGGCGTGCAGATAGGCTTGTCGAATGCGCACGTCGCCTGCTGCGAGACTACGGAGGTCAGGTGCCACGATGTCTGGAGAGTCTACAATCGCTCCCGGGCATCGGTAGGTACAGCGCACGAGCAACCCTGTGCATGGCCTTCAATCATCCACTACCGATGATCGACGAGGGATCAGGGCGGGTTCTTCGGCGCGTCCTCGGACTCTCAGGCGCTGGTCCGGCATACTCCGACATTTGCCTTGCGGAGGCCGCCGAGAGAATTCTCCCAGACAGTCATGCACGGGAGTTCAACTTGGGGCTCATCGACATAGGAGCAGCCTACTGTCATCCGAGAACACCCGATTGTCACCGCTGCCCAATACTATCACAGTGTGCTTCTGGAAACGGTTTGACTGCAAACACAGTTGACAACAGGAAGGCGCCTCATGACGACGACTAAGTCTCTAGGGCATCCTGGTGCGTTGCCCATTTACCAACTTCACTTGGATCCCCTAAATCCTAGGTTGCCAGAGAGCTACCATGGGGCATCAGAATCCGACCTCCTGGAATACATTTCAGAGACGTACAGTGCTATCGAAGTAGCACGATCCATAGCCTTGCACGGCTACTTTCACTCAGAGCCACTCATCGTCATCAGTGAGTCGGAGGACTCATACATCGTCGTCGAGGGGAATCGGCGACTTGTGGCCCTACGAATTCTGGCTGAGCCCACTCTGGCCAACGAGCTTGATGACGAGGACGAATGGCGAGACCTCGCAGGCGAGGCTGACTTACCAGAGAGAATCCCTGTGGTAATCGCACCAGATCGGCAGTCCGTTGCCCCAATTATTGGCTATCGACATATCTCAGGCATAGAGCCGTGGGAGCCTTATGCCCAGGCGCGCTTCATCGCATCTATGGTAGACAGAGAAAACCTCAAGTTCCAAGACGTTGCCAATCTAGTCGGGGAGCGTTCAAGTGATGTTGCTGCAAAATACCGTAACTTCGCCGCAGTCACACAGGCGAAGGACGACTTCGGGATTGACACGACTCGGGTGATAAAACGATTTGGAGTCTTTACAAGGGTCATGACGTCCTTGCCTCTACGGACATACATTGGCGCGCCTGCCCCTGCGGAGGTTTCTCCAGGCACACAGCCTCTTCCGAAAGATTCTGGACCTAAGGCACGTGAACTCTTCTCTTGGGTGTTTGGTGACGATACCGACGACCCGGTTATAGGAGAGTCTCGTGATATCACAGATCTGGGACAGGTAGTATCCTCAGAGGACGGCCTCAGGATTCTGAAGGGAACTAGAGACCTTGAGTCCTCCTTTATAGCTGCTGGGGGGCTTAGGGACAGGCTGCTGCGCAGGCTAACAAACGCTCACAACAATCTCGAAGCGGCTCAAGATGATTTGGCGACCTACTACGATGATGAAGAAATACAGGAACTCCTTTCGAAATGCCAAGAGTCGTTTCAACGATTGATGGAGATAAATGCCAAAAGCTGAATCGCAGATCCCGGCCCCAACATCCTCTGACGCCTGTAGCCTAGCAGATTGGGCAGAAGGTGTAATGTTTGCCGAGGACAGGAACAACTCGTCCCGCTCATTTCTGAGGGGGCGATTGCGGTCAACCCTACTCACCGATGGAGATGAGCTAGAGATACAGCTAGAAATGCTCTTGTCGGAAGTTGAACGGCGCAAAAAGCGAGCCGAGGCAGTATATCCTTTCGCTTGGACGGACTCCGGTCTCTCCCGAACCCGAGAGGTAGACGAAACTCCATACGAGTTCTTGCTCTGGCTTGCCGTAAGTCCGATTTACAGGCAACAAAACCGATATGACGAGATAGAAGAGCCTTTTGACAACCTAATAAGACAGGCGTTGACTGCATACCTAGGGCCGAACGCTGTCGGCGTCCGTTTCGCTTTTCCTGCCAGCGGAGGACGGCCAAGCGGCTTTCCGGATGCCGTGAGATGGCTTGCGAATTTGCTTCGACTTCAAACCGGCGCAGCGGTGCCCCGACCCCAGGTAAAAGATGGAGGTGTGGACGTTGTGGTATGGAACCCGTTCCGTGACGGACGTACCGGATTTGTGGTCATATTGTGCCAGTGCACGGTAGCCCACGACTGGACACCAAAAGCGAAGGACATAGTAGCCGGGATCTGGAATGGCTGGATTGACTTCGGGCGAGATCCTTTGACGGCTATTGCCGTGCCCTTTGCAATTCCTCAGGCATTCAATCGCTGGGATGAACTAAGGAGAACGGTCAGTATCATTCTTGATCGAATACGGTTGGCTGAGTTAATTGAGGTCAACGCAGTTGATGGTTTGGCCGCAATCCAAGCATGGAACAGCAAGGAACGCTTTTTGTTGTCCTCTTAAACTTGAGGCTGCACAGCGTTAGGTGCGTTCCCTTACAATGCATCCTTGACACTTTCCATGATGACTGATGGGCAGTCTGTACTACCGTTCTGCCGGCCCCATTAGTTCAGTGGAGTCCTCCAACTATCGAACGGCGTTCACTTCGAGTTGCACGCCCTCGTGCTGCTGGATGCGGCTGATGACCTCGAACAGGTTGCGGGCATGGGGATTGCCGGACGGTCCGAACATGCGCATCAGGCTCTTCGGCGGCTTGTTAGTGAGGGAGCCAAGCTCCTCGAATCCGATGGTGGCGTTGATGTAGTCACGCAGCACGATCTTGCCCGTATCGACGTCCCCGGCAAGGAGGCACTCGACGCCTTCCTTCAGCAACCCCTCTCGAAATTCCGGGTCGCGCTCGGCGCGAGCCTGCACGGTTTCCTTGAAGTCACGGGTGAGCGGCATCGTCATACCTCCTCCTGCTTGCGACGCTTGTACTCCTGCCAGAGGTCGCGGGCATCCTCGATGTCCCTCTTCTGACCTCCCTTGGTCCCTCCGCCCAGCAGGACTATCAGTGCGTCTCCGTCCCTACCGAAATAGACTCTGTAGCCTGGGCCGACGTTTATGCGGCGCTCCAACACTCCGCTGCCAACTCCCCTGACGTTTGACAGGTTTCCAGCCTCCATCCGAGCTAGCGCCGTCCTCACTCTGACCGCAGCCCTGGCGTGGAGACCGTCGAACCAGCGGCCGAAGGGACTGCGGCCTTGCTGATCGGTGTATTCTCTAATTTCGATCATGCGGACATGGTAACTGATAAGTTACCATTGGGCAAGGTTCGGAGATGCGCATCACGGGTGGGTCGGGCCGGGCACTGCAACAATGTCGTCGGCCACGTTCCTGCTCCAGGCTGGACGCTCATCCGCGCGAGGCTAGGCGGCACCCAACTCCGGTGGCGTCAACATGGCGGAATAGCCCGGCTCGACGACGTGCGCCACCGACAGCCGACCCCTGCCGTCGTACCCCGCACGATAGGCGTATTCCACCTTTGCGCCCCAGGGTACGCGGCCGCCAACCCGAATGGTCCCGCCTCCGACCTTGCTTCCGGGCCCACCAGCGCCACGCACCACCATCCCGCTCCGCTCACCCTTCCGCCAGCCCTGCACCTTCACCTCGGCCGGCATGACCCGCTCCTCCTGCCTCGAACGCTGGAACAGGACCCCGTGTAGCTTCTTCAGCACGCCCGGTGAGGGGTTGGCCTTGCCGGACATGATCTGCGAGAGATGCCCGGTGCTGACACCGGCGCGCCGGGCAACCTCGTTCTGGCTGAGCCCGTGCTCGTCCATCCGGTCCCACACGGTGCCACGGTCGACGCCAGCACGCTTCGCGGGCGCGACCTTCGCCGGAGCC
>DAOUKZ010000126.1:0-6765 GCA_034420775.1 Dehalococcoidia bacterium
AGCCGGTCGACGATCATCTCGTACTCGGTGGCGCTCAGCGCCACCTCGTCGAGCATCTCCTGGGTTACCGGCATGGCCCGCCGCCGGAAGCGCCGCCGGACGCGGTTGGGACGGGGCTGGAGTAGGGGTCGCGTCGCATGGCTTCCAGGGCGTCATCCTACCATAACGATGGCCCCGTCTTGCCCTCTTGAGGTGCGGTACCCTGTAGGGCATGGACATCGTCTGGATCGTGCTGATTTCCTTCGGCATCCTCGTGGCGCTGGCGCTGCTGGTCGGCGGGGCGTTCCACCTGATCACGCGCCTGCGGACCGGCGCGCCGCTCAACATCGACGTCCGCGCCCTGGTTCGCATCTACCTGTACGTGGGCATCATCGCCGGCTTGCTGGTCTTCACGCAGGGAGCGTCGGAGCTCATCAAGGCGGGAGCCGCCGGCCTTTCCAGCAAGGAGTTCAGCTACTCCCCCGTCTGGGTTGAGTTGCCGGAAGACAGGGTTCCGCAACCCCAGCATCCCTTGGAGCTCGCCGACCGCGGGGAACTGTCGGCCGAGGAGTTGGAGGAGCTGAGCCAAATCCTTGAGGAGCGGCGGGAAGTGAACGCCCGGCTCCACGAGGAGCGGGACCGTCTCGGCCTGGAGCGGGCGCAGGACGAGGGCCTGATCGAGGGCATCAGCTTCTCCATCATCGGGGCCCTGGTGTGGGCTGCCCACATGTTCGGCCGCCGCAAGATTGAGACGCAGGAGGACAGGGCGGGGCCCTTGAACCGCATCTACCTGGTGCTGCTGACGGCGATCTTCGGCATCATCACCATCGTGAGCCTGCCCCAGGCGGTCTTCGAGACGCTGCGCTACGCGGTCCTCGACCCCGCAAGCGACCACTACGAACCGGGCGAGAAGCTGGCCCTGTCGATCACGGCGCTTCCGATCTGGCTGGTCTACCTCTGGAACACGGTGCGCGCAATCCGGCGATCGGAATAGCCGCTCGGGCCTATCAGGCGTAGCCGCGCCGCGCCCCTCCGGCGCGCCCGTGGGGGCGCGTGCCCTCTCTCAATCTCCCCCAGCAGGGGGAGAGGCTTGCGTAATGGCTCCGGTTGTGGGGGAACGGGCGAGTCGCGACTCGCCCCTACAGGGGAGGCGCGGCACCGACTGTGCACGGGCTTCGATGGCCGTTGGCGGTTGTGAGGGGGCCCCTCATCTCAATCTTCTCCCGTGGCGAGACCTTTGCGTAACCGGGGGCGCGGGCTCCGGCAAGGTCGCGCGGCCCCCGCCGCCCTACCCCTCCGACGCGCCTGACGGCGCGCACCCTCTTTCAGTTTCCCCTATAGAGGGGGAAAGGCCGGAGGGGACGGGCGATTCGCGAGGTGCCCCTGCGGGAGGGGACGTTACGCGGCGCGGTTATGCAAAGGTCTCCGTGGGGAGAAGAGGCAGGGGGATCATCCCGCGCCCTCAGCCGGCCACGGATACGACGATGTTGCCGACGTGCTCCTTGGCCAGGAATGCTTCCTGGGCGCGCACGAGTTCTCGCAGCGGGTAGACGGCGGCCAGCACGGGGCGCACCTCGCCGCGCTCGATGTAGCCCACCAGCCCGGGAAAGGTATCCGGCGGGGCGATCGTAACGCCCGTGAAGGTGAGGTCGCTGAGGTAAAAGGTGCGCAGGTCGAACGCGACTTTCGGGCCCGCGATCGCGCCGGAGCAGGTGTACGTACCCCCGCGCCGCAGGGCGCCGATGAGCTGCGGCCACAGCGGCCCTCCCACAACGTCCGCGACGACGTCGACGCTGTCCCGCCCGATGGCGACACGGAGCGCCGCGGCGAGGTCTTCCGGGGAACGAGGCAAGACGGCGTCTGCGCCGAGCGCGCGTACGGCGGCGGCCTTGGATTCGCCGCAGAGCGCGACGGTCTTCGCGCCGCGCCGGGCGGCAAGCTGGACCAGCGCGGTCCCCACGCCGCCGGACGCGCCGGTGATCAGGACGACGTCGCCGGCGGTTACCCCCGCCCGCTCCAACATGGCTTCCGCGGTTATCCACGAGGTGGCGAAGGTGGCGAGCTCGGCGTCGGTCAGGTCGCTCTCGATAGGGTGGACGTTCCGCGCGTCGATGACGGTGTACTCCGCGAAGCCGCCGTCGCGCTCCGCGCCGAAGTAGCCGCAGCGCTCCATGTCCATGGGCCGGTCCCAGTCGCGGAGCCACGTGTCCACGATCACGCGCCTGCCGAGCAGGGCTTCAGGCGCTCCGGCGCCGAGGGCCGCCACCCGCCCGCAGACGTCGGCCCCCTGAATGCGCGGAAAGGCGATTGCGCCGCCCCAGCCGCCTTGCACGTCCTCCGTGCCCTCTTCGGCGTGCCTGGAGTACCAGGCGGTGCGCGTGTTGACGTCGGTGTTGTTCAGGCCGCAGGCGCCCACGGCGATCAGGACCTCGCCTGGGCCGGGCGACGGCGTGGGCCAGTCCTCGCGGTATTCGAGCTTATCGAGTCCGCCGTGCGCCGTCAGGACGACCGCACGCATGGTGTCCGGCTTGTCCACGCCCTATCCATCTCCGGCGAACCGGGGCATCACCTTCGTGGCGAAGGTCTCCAGGTTCTTCAGCGTCTTGTTCAACGGGATGCCCATGTGGGAGAACTCGACGAGCAGATAGTCCAGGTGGCAGACCTCCCGCAGCTCCTCGATCTTCTCCACCACGTTCTCCGGTGAGCCCACGAGCAGCGTTCGCGGCTCGAGGAAGTCCCAGTCCAGCTTCACTTCATCCGCCAGGACCTCGTCCGGGTTGGTGAAGACCTGCCTGCCCCGGAAGGGATCGTTGAAGATGAAGGAGGACATGATGCCTTCCTCCGCATCCCGCCGCGCCTCCTCCATCGAAGCGGCGACGTAGGTGGAGCGCATGACCGCCTGGTCTTCGCCCAGAGCGAACGGCCGCCCCTCCCGCTCCGTTCTGGCCCGGGCGTAGAGCTCCATCCGCTGCCTGATCCTGAGAGGCGGAGGCTGCCAGTAGCAGGCCTTCAGCCCGAGCTCGGCCGCGGTGGTCACCGAGCGGTCGGTGGAGACGGTCATCCACAGCGGCGGGTGCGGCTTCTGGTAGGGCCGCGGCGTCACGCGCAGTTTGGTGACCTTCTCCCCGTCCTGCCAGACGGGATTCGAGGGATACCGGGGGTGCGAGAAGACGGTGTCTTCGGCGGGGAAGGTGTAGTTGGTCCCCTCGTAGGAGAAATACTCGTTGGTCCATATCTCCCGCACGATCTCCACCATCTCATTGAACAGCTCCCGGTTCTCCTTGTCCTTGCGCGGGTCGGCGTTGGGGTGAAACTGCGGCCCCTCGTAGGGCCAGATGCCTCTGCCGAAGCCGACCTCGACGCGGCCGCCGGTCATGTTGTCGAGCATCGCGAGGTCCTCGGCGAGCCGGATCGGATGCCACCATGGGGCGATGTTCGCCATCTGGCCGATGCGGATCTTCGACGTCCGCGCCGCGAGGTCGGCGCCGAGCAGGACCGGGTTCGGCAAGTCGCCCAACCCATAGGGCCCGAAGTGGTGTTCTCCGAGCCACATGGCCTCGAACCCGAGATGCTCGGCCAGAATGGTCTGCTGCCGGAGGTTGTCGATGTGCGCGTCGGCCGTGGCGGCCTCTCCGGCGGAACCCGCCACGGTGGTGAAGGCTGCGAACTTCATTCCGGAAGCCTCCCTCGTCCGGCTCCTCTTGGGAGGGGCCGGTCCGTGCTCCAAATGGGCCGTGGTACGCTTGCTCGCCACCATACTACGAGGAGCCGCGCCATGCCTTCAGGACGGAACCGGGGTCTGGTCCAGACCGTGCTGGGCCTCGTACCTCCATCGGAACTCGGCGCCACCACGACCCACGAACATCTCTACGCCGACTTCTCCTCGATGTATCGCCCGGCGCAGGACTCGCCGTCTCCCGAACTGGCGGACGCGCCCTTGGCCCTGGAGAACCTGGGATGGATCCGGCGCAACTACTACAGCAACCGCCCGAACCTTCGATTGACTGACCTGGACACGGCCGTACAAGAGGTCAGGAAGTACCGGGAAGCCGGCGGCGGGGCAATCGTGGAGGCGACCACGCTGGGAATCGGACGCTCGCCCGGCGCCCTTGCCCGGATATCGCGTGAATCGGGCGTGCACGTCGTCATGGGCGCGGGCTTCTACGTGGGAGCGGCCCATCCCGACGACATGGACCGCCGCAGCGTGGAGGACCTGGCGCGGGAGATGGCCGGCGACATCACCGAAGGCGCCGAAGGGAGCGGCGTCAAGGCGGGCATCATCGGGGAGATCGGCTGTACGTGGCCTTTGGCCCCGAACGAGCGCAAGGCACTAGCGGCGGCGGCAATCGCTCAGAAGGAAACGGGCGCGGCTATCTCGGTGCATCCCGGACGGCATCCCGATGCGCCGATGGAGATCCTGGAAGTTCTCGCGAACAACGGCGCGGACCTATCTCGCGTGGTCATGGCGCATCTCGATCGGACCGTGTTCGAGTTCGGCGCGGTGCAGCGCATCGCCGCGTCGGGCTGCTACCTCGAATGGGACCTCTTCGGGAACGAGGGGTCGCATTACCCGAACGCCGAAATCGACATGCCCAGCGATGCCCAGCGGCTGGACTTCATAAGGCGCGCCGTCGACGCCGGCTACTCCGACAAGATCGTCATGGGCCACGACATCTTCACGAAGCACCGGCTTGTTCGCTACGGCGGGCACGGCTACGGCCACATTCTTCAGAACATCGTTCCCAAGATGCGGCGCAAGGGCTTCTCGGACGATACGATTCGAGCGATGACCGTGGACAACCCGGCCCAGTTGCTCTCTTTCGTGTAGCGTCCTCCATATCCTGAGGCGCCCGTTGACACCCGGAAAAGGCGGCCCGTATTCTGGGATTCGATTCTGGAAGCCGCCACCTGACCGGAGACCTCGTTGCCTCCAATCGAGACCCTCGTCGAGGGGCTTCTGCGGGGCGAGAAGCTCGCCCTCGCCCGGCTGATCACCCTGATTGAACGGGAAAGCCCCGACGCCGCGCGCGCGCTCAGCCTGGCCCTGTCCGGCGCCGCCGAACGGGAGCGCGGCTCCTACTGCGTCGGCTTCACCGGCCCGCCGGGGTCGGGGAAGAGCACGCTCGTCGACGCGCTCACGGCGAACATCCGGGGCGGCAACGGGGACGCTACCGTGGGCATCGTCGCGGTCGACCCCAGCAGTCCCTTCACGGGCGGGGCGCTACTCGGCGACCGTATTCGGATGGAGGGGCACTACAAGGACCCCGGCGTCTACATCCGGAGCATGGGGACGCGGGGGAGCCGCGGCGGGGTGCCCAGCGTGGCGCAACGGGTGGTGTCGCTGCTGGCGGCGGCAGGCAAGGACTACGTCATCGTTGAGACCGTCGGCGTGGGGCAGACCGAGCTGGACGTCATGGAGACCGCCGACACGGTGGTCGTCGTGCTGGTGCCCGAGGCGGGAGACACGATCCAGACGATGAAGGCGGGGCTCATGGAGATCGCCGACATCTTCGTGGTGAACAAGGCCGACCGCGGCGGCGCGGAGAAGCTGGCGACCGACATCGAGCAGAGCCTGACGCTGATCTACGAGGAGACGTACTGGCGCGCGCCGGTGCTGCTGACGGAGGCGCACCGGGGCGCCGGAGTCGCCGAGGTGCGCGACGCCATCGAGCGGCACCGCGCCGCGTCGGCGGAGTCGGGGGAGCAGGAGCGGCGGCGGCGCCGGCGTCGGCGGGCGCAGTTCGTCAAGAGTGTGGAGGAGAAGATCGCGGGCGCATTCCACGCGATGCTCGACGACGCCCCCGTGCTCAAAGACCTGCTGCGGCGCGTCGAGGAGGGGGAGCGCGACCCGTATACGGCGGCGTCGGAGGCGCTGCGCGACCGCGGCGTCCGTGACCGCTGGCTGTCGTTGTCCGACCTGTAGGCCGGGCCGCGCTGGGTCGCATGGTGGCGCAGCAGCGCCCGGCTTTTCTATCATGAGGGGGCCGGGCCTATCGCCGGCGGAACCGGGGGAGCCAAGGCCCGCGTAGCACTGGGAGGCAGGAGGTCGCGTGTGGCGGAATCCGAATATGACATTCTGGTGATCGGGCAGGGGGCGGCCGCCTTCAGCGCGGGGCTCTACGCCGCCCGCTATCAGGTGAAGACGATCGTGGTGGGGCAGACGTTCGGCGGCGAGACGGCGACGGGCGGCCTCATCGAGAACTATCCGGGGCACGTCGAGATTCAGGGCTTCGACCTGATGCTGGGCATGAAGGAGCAGGTCCAGAAGTACGACGTGCCGGTGATCGACGCCAAGGTGGTCGAGATCGAACGGCGCGACGACTGCTTCGCGGCCCGCGACGACGAGGGCGACACCTACGTCGCCAAGTCGGTGGTGCTGGCGATGGGACGGGAGCGCCGCACGCTGGGGCTCGAGCACGAACAGCAGTGGGTCGGACAGGGCGTCTCGTACTGCTCGACGTGCGACGCGCCGCTCTACCGCCGCCGTACCGCCGCGGTGGTCGGCGGGGGCGACGCCGCGGTGAAGGGCGCGACGCTGGTGGCGCAGTACGCCGACCGTGTCTACGTCATCCATCGCGGACACGAGTTCTCGCGGCCGGAACCGGTGAACCTCTCCAAGATGCGGGAGCAGGCGAACATCGTGCCCGTCACGAGCGCGAACGTGGTGGAGCTGAAGGGCGGCGACTACCTGGAGTCGATCGTCCTCGACCGGGAGGTCGAAGGAGCCCGTGAGCTGCGTGTGGACGGGCTGCTCATCGAGATCGGGGCCAATCCGAACATCGGGCT
>DAOUKZ010000127.1:0-3816 GCA_034420775.1 Dehalococcoidia bacterium
CTCTTTTCGGTGATAGACCACCGCCGCCGTCCCGCCGCCGAACTGGCTGCGCTTCTCCTCGATGTCCTCGATGAAATAATTGACGCTGAGGCGGTCGCCGGGCAGGACGGGGCGGAACCATTGCCAATCGCTCCCCGACTGGTACCACGGCACGCCGCGGAGCGCGCCCGCCCCGGCGTCGCGCACGTGCTTGGGGATAGGAGCGGACTGGGTCACGCCCATCGTGCTGACGAACATCGGCGGGGCGGGCGTCGTCCCCCAGCGCGTCGACTCGGCGTACTCGGGATCGGCGTAGAGCGGGTTGTCGTCGCCGTAGGCCGTCGCGAAGTGGCGGATCGTGTCCACGTGCGCCTCGGTGTTGAACGGCGGCGGCTGCGGTATCAGGACGCCGATGCGGTTGCGGTAGCGCTGCACCCCGTCCGCGGTGATCCGGCCCCGCATCTCGTTGTCGACCTTCGCCATGCCCGCCTCCCTCGGCTCCCAGGCACACGCCGGAGCCGAGCAATTATAGGCCCAGCGCAGCGCCACGCTCGCCCTACCGCGCCTGCGACACGCGCCACTGGACAGAACGCTCGTTCTTTCTCTACGCTTGCGCCGTGATGCCTGTCAGAGAGACACCCACGGACGTCGGCCGGGCGAGCGCGGCCCACGGGGTTCGCTACGAAGAGGTCGAGTGCAAGTCCGTCATCAACCGCGTGCAGGGGATGGCGTTCAAGTGGTCGATCAACCCCTACAAGGGCTGCGTCCACGGCTGCCACTACTGCTACGCGCGCCGCTACCACGCCTTCATCGACCTCAACCCCAGCGAGGACTTCACCGGCGTGATCCTTGCCCGCGCCAACGCGCCCGAGGTGCTCCGCGGCGAGCTCGCCCGCCGCTCCTGGAAGCGCGAGACCGTGGCCGTCGGCACCGCCACCGACCCTTATCAGCCCATCGAGGGCCGCTACCGCATCACCCGCGGCATCCTCGAGGCGCTGCGCGACTACCGCACGCCGGTCAGCATTGTCACCAAGGGCACGATGATCGTGCGCGACCTCGACGTCCTCGTGGAGCTGGCGGGCCGCGCCGGCGCCTCGGTCGCCATGTCGATCTCCACGCTGGACCGTGACACCTGGCGGCGGCTGGAGCCCGGCACCGCCCCGCCGTGGCAGCGCCTGCGGGCGGTGCAGCGGCTCTCCGAAGCGGGCGTCGAGGCCGGCGTGCTCATCGCGCCCATCGTGCCCGGCATCACCGACACCTCGGACCACCTGCGTGACTTGGTCCGGTCGGCAGCCGACCACGGCGCGCGGTTCGTGGGATCGCGGGTCCTCGCGCTCCAGGGCTCGGTCAAGGACCACTTCCTCGGCTTCATGCGGGAGGAATACCCCGGCCTGCTCGCCGAATACCGCCGCCTCTTCCCCGGCGCCAACGCCGACCGCGACTACGCCTCGGCCAGCGTCGGCTACGTCGACGGTCTGCGCCGTCTCTACCGCATCGGGGAGCGCGCCGCCCGCGACGTCGTCCGCCCGGCGGACCAGCCCCGGCAACTCTCCCTGGCGCTCTAAATCGGGGCGCGAGGTGCCGAAACGGCGTATTATGTCGTGTGACACGCGGCTATTGCGGAAGACGAACGCACGTTCTATCATCTCGCGAAATCGAGAACCGCAGTGCGGCAGAACGAAGGCGAGAGCTAAGGAGCAAGCGTTGAACACCGAAAAGACCATGGAAACCGAAAAAGACAAAGCGCTCGACGTCGCGGTAGCCCAGATCGAGAAGCAGTTCGGGCGGGGCTCGCTGATGAAGCTCGGCGAGGTCTCGTCGAAGCTGAGCATCGCGAGCATCCCCACGGGGTCGCTGTCGCTCGACCTCGCCCTCGGCGTGGGCGGCCTGCCCCGCGGCCGCGTGATCGACATCTTCGGCGCGGAGTCGTCGGGCAAGTCGACGCTCGCGCAGCACGTCATCGCCGAGGCGCAGAAGCTCGGCGGCAAGGCGGCCTACATCGACGCTGAGCACGCCCTCGACCCCAGTTACGCCGCCAAGTGCGGCGTCGACATCCAGGAGCTGTACATCTCGCAGCCCGACTTTGCCGAGCAGGCGCTGGAAATCACCGAGGCGCTGGTGCGCTCCGGCGCCATCGACATCGTGGTCGTCGACAGCGTGGCCGCGCTCGTCCCGCGAGCCGAGCTCGAGGGTGACATGGGCGACCCGCAGATGGGCCTCCAGGCCCGCCTCATGTCCCAGGCCCTCCGCAAGCTGACGGCATCCATCAACCGGTCGAAGACCTGCGTGATCTTCATCAACCAGCTGCGCGAGAAGGTCGGCGTCGTCTTCGGCAACCCCGAGACCACGCCCGGCGGCAAGGCGCTCAAGTTCTACTCGTCGGTGCGCATCGACCTGCGCCGTCTGGAGACCATCAAGCGGGGCACGGACGCCATCGGCAACCGCGTGCGCGCCAAGGTGGTCAAGAACAAGGTGGCGCCGCCCTTCCGCGTCGCCGAGTTCGACATCATGTTCGCCCACGGCATCAGCAAAGAGGGCGACATCCTCGACCTCGGCGTAAAGCACGACGTGGTCCGCAAGAGCGGCGCCCACTTCACCTTCGGCGAGACCAAGCTCGGTCAGGGCAGGGAGACCGCGAAGGGCTTCCTGTCGGAGAACTCCGACGTTGCCCTCGCCATCGAGAAGCAGGTGCGTTCCGCCGCCGGCGAGGCCGAACCCCAGATCACGGCGCCCCCCAAGGTCGGCGACGAAGACGCCGCCGCCCTCTAGCGCGGTCCACCCAAGCTGCCCCCTCTCTAGGGGAGCACTCCCAAACCTCTCCCCCTCTTGGGGGAGACTGAGAGAGGGCACGCGCCCGACGGGCGCGTCGGAGGGGCAGGGCGGGGCGGAGGCCGCCGACCCTATACGGGAAACGCGCCGGCGATCTCCTGCGCGGTCTCCGTCCGGCAGCGGGAGTCGCCCGCGATGCCTGCCAGCACCCCGTCCAGCGCCGGGTAGCGGAAGGGCTGGCCGGAGACGAAGGGCGTGAGACTGAAGCCGAAGACCTGCGACCCGCGCTCGCCGGCTTCCTCCAGCAGCGCCTCGCGGGACTCGGCGATCTGCCGCGCCCACACCGCCTCCTCCTGCGTGCGCTCGATGATCAGCTTGTAGTCGTCGAGCTCGTTGTGCAGCGGCAGGCAGGTCAGCGGCCCCGAGCGGGTGCGCATCGCCACCGGCACCTGGTCGATCTCCCAATCGAGGCAGATGTCGAAGCCCTGCTCGACCAGAAGATCGGGCGTGTTGAAGCTCTGTTGACGCGCCGGGCTCAGCCAGCTTCTCGGCGCCAGACCCGCGGCGTCGAAGGCGTCGCGGACCGCCGCGATGCGCCGGCGCTCCTCATCCTCATCGAGCGCGCCGTGGTGGATGGCGTCGCCGTTGAGTCCCGCGGCGGCGACCTCATGTCCGTCCTCGACGATCGCCTGGGCCAGCGGCGCGGCGCGGGCCAGCACGTCGGCGCTGAGGGCGAACGTCGCCTTCACCCCGTGCGCTTTCATCGCGCGCAGGATGCGGAAGACCCCGACCCGGTTGCCGTAGTCCCGCGTCGTGAAGTGGCGAAGGTCGGGGTAGGGCGTCACCATCCCGTGGGGATGGTTGAAGGGATCTTTCTTAGGGTTGATGGGATGGAATTCGCAGGCGACCACGATCATCACGGAGAGTTCTACTCCATCGTCCCGCCGCACGGGGGCGCGGTCCTTGGCTAGCCGCCAGTCGTAGCGATCGATGTCCTGGCCGTGGCGGCGCAGCGGGTATTCGAGATGTTCCTGGGGGAGGCTCATGCCGCCGCCTCCGGCGCGAATC
>DAOUKZ010000128.1:0-8611 GCA_034420775.1 Dehalococcoidia bacterium
CTCACGAGAGGCGCGCGCCGGGCACGCTAGCCGTATGTCCGGCGCAGGTCGCACACTCCCTCACGGGAGGCGCGCGCCGGGCACGTTAGTCGGATGCCCGGCGCAGGTCGCACACTCCCTTACGGGAGGCGCGCGCCGGACGCGCTAATCGGGCGGTCCGGCGCAAGGTGCACGCTCCCTTACGGGAGGCGCTGGCGCCGGGGACGTTCCGGGGACGGTCCGGCGCGGGTGCACGCTCCCTCGCGGGAGGCGCTGAACATGCTTCTTCGAGATCCCGGAGAAGAATGTATGTTCGCAACCTAACGGTAAACCCCCTTGGCAGGGCTTGTCAAGGATCACGCGGCGGAGATGGCGTGGCCGCCCTCAGGCCCTCCCGCAAGGGGAGGGAGGCCGGAGGGAGGCGGCTTCGATGGGCGTGGGCGGTTGGGGGGAGCGGGCACCCACAAGAGGTGCCCCTACGGGAGGGGGACCGCGCCGCCTCGCCGGCGCGCCGGAGGGGGAGTGCCCTCTTTCAGTTTTCCCCCAAGAGGGGGAAAGGCCGGAGGGGGTCGGCGCCCACAAGAGGGCGGGCGGACGGGTTGCGTTTGGTGGTTGGTAGGGGCCCCTCATCTCAATCTTCTCCCCTTGGGAGAAGAGGTAAGACCGCCCCGCGCCACCCGTCTTTGGCTTGCCGATGGGTTGCGCAAAGGTCCCCGTGGGGAGAAGAGGGAAGACCGCCCATGCCACCCACGTTTACGGAAAGGGGAGGGGCCTACCAGGGGAGGCGCTCGTCGGACTCCTGTGGGGGTGGGGACTTGCGCCAGGATTCGAGGCGCTTGGCGATTTCGGCCTCGTAGCCTTGGGCGCCCGGCTTGTAGAAGCGCCGGCCGGCGAGCTCTTCGGGGAGGTGGCGCTGTTCGACCTGATGGCCGGCGAAGTCGTGGGCGTAGCGGTAGCCCTTGCCGTGACCCATGGCGTGGCCGAGGCCGGTGACGGCGTTCCGCAAGTGCAGGGGGACGGGGCGGTTTGCGGTCGCCTCGACCTCGGCCTTGGCGGCGGTGTAGGCGGTGAGGGCCGAGTTGCTCTTTGGCGCGGTGGCGAGGTAGAGCGCGGCTTCGGAGAGCGGCAGAAAGCCCTCCGGCATGCCGATGAAGCTGACCGCCTGCTGGGCGGCGACGGCCACGCTGAGTGCTTGGGGGTCGGCGAGGCCGATATCCTCGGCGGCGAGGATGACGATGCGACGGGCCACGAAGAGGGGGTCCTCGCCGGCCTCGAGCATGCGCGCCAGCCAGTAGACGGCGGCATCGGGGTCGGAGCCGCGCACCGACTTGATGAAGGCGGAGATGGTGTCGTAGTGCTCATCGCCGCCCTTGTCGTAGCGCAGGGTGCGGCGCTGGGCGACTTCCTGCAGCGTGGCGAGACGGATGGCGCGCCGTCCCTCCCGGCCGGGCTCGGTCGCCTGGGCCGCAAGCTCGAGGGCGTTCAGGGTGACGCGGGCGTCGCCGTTGCCGAGCGCGACGAGGAAGTCGAGGGCGTCGTCGTCGATGTCGACGCCGAGCTGGGCGAGGCCGCGCTCTTCGTCCTTCAGCGCCCGCGCGACGATGGCGCGCAGGTCGTCCTCGCCGAGCGCCTTGAGCGGAAAGACGCGGGCGCGCGAGAGGAGGGGCGAGATGACCTCGAACGAGGGGTTCTCCGTCGTAGCGCCGATGAAGGTGACCGTCCCCTCCTCGACGTGGGGGAGGATGGCGTCCTGCTGCGCCTTGTTGAAGCGGTGGATCTCATCGATGAAGAGCACGGTCCGTTGCCCGGTCTGCCGCGTTCGCTCCTGGGCGTCGGCGATGATGCGGCGGAGGTCGGCGACGCCGGAGGAGACGGCGCTGACCGGCGCGAAGCAGGACTCGGTCATGCCGGCGATGATGCGGGCGAGGGTGGTCTTGCCGGTACCCGGCGGGCCCCACAGCACCATTGAGGGGAGCCGGTCGGCTTCGATGGCCTTGCGGAGGACGCGGCCTTCGCCGATCAGGGCTTCCTGCCCCGCCATCTCGGCGAGGGAGCGCGGCCGCATGCGGGCGGCGAGGGGCGCGTTGGCGCTTGGGGCGCCGACGGCGTCGCCGGGCCCGTCGGAGGGAATCAGGGCGCGTTGCCCGCCCGTCGATGACGCTCGTCGGCTGGGCATGTCATTCCGCTCGCGTGGGACTGGCGCAATGCTAGCAGCCTTTTGGGGAGCGTGCCTTCTTCGGTTTCCCCCAAGAGGAGACCTTTGCATAGGGAATTATATCTCTATGTACATCACCCCTTGACTTCCACTCCTGTCGGATGTACAATACTCCCATAATTCAACGGGAGTGGCGGCATGGCACAGAACGCACCGGGCAAGCACTATCGACAGGGCCTCTCACTCATAGAGGCGGTCGAGCGGTTCCGCGACGAGGCCGCCGCCGAGGCGTGGTTCGTGCAGCGCCGCTGGCCCAACGGCATCGCCTGTGCCTACTGCGAGAGCGACCGGATCGCACCCCGCAAGTCACGGAACCGCAAGACGCCGCTCTATCACTGCAACGATTGCAAGCGGGACTTCACGGTCAAGACCGGCACGATCCTGCACGACTCCAAGCTGCCTCTCAGCAAGTGGGCGCTGGCCTTCTACCTGTTCGCCACGAACCTCAAGGGTGTGAGCTCCATGAAGCTGCACCGCGACCTCGGCATTACTCAGAAGACGGCTTGGCACATGGCGCACCGCATCCGCGAGACGTGGAACGACGAGGCTGCCAAGAAGTTCGCCGGGCCGGTCGAAGCGGACGAGACCTACGTGGGCGGCTTGGAGAAGAACAAGCACCGCTCGAAGCGCCTGAACGCCGGCGGCGGTCCCATGATCGGCAAGACGCCAGTGGCGGGCCTCAAGGACCGCGCGACCGGCAAGGTCAGGGCGGCCGTCGTGCCCTCAACGAACAAGCCGACGATCCAGCGGTTCCTCGCGAAGCACATGGAGCCCGCCGCTCCCATCTACACGGACGAGGCCACGGTCTACGCGGGTATGCCGAACCATCAGGCCGTGCGACACAGCGTCGGCGAGTTCGTCTCGGGCATGGCCCATACGAACGGGTTGGAATCGTTCTGGGCGGGCCTCAAGCGCGGCTTCGAGGGCGTCTATCACCACATGAGCCCCAAGCATCTGGGGCGCTACGTGAACGAGTTCTCAGGGCGTCACAACATCCGCCCGCTCGACACCGAGGAACAGATGAGCGCCATCGCCAAGGCGGGAGTCGGCAAGCACCTGCCCTACGCCGTGCTCATTGGGCCAGAGCATACCCGCATCCGCAGCTAGGGAGCCGGGCCAAACTTCGACCAGAAGTCGGCCAATCGGCTGGCGACCACCCTGTCTTCGTTGATTCGCCGGGTGGTCTCCTTCCCTGCGGCGAGCATGATGTCTTGCGCCTCACACACTGCGTCGCGGCCCTCGAGCTCCGCTGCGAGCCGCTCGACCTCCAGCGCAAGTTCCTCGATGAGTTGGTCCCGTTCGTCCACGGTTCGGCCTTTCCGACGGAACGCCGACCGCTTGACGCAACCTTAATCAAGGCCGTACCATTGGGGCAACTGGCTGGTTGCCCCGTTGACGGTCGTCTCCGTCTATGGTGTTTGAAGGCCCCCTTGCACGGGGCCTTCTGCTCATTTAACCAGAAGGGCGAGCGTGGATCAACGCGGCCCGTTCGAGCGTCTCCCCCCCTTGGCCTCCGCGCCGGTTTCATCGGGCCGCATCGGGCATATGTGGTATATTCGGCATGGACTCTGGACAAGTCTCAAAGCCTGCGCGTGGGCTCTTGCGCGAGGGGTGGGTCGCCCATGCCCTCTTGCGGCTCACGCGCAAAGGTTGGAGGAGACTTGTCCAGAGTGACCTACATCCTGCGCCGCAAGGGGGCACCCGATGGCACGAATCGGGCGATGGTTGCTCTGGGGATTTGTCGGGTTCTTCGTCCTCACGGTGCTCGTGATAATCGTGGCGCTCGTGGCCGGGGGCGGAGACGACCCACAGGCATCGCCGTCCCACGAGCCTGCCGTCCGCGAGGCAACGCCTACGCCCAAGAGCCTAACAATCACGGTCGGTACAAAGTCACAGATCGAGCGCACAGTCGAAGAGTACGCGGGGGTACGGGATGCCCTCGTGACACAGGATGGCGACGACGTGAGCCTCGTGCTCGTTGTGGACTACGCGCTGAACGAAGCGCGAGCCCGTCAGTTGGGCGACAACTTTGTTCGACTGACCAAGAGCCTTGGGCCGGACGACTCTCCCGGTGGGTCCATTGGCACAGGGAAGCTCAACTACCTCGTGGGCGTCTATTACCCGAACGAGAACAGGGTCGCGCTGGGCGCGAAGGCCAAACACGCGTCCTCGATTAGTTGGTAAACAGGAGTTCGAGTAGGAGGATCGCTATGGACGACGAGGAACTCATGGAGGCGTTGAAGCGTGTTCCCGACGACGCTGCCCTGCAACGTGTCGTTAACAAGCTCAACAACCTCCCCTCTGAGGAACGTCAGAAGGCATGGAAGGAATACATCGCGGACCGGCGACGGCCAGCGACCCAACAGGACGTCTACGACTTTGTGAGACGGTTGGCCCTTCGGGAGGATCAGTCATGACGACAGAACCCAAGAAGAAGCGAGGCAGGCCGCCGACGCGCACCATGCCGGAGCGCATTGACGCGACGCCGGAGGAGATCGCGGACGTCGTGATGCGCGCGCCGCCCAAGACGAAGTGGCGGTATCTCGAAGGGGATGAAAAGGGCACGCAGCGCGGGGCTGGCGACGCAAGGAAGTGAACATGGACTTTGATGAGTTTGCGGCAAGGCAAGAATTGGCAGGGTCAATACAAGGGCTTCCAGAGGAATTCGCGGAGTCCGTCACATTTAGGAAGTTCATGAACGACCTGCTTATGGCCCATGAGCGCAGGCTTGACCGTCTTCTACATGACCGGCTGCGCCCGCTCCAAGAAACTGCCAACGAGATGAACGCGACCTTGAAGGAGCTTCGCGACCTCGGGCCAATCTAGCCGCTCCCAATGTACACAGGGATATAATTCCCTTTGCATAACCGGGGGCGGAGGGAGCCACCGCACCCCACCCCGAACCCGCCCTCTCATCCCGCCCATAAAGGGCGGGAGGCCGGACCGCCCCGGGAGACGACCTCCCCTCTTGAGCCTTTCCTCTGAGGAGAGCTTTGCAAATTAGGGCCGCAGGCTCCGTTGAGGTTGGCGCACCCCTCCCCGCTCCCCCGCCCTCACCCCAACCCTCTCCCAGCGGGAGAGGGGGGAGACCTCCCCGCGCCGCACCTCCGGCGCGCCCTGCGGGCGCGTGCCCTCCCTCAGTCCCTCCCATAAAGGGAGGGAGGCTTAAGGGATGCTAGATCTCGGCGATGGTGACGCCCTCGCCGCCGTCGTCGGGCTCGGCGTCGTAGAACATGCCGACGAGGGGGTGCCGGTCGAGGGCCCGGTGGATGACGTCGCGGAGGATGCCGCGGCCCTTGCCGTGGATGATGCGGACGCGGCGGTGCTCGGCGAGGACGGCCTTCTCGATGTACTCGTCGATGGCGTCCGCGGCCTGCTGGGCCCGCATGCCGTGGACCCAGAACTCGTCGCCGACCCGCGCCCGGCGTTTGACCCCTTCGTCCACGGTGTAGCCGGCCTTCGGCGGGGTCTTGGGCCGGGCGGCCCTGCCCTCGATGCGGTCGGGCGGGACCTCGATCCGCAGCGGTCCCGCCTGGACGTGGACGCGTCCATCGGCGCCGACTTCGAGGACCTCGGCCACGGGTTCGAGTCCCCGGACGCGGACGAGGTCGCCGGTCTTGAGACCGTCGACGGCGGCAGCCGGGGCGGCATCCTTCCACGGCCCCGTCTCCAGCTTCTTCCGCATCTCGTTGACCTCGGTGGAGAGCCGGGCGAGCTCGTCCCGGCCCTTTTCGTTGACCAGGGCCTTGGCCCGCCGCCCGGCGTGGCGCAGCCGGCTCTTCATCTCCTCTGCCATGACCTGGGCTTCGACGCGCTGCTCCAGCAGGGCCTGACGGTGTTCCTCCTGCAGGGCCTCGACGCGGCGCTCCAGGGCTTCTCGCTCCGCCTCGACGGCGCGCCGTTCGGCCTCGGCGCCGGCGCGCTCGCGTTCGGCCTCGGTGTGGCGGCGCTGGATGTCCTCAAGCAGGCTCTCGACCTCGGCGGCGCTCTGGCCCACCGAGCTCTTGGCGGTTTCGAGCACCGCGGGCGGGAGTCCAAGGCGTTCCGCTATGGCGAGGGCGTTGCTCCGGCCGGGGACGCCGACGACGAGGCGGAAGGTCGGCGCCAGCGTGACGGGGTCGAACTCGACGTTGGCATTCTCGACGCCGCCGGCGACGTTGGCGAAGCCCTTGAGCTCGCTGTGGTGCGTGGTCACGACGGTGACGGCGCGCCGCTCGGTGAGCGTGGAGAGGATGGCCTTGCCGAGGGCGGCGCCCTCCTGGGGGTCGGTGCCCGCACCGAGCTCGTCGAGCAGGACGAGCGATTGCCCCGTGGCCGCGGCGAGGACGTCGACGATGTTCCCCATGTGGGCACTGAAGGTGGAGAGCGACTGCTCGATGCTCTGCTCGTCGCCGATGTCGGCGTAGACGCCGTCGAAGGTCTTGAGCGCCGAGCCGGCGGCGGCGGGGATGGGCAGGCCGGCCTGCGCCATCAGGGCGAGCAGGCCGACGGTCTTGAGTGCGACGGTCTTGCCGCCGGTGTTTGGGCCGGAGATCACGAGGGCGCGGTAGGTCTTGCCGATCTCGAGCGACATGGGGACGGCGTCGTCGCCGAGGAGCGGGTGACGGGCGTCGATGAGGCGCACCGCCTCCTCGCCGTCGGCGTCGAGGGCGGCGGGGACCGCGCTGTGCATCTGGCGGCCGAGGCGTGCCTTGGCGAGCGCCAGGTCGAGGGTTGCCAGGCGCTCAACGGCGGCGACGATCTCCTCCTCGCGCTCGCCGAGCATGGCGGTGAGGCTGCGGAGGATCCGTTCGGTCTCGCGCGCCGCGGCAAGTTTCAGCTCGCGCCAGGCGTTGCCGAGCTCGACGATGGCCAGCGGCTCCATGAACACCGTCGCGCCGGTGGCCGAGATGTCGTGAATGAGGCCCTTGAACTGGCCGCGGAAGTCGGCTTTGACCGCGAGCACGAAGCGGTCGCCGCGCGTGGCGACGAAGCTCTCCTGGAGGCAGCGCTGCCCTTCGGGCGATGCGATGATCTCTTCGAGCCGGGACTGGATGCGCTCCTGGGTCTGGCGCTCCTCGGCGCGGAGCCGCGCGAGCAGGTCGGTGGCGTCGTCGAGGACGTCGCCGCTCCGGCTCAGCGCGCCGCGGGCCGCCTGTACGAATTCGTCGAACTCGCAGAGGCCCGACGCCATTTCGGCGAGCAGGGGCAGCTCGTTGCGGAGCCGGCCCAGGTTCGCACGCGCCGAGCGCATGACGACGAACGTCTCGGCGGCCTGCAGGAGGTCAGGCCCGGGCAGCTGCCCGCCAAGCGCTCCCGTGTGGGCCATGGGGCGGATGTCCTTCGCGCCGTCGAAAGAGAGGGATGGGCGCAGGTCGAGGAGGCGAAGGCTCTCGCGGGTTTCCTCTTGGAAGCGCGCGACCTCGGCGGGGAGGTAGGAGGGCTCGATGGCGCCGGCGAGCTCGCGGCTCGGCGGAAACGACGTGCAGTGGGCAAGCCGCGCCCGCACCTTGTCGAATTCGAGGACTTCGAGCGCCCGGCGCTTGAGGCGTCCCCGGGGCGGTCGTTTTTTCTTGGTGGCCACCTTGCTTCCCCGGCTCCGATTCTAACGCAGGCGGGGGGAGGGGTGAGCGTCGTGAACCACTCTGTGGATGGGCGACGGGCGATTCGCGAATCGCCCCTACAGGGGAGAGCGACGCACCGGTGCCGCAGTCTACGCCCGGAGGCGGGTAAGGGCGGCGGCGACGGTGGCGTCCTGCTCGGGGAGGACGGTGCGGGGGTCGAGGATGAGGGCGTCGCGTTCGATGCGGGCGACGATCGGGGGCGAGCCGGCGCGCAGGGCGGCGGCCATGGCTTCGACGCTGGTTTCTCCAGGAGGAATCGCGACGACGCGTGCGGGGAGTGTTTCCCCCGGCAACGTGCCGCCGCCAATGGCCGACGTGCCCTCTTGGACGACCGCGCCGGGCCCGGCGGCCTTGGCGATGCGCTTGGCCCGCCGTTCGAGGGCCGCGGCGGGTGCGGCGATCATTCGCCAAATGGGCAGCTTCTCGGCGGCCTCGCCGCGCAGGTAGTGCAGCAGCGTAACCTGGAGGGCGGCCATGGTCGCCTTGTCGATGCGCATGGCGCGGACGAGGGGATGTTCCTTGAGCACGTCGACGTAGCGGCTCTTTCCGACCACGATGCCGGCCTGGGGCCCGCCGAGCAGCTTGTCGCCGGAGAACATGACGACGTCCGCGCCGTCGCGCACGGCCTCGGTCGGCGTTGGCTCGTGGGGCAGGCCGTAGGCGGCGCTGTCGAGGAGGCAGCCGCTGCCGAGGTCGTAGAGGAGCGGAAGACCGTGTCGCGCGGCCGCCTCGGCAAGCTCGGAGACGCCGGCCTCGCGCGTGAAGCCGGTGACCTTGAAGTTGCTGCGGTGGACTTTTAACAAGGCGGCGGTCT
>DAOUKZ010000129.1:0-19545 GCA_034420775.1 Dehalococcoidia bacterium
AGTGCCCGTAGGCGCCGGGGTTGATGACGATGCCGTCGGCGGCGCCCGCCTCCGCCTGGACGTAGTCGATGATGGCTCCCTCGGAGTTGCCCTGGAAGAACGCGACCTCGACACCCAGCGCCGCGGCGCGCTCCGCGATCAGCCCGTTCACCTCGTCGAGCGTCTGGCTGCCGTAGAGGGCCGGGTCGCGCAGGCCGAGCCGGTTCAGGTTGGGACCGTGGATCACGAGGTAGCGGGCCATCCTAGCCCTCCTTCGGGTCTGCGCCGGCTCCCGCGCCCTGGCGGGCCAGCGGGTGGGCCGATTCGTACATCTTGCGCGCCTGCGCCTGGGTGACGTGCGTGTAGATCTGCGTCGTCGCCGGACTGCTGTGGCCGAGAAGCTCCTGGACCACCCGCAGGTCGGCGCCGCCGTCGAGCATGTGCGTCGCGAAGCTGTGCCGCAGCGTGTGCGTGTGGACGCGCTCCGGGTCGAGTCCGGCCCGCCGCGCCGTCTCCTTGACGATGCGTTGGATCGAACGCGCCGTCAGCCGCCGCCCATAGCGATTCAGGAAGACCGCGTCGCTGCGCCGGCCCCGGCCTCCCCCGGCGCCGTTCTCCCGCGCCGCCCTGTCGCCGGTGAGGACGTGGCGCTCCCGCAGGTAGCGGGCCAGTGCCGCGGCGGCGGGCTCGCCGATGTAGGCCATGCGCTCCTTCGATCCCTTGCCCTCGACGCGAAGCTCGCGCTCGCTCAGGTTCATGTCGCCGAGGTCGAGGCCCGCCGCCTCGCTCACGCGGAGGCCGGCGGCATAGACCAGCTCCAGGATCGCCCGGTCGCGCAGCCCTTGAACCGTGCTCGTGTCAACGGAGTCGAGCATGCGCGCCGCCTCCGTCTGGGTGAGGAAGCTCGGCAGCCGCTTCTCTTGCTTGGGAGTAAGGGCCCGCGCCTCGCGCGACCGCTTGCTCCACAGCGACCGCGACGGCACGACGCCGCGCATCGAAAGAAAGCGGAAGAAGGCCCGCACCGCGCTCAGGCGCAGCGCGATGCCGCTCTTGGCGAGCCCCGAGTTCGCCAGCCTCGCAATGTAGCGCCGCATGACCGGACGGTCGACCGAGGCCAAGTCGTCGACCGCCTCGACTTCGAGGAAGCCGAGGAACCGGCGCGTATGCGTCGCGTAGGCCTCCTCGGTGCGCGGCGAGAGGCCCCGTTCCGCGCTCAAGTGGCGGATGAATTCCTGCACACGGGCTTCGAATTCGGGCTGCATAGGCAAAAGGTTCCAAAACTATTCTGAAACCTATTTCATGCTACCCACCGGCCCGCCTCCGTGTCAAAGGGGCTCCCGCTTGACCCCGCGCGGCGCGCACGGGTAGCCTGCCCTCGCTTTCGACCATGTCCACCCTCGATCTGACCGGCAAGACCGCGCTCGTGACCGGCGCGAGCCGCGGCATCGGCAAGGCCATCGCCATCGCCCTGGGCCGCTCCGGCGCCGCCGTGGGCGTCGTGGCCCGCGCCACCGACGAGCACCGATTCAAGCTCCCCGGCACCGTCGACGAGACGGCGCGGCTCATCGAACACGCCGGCGGACGCGCCGCCGCCATCCCCGGCGACCTCACCGCCGTCGAGGAGGTCGACCACGTCGCCGACGCCGCCCTCGACCGCCTCGGCCCCATCGACATCCTCGTCAACAACGCCGCCATCGACTTCCTCACGCCGTTCCTGGAGGTCACCCGCAAGCGCTTCGACCTGATGTTGGGACTGAACCTGTTGGCACCCTTCTGGCTCGCCAAGCGCCTCGTCCCCGGGATGATCGAGCAGGGCGGTGGCTACGTCCTCAACGTCTCGTCGCAGGCGGCGTTGCGGCAGTTCACCGGCGGGCTCACCTACGGCATGACCAAGGCGGCGCTGGAGCGCTTCACGATGGGGCTGGCCGCCGAGCTCGAAGGCAAGGGCGTCTCGTCCAACTGCCTGCGCGTCGACGTCCCCATTGCCTCAGAGGGCTTCGTGCTCAACTTCGCCGACAAGGGCCTCGACGAATCGCGCTGGGAGAGCGTCGAGGTCGGCGCCGAGGCCGCGCTCTGGATGCTCGCTCAGCCGCCAGCCGCCTTCAACGGCGTCAACATCGGCATCAGCGAGATGCGCGAGCGTTACGGCGTGCCGGCGCGGGTTCCGTACCGGGGGTAGGCCCCCTCCGAGGGGCGGGCGATTCGTGAATCGCCCCTACGAGAGGGGTTGGCCGAGGGGCGAGGCTAGCCCGCCGCGACCGGCTCCCGCTCCGGCGCCGGCGACTCGGGCCGCTCGCCCTTGTAGCCGCACTCCTTGTTGGCGCAGCGGACGCCGCCCTTGGCCGCCTCCGTCAGCAGGCCGCCGCACGGCGGGCACGGCTCGGCGATGGGTTTCCCATTGGTGAGGAACTTGCACTTCGGATAGTTCGCACAGCCGTAGAACGTCCGCCCTCTGCGGTTGCGGCGTTCGATGAGGTCGCCGCCGCATTCGGGGCAGGGCGCGTCGGCCTTCTTCTGGATGCGCTTCATCCCCTTGCACTCGGGGTAGGCGGTGCAGGAGAGGAACGGTCCGTAGCGGCCGCTCTTGACCACCATCGGCTTGTCGCAAAGCTCGCAGACCTCGTCGGCGTATTCCTTTTGCAGGGCCTCGTCCACCTTGGCCTCGGCCTTCTTGATCGGCTTGGTCCCCTTGCATTCGGGGTAGCGGGTGCAGGAAAGGAAGAGGCCGAAGCGGCCCTTCTTGATCACCATCGGCTCGTCGCAAAGCTCGCAGACCTCGTCGGAGACCTCCGGCTTGCGCTCCAGCGTCTCGTTCGCGGTCGCCACCGCCGTCTCGAACGGACCGTAGAAGTCGCTCAGGTAGGGCGTCCAGCCCTTCTCGCCGCGGGCGATCTCGTCGAGCCCCTCCTCCATCATCGCAGTGAAGCTGGGGTCGATGTAGCTGGCAAACGCCTCGACCAGCAGGTCGTTGACGATCATCCCAAGCTGCTCGGGCTGGAGGAGGCCCTTTTCCTTTTTAACGTAGCCCCGGTTCTGGATGGTCGTGACGATGGCCGCGTACGTCGAGGGGCGGCCGATCCCCGCCTCCTCCAGCGCCTTCACTAGCGCCGCCTCCGAGTAGCGCGGCGGCGGCTGGGTGAACTTCTGCTGCGGGTCGAGCTTCTTGAGATCCAGCCGTTCGCCCTTCTCCAAGAGGGGCAGCGCGCCTTCCTTCTCCTCGTCTTCGTCGTCAGCGTCCGACCCTTCCGAGTAGAGCGCCAGGAAGCCGGCGAACTTCTGCACCGACCCGTTAGCGGTGAGCACGTAGGTCCGCGGCGAGCCCGCCGCCTCGACCTGCACCGCCGTCGCGTCGAAGACCGCGTTCGCCATCTGGCTCGCTACCATGCGTTTCCAGATGAGCTCGTAGAGCCGGAACTGGTCGTTCGCGAGCGCGCCACGGACGCTTGCCGGGTCGCGCATGATCGACGTCGGGCGGATCGCCTCGTGGGCCTCCTGGGCACCCTTCGACTTGGCGGCATAGGCCCGCGCCTTCGGCGGCAGGTACTCCTTGCCGTACTTGCCCGCGACGTATCGCCTCGTCTCCGCGATCGCGCTGCCGCTGACCACCGGCGAGTCGGTCCGCATATAGGTGATGAGGCCCGCGGTCTCCGCGCCGACCTGCAGCCCCTCGTAGAGCTGCTGGGCGACGGTCATCGTCTTGCGGGCCGAGAAGCGCAGCTTGCGCCACGCCTCTTGCTGGAGCGTGCTCGTGATGAACGGCGCCGTCGGCCGGCGCTGTGTCTCGCGTTTCTTCACGGAGGCGACCGTGTAGAGGGAGTGGCGCAGGTCTTCGACCAGCGCCGTCGCCGTCTTCTCGTCGTGGACTTCGAGCTTGCCCTTTTCGCCCTTCACGGAGGCCAGCGTCGCGTCGAAGCCCTTGACCTTGCCGCCGTTGGCCGACTGCTTCGCCAGGTTCGCCAGGATGCGCCAGTACTCGACCGGGACGAACTTCTCAATCTCCCGCTCGCGCTCGACGATCATGCGCAGGGCGACCGACTGCACCCGGCCCGCCGAGAGGCCGCGGCGCACCTTCTTGCCCAACAGGGGACTGAGGCGGTAGCCGACCAGCCGGTCGAGGATGCGCCGCGTCTGCTGCGCGTTGACGAGGTCGACGTTGATCTCGCGAGGGTGCTCGAAGGCTTCGCCGATGGCCGGCTTGGTGATCTCGTGGAAGACGACGCGCCGGACGGGCTTCTCGCCCGTCTTGATCGCCTCGCTCAGGTGCCACGCGATCGCCTCGCCCTCGCGGTCGGGGTCGGTCGCCAGATAGAGGGCGTCGGCCTTCTTCAGCGCCTGGTCGAGCTCCTTGATCAGCGCCTTCTTCTCTTCGGGCACGACGTACTTCGGCTCGAAGTCGTTCTTGACGTCGACGCCGAGGGTGCGCTCGGGGAGGTCGCGGATATGGCCGATGGATGCCTTCACCGCGTAGTTCCGGCCAAGGAAACGCCCGATGGTGCGGGCCTTGGCCGGCGACTCGACGATGACAAGGTTCTTGGTCATAGTCTCACCACGTTAGTGCACGAATTCACAAGCGTCAACCGGAATGCGCCGGCGCGGCTCGTTCCTTTCGGGGCTGTCCTCCGATTAAGGAAATATAGCTCATTGGTGCAATCTCCTTCACCAGACCTTTGAGCTCCATCAGCGCCAGCGCGCCGCTCACCACCGGCATCGGCAGCCCCGATTCCTCGTGGATGGCGTCGATGTGCACCGGCTCCCGCGACACCAGGGCGAGCAGCGCCGCCTCGGTCTCGTCCGCCGGCTCCGCCCCCGGCAGGGGGAGCTGCCGGGCCGGGACGGTCAGGTTGAGCTCCTCCAGGACGTCCGACGCATTGCGGACCAGCTTCGCCCCGCCCTCCTGAATCAGCCGGTTCGTCCCCGCGCTGGCCGGCGAGAGGACGCTTCCCGGCACCGCGAACACCTCGCGGTTCTCGTTGAGAGCGTAGGTCGTGGTAATCAGCGCGCCGCTGCGCTCCGGCGCTTCCACGACGATCGTCCCGAGCGTCAGACCGGCCAAGATGCGGTTGCGCCGGGGGAAGTACTCCGGCTTCGGTTTCGTCCCAAGGGGATAGTCGCTGATCAGTGCGCCGCTCTCTTGGATGCGGCCCGCCAGCGCCCGGTGGCTCATGGGGTAGACCATGTCGAGCCCGCACGCCAGCACGGCAATGGTCCGACCCTGCGCGTCGAGCGCCGCCTTGTGCGCCACGGCGTCGACGCCCAACGCGAGCCCGCTCACGATCGTCAGGTCGTTCCGCGCAAGCTCCTCGGTCAACATGCGCGCGACCTCGCGGCCATAGCTTGTGACGTGCCGCGTGCCGACGACGGTGACGGACCGCTCGTCGGCCTCGGTCAGCGTGCCCTTAACGTAGAGCACGGGCGGCGGATCGTACGTCTCCCGCAGCCGTGCGGGGTAGGCCTCGTCACGGAGGGTGAGCGCCCGGACGCCGGCCCGCTCCAGCCGCTCCGCCTCCGCCCGCGGATCGATCGACGGGCGCGCCTCGACGACCGCGCTGACCACCTTGGAATCGAGCCCGGCGCGCCGCAGGGCCCCCGGCGAGGCGCTCCACGCGTCCTCCATCGAGTCGAACCCCGCGAGCAGCGCGTTGAACCGCACGCGCCCCATGCCGTGGATGCGGTGAAAGGCAATCCAGTACGGGGCGTCCGCGGCTATCGGTGGAGAATTAGAGGGCTCGTTCATCGAGGGGGTTGTCGGGGTTGTGACGATGAAAATGGCGGAGCGGGTGGGATTTGAACCCACGGTACCCGAAGGTACACACGCTCTCCAGGCGTGCCTGTTCAGCCAGACTCCAGCACCGCTCCGTGTGATGTTAATGGCTGGCGGAGAGGGCGGGATTCGAACCCGCGGTACCCGAAGGTACACCGCATTTCGAGTGCGGCACGTTCAGCCAGGCTCCGCCACCTCTCCGCGCGGGCGGCCGCCGCTCAGCTTCGCGGCGCCTGGCGCCCCAGCGAGCGCCAACAGAAGAGCCGACGAACACTATAGCCGACGCTCCCCGCGCCTGGCAACGAAGGTTTGGCACACCTGCCCCGACGGCGCTTCCCCTCCGGCCTTTTCCCCTCCTTGGGGGAAACTGAAAGAGGGCACGCGCCCAACGGGCGCGGCGGAGGGGCAGGGCGGGAAGGTGGGACTCCGGGTTACGTTGACGTTGGCGCACCCCCCGCCGCCCCCCGCCCTCACCCCTGCCTCTCCCAGCGCGGGAGAGGGGGCGGACCACCCCGCTCCACCTGTTCTTTAGGTTGTCCCCTCCCCCCAGCCTCCCTCCCTTTTGGGAGGGAATGAGGGAGGGCACGCGCCCGACGAGCGCGCCGGTGCGGTGGGCCTGGGAGGTCTTGCGAAAAGTGGCGCGCTCGCTCGTTGACACGCTTCTAGCCGCCGTGTAGCGTCCCGCTCACCTCGTGAAAGCCCCCTTCGTTCACCACGTCCTCTACCGCGACGGGCGCTCCGTCTTCTACGGTTGGTGGATCGTCTTCTCCGCCGGCGGGCTCACCATGCTCGGCGGGGCCTTCTACTTCTTCGGCTTCGGCACCTTCCTGCTTCCCCTGGAAGAGGGCCTGAACACCGAGCGCGGCCCTCTTGCCCTCGCCGTCAGCATCTCCACCCTCGAAGGCGCCGCCCTCGGCCCCATTCAGGGCTACTTCGTCGACCGCTACGGCCCGCGCCCCGTCATGATGATCGGCATCGTCCTCATGGGCATCGGCTTCATGCTCTTGAGCACCGCCGATACGCTCCTCGAGTTCTATCTCTACTTCATTCCCCTCATCGGCATCGGCGCCGGTCTCGGCATCATGTCCCCCGCCTTCGTCGCGGTGAGCAACTGGTTCATCAAGAAGCGCGGCGTGGCCTTCGGCATCGCGATGACCGGCATCGGCATCGGCGGCCTCCTCGTGCCCCTGACCAGCCACCTCATCTCGGAATACGGCTGGCGCGACGCCGCCTTCATCATTGGCGTCATCATCCTCGTCGCCGGCCTGCCCTTCACCCTGCTCATGCGCCAGCGGCCCGAGATATACGGCCTACTTCCCGACGGCATCACCAAGGAGGAGGCCCGCCGCGACGCCGAGGCCGCCACCGCCGTCAGCGTCCACACCGAGGTCGATTTCACGGTCAAGGAGGCCCTCACCTCCGCCGCCTTCTGGCAGCTCGGCGTCGGGTTCGGGCTGCGCAACATGCTCTCTTCGAGCGTCCTCATCCACACCGTCGCCGCCGTCGTGGACCGCGGCCACTCGGAAGCGTTCGGCGCGACCGTCCTCGCCATCATGGCCGCCATCAGCATCCCCAGCCGGGTGATCTCCGGCCTGGTGCAGGACCGCATAGAGAAGCGCAAGGTGGGAGGCGCCGTGGGCGCGCTCACCGCCGTGGCGCTCGGCTTCTATTTGGTCAACGACAGCCTGTGGGCCTTGTTCGTCTTCGCCGTGCTGTTCGCGATCGCCTGGGGCGCGGCGAGCCCGACCCAACAGGCGATCCGCGGCGAGTACTTCGGACGCCTGCACTATGCCAAGATCAACGGCTTCGCCAACCTCTTCATGACCGCCGGCTCCGTCGCCGGCCCCGCCATAGCCGGCTACGTCCACGACGCCCTCGACACCTACAACCCGACCTTCCTCGGCTTCGCCGCCCTTTCGCTGGTGTCGGCGGCCTTCATCTGGCAGGCCAAGCGGCCGACGCTCAAGCGCGTGCACCCCCCGCCGGTCCCCACCCAGCCCTAGGCCCGCGGGGGACCCATGCCGCGCTACTTGTCCACGCGGCAATCGACAATGTCTATGCCGTAGTACTTGCGGTGGTGTACCGAAGAGGCATAGTGGCGCAGGATCCGGATGGACAATTCCTGTTCGTCTTCCAGCGCCTGCTCCGGGCCTAGATAGGCCATGCGGTCCTCGATATTCCCCTGGATGGCATCGTGCGAAGCGACCACGATTTCAAGGTCGGCCGAGCCGGTGTCGGGGCGAATCGTGGCGACCAACCTGCGCTTCTGTTCGGCCGGACCGTCGCCCTCTTCATTGATCAGGCTCAACATGAGCTCCTCCCCTACGAGGCGCAGCCGGTCCTTCCCTTCTTCCGTCCAAGCATGCCGGTCGGCAAACTGACAGAGGAAGCCGTCGAAGGCGGGCAGGGAAGACTGGGACAAGTCAACGCGTAGCTTACTGGCGCGAAAGGCTGATGACTCGGTGAATATGGTCATGAGTATGGCCGCCATGCCGCCGACGACAATCGTATGCCCCACCAGATGAATGATGACCCCTTCGAATAGTCCGCCCAAGGCGCTCGCGGACAGGCCCAACACCATGGAAACGCCGGTGATGGCAGCTTTCCTTTGATCGACCTGACCCGTGAAGACCGTCTTCGCGCCCTCGACGAAGAGCATGCCGAAGATGATGACGTACACCGCGCTAACCACTGGGCTGGGAATGGCGACCAGTACGACAACTAATTTAGAGAAAAAGGCGGCCAGTATGGTCAAGACTCCCAGGTATATACCGACACTCCTGGCCGCGATGCCGGTAAAGCTAATGTAGACCGCGGTGGCCGACCACGGTGCGGCGACGGGCAATGTTCCAAGGAGGCCGGAAAGAAGGGTGCCCGCCCCGTAAACGTTCAAGCCCCCCTGCACCGTGCGGAAGTCAACAGCGGATTGATTCCGGTAGGAGGCGCGGTGAATTACTGATAGATCTCCCACTGCCTTCATGAAAGCGGTGAGATTCACAAACACGAAGACCGGGAGGAGAGCCCAGAAGTCCGCGTTGAAGACCAGGTCCAGCCCCGGCCACTCGAAATCCGGCAGGCTCACCCACGGAGCGGCGGCTACGCTGTCAGCGTCATAGAAGCCCAAGGGCGCGGCCACGAGGAGACCGATGGCCACGGTGACCGGCAAGATCCACATACGCCAGACCGGTTTCTCTTGCAGCGACATAAGAATCCCGGCGGCCAGAGCGGCCATTCCCGGCACCAGGAAGAGCGCCGTCGAATCGCCTTCCGGCGGAATGACCGCTCTGTCGATGATGAAAGGCATAGCCGACACCGCCACCAGCATGACCACTATCCCGCTCACCGTCTGTGTGAATATCCGCCGGAGGGAGGCAAGGCGCAGGGTCAAGACGGACTGGACCAGGGTGGAAACCACCACTAGGCTGGCCAGCAAACCAGGTCCGCCGACGTGGAGCGCCAAGGCGCAAACCGCCAAGAACGGAACATTGAAGTTTGCGACGATGAGGCGGCCCGAACCCACATGGCGCAGCCTCAGGGTTTGTAGGATCATGCTGGCGCCGGTGACCGCCAGCGCGGTAAAGGTCACCCACGACAGATAGGCTTCCGACTCGCCGGATGCCCGCACGATCAGCGCCGCCAGCATGACAAGGCCGATCGTGTTGGGTATGAATATCTGTAAAGCCGCGGCTATCGACAGTGGCGGCGGACACTCCTCATCCGGTTCGTAGCGAACGTCGCCTCGCCCCTGGGATTTTCGGAACATTCGAATAAAACCTAGCCGCAATGGCCCGCCGGTGAATTGCTGCCGGCCACCGGGCGGCGCTTCTCAGCTCCGACATATTCGGGGCGAGACGTCATTTGTTGCCGGCCTCGCCACACGCGGATGTCATACAAATAGCCATCTAAGTGAGATGGAGTATTGAGGCAGATTGTAAATGAGACGGAGTATTGCAGCATATCCATCGCGATTGTACAGTATCTAGCGGCACAAACCAGAAGAAGTGGTGAATATGCGGCAGACCCAGCAAGAGAACAATAGACGGACGAACCGGACGGGCTTGAGTTACCGGCGCGCACGCGCCGGCGTGCGCGGACTGTTCTTGCTTCTGATCGTGGCTGCTTGCGCGGCCTTCGTCGTTGCCTGTGGCGAGGACCCTACCCCAACACCCGCGCCCACGGCGACTACGGCCCCCACGGCCACCGCGACGCCCGAGCCGACACCGGAACCCACGGCCACCCCAACTCCCGAGCCGACGCCGGAACCCGCCGCGTTGGATGACGACTCCCTAACCCGAGCCTATGTGGCGAAGGCCATAGACTACTACAGAGAGAACGGACTGGACGCCACAGTTGAGTTCTACAGGTCTCCGGCGGGTACCGAAAACGAGCGGACGCTGATCCTCCTGGACGAAGCCGAAGGCCGGTTGCTGGTATACCGCAACATACCCGCTCTGGAGGGCCAATACGTTGGCGAGGGCTCAGCATATTCCGCCTTCGCGGGGTTGATCGGCGTTGCTACCGAGGAGGGTCACTGGATCACCATTCGGGGCATCAACCCGGTCACCAAACAGGAAGAACCACGGCGAGTCCTCCTCGTCCTTCATGACGGTCTGACGTTCTCTGCCAGCCATTCGGCCCTGGTGGAAGACGTGGAGGGTTCCGTCAAAGGATACGTGGACAAAGCCATAGCCAAATACGAAGAGGAAGGGCTCGACGCCGTCATCACCTACTACAACGGCCAGGACAGCCTGGACGGACAGTTCTACCTCTTCCTCATCGGCGCGGATGACAACTATCTGGCCCATCCCATCTTTCCTCACCTCATCGGCTCCGACATCAAGAACGTGGTCGGCTCCGACGGGCAGGAGCTGGGTAGGGAGATAGCTCAAGCTACCGACGCAGGCATATGGGTGGAATACCTATGGCCCCATCCCATTTCGCGCAAGGAACAGCAAAAGGTCACCTGGGCCATCCGCCACGACGGGCTGATATTCGCCTCCGGCTACTACGCCGGCGATCCTGAGGCCGGCCCCCCGGCTTGGCGGGGCGCCGATCCAAGGGATTACACGGTCCAGTACGTGAACCAGGCCATAGAGCGTTACGAGCGCGACGGCTTGGAGTCCTTCCTTGACTACTACAACAGCGTCGCCAGCTTCGAGGGCCAGTGGTATCTCTTCGCCACCGACGCTGCCGACGTCTACCACGTCCATCCTCTGATTGCCCGGCTGATAGGGACGGACATCAAGGACGTGGTGGGTTCGGACGGTTACGAGTTGGGCAACGAGCTGGCCAAGGCCATCGACGGCGGCGAAGGAGTGTGGGTGGAATACCTGTGGCCGCATCCGGTGACGCTGAAGGAAGTTCCTAAGGTGGGGTACGCGGTGCGCCACGACGGGATGCTCTTCGCTTCCGGCTACTACCCGCAGGTTGAGGATCCGGTGGCGCGGACCAAGGAGTACGTGCAGCAGGCCATCGAGTACTACCAGGCCAACGGATTGGACGCCACCATCGCCCACTACAACAGCCAGGAGAGCGTTGACGGCCAGTGGAACCTGACCATGGCCGACGAGAATGACATCGTGCGTGTTGCCGTCCTCGCTTCAAATCTCATAGGCACCGACTTGAAAGACGTCGGCGCGTACCGCATTCGGAAGATTGGCGAAGAGATGGCGGCGGCCACGGAGGACGGCATCTGGGTCAGCTTCGTCTTCCCCAACACGAGGTCTTCGGAGACCTTGTACGCTCACGTGTGGGCGATCCGCCACGACGGCCTGCTCTTCACGTCGCGTTACTACGACGACCAGCCTGAGGTTTCCTGATGCGCCTTAGTGGGGTTGGACCGGGGACCCCGTTCCGCCTGCAGAGAGCCTTCTTGCAGGCAGGTGACTAGCCCGGTGCTGAGGGGCGGTTCCCTTACCGGGGCCGCCCCTTTTCTTTTGGGCTAGGCGCGGGCGGGGCGAGGCGCGCCCCTACAGGGGCGGCGGGCTTCGCTAGCGGGTGGCCGTCGGCGCAAGGCCCCTCATCTCCCTCTTCTCCCCAAGGAGACCTTTGCCATTCCGCAGCCTGCAGTCTCTCAACCCAGCCCCGTATCACTGTTAGCAGCAATGTCTCCGCCCCCTCCGAGGGCGGGGCTGGAGGCCGATAGCTGCCGTCTGGGGCCAGGCCAAGAAGGAGCCGCTCACGCCGCCGACGCACGAGTCCGTCGTGCTCGTTGGCACAGATCTCGCCGAGCGTCTTGTCTCGTAATGCCTGAAAACCGGCGTGTACGCGCCTTCTGGCATCTATTTTCGACACGTGAAACAATTCACAAGACGATTGCCGACATTTTTGCTTGACACTCGCGGCAGAAATCTATACGTTGCGCTCATCGGGCGCGTAGCGCGTCCGATAGATTCGGCCCGGCCTCGGTACAAGGAGGCTCTCTCGCGGGCGGGCACGGCCCATCCGCCGCATCACCCCCACCTCTAGCGCCGTCGCATTGGCCTCAGGAGGGTTGCGTATGAGAACGAGCTTTGCCCGTATCGCAGTGCTGGCGCACGCCGCAGTCGCGGTTGCCCTGATCGTTGCCGCCTGCGGAGGCGCCGACCCCACAGCGACGCCGCGCCCAACGGCCACCGCCACCCCACAGCCGCAGGCCACCGCCACTCCAGTCCCTACGCCCGAACCGACGGTCGATCCCCGTCAGGGCGGGACCGTGAGAATGGGCAAGCCGTGCGCCATCAATGACTTGGAGCCTCTGTACGGGTCGACGTGCATGCAGAACATCAGTTGGCCGATGTACGACTCGCTGATCAGCCGGGGGACGACTGAGGAAACCCTCGAAGAATTCGAGCCGGGCCTCGCGAGCTCCTGGGACATCGCCGAGGGCGGCACGAGGATTACGCTAGAACTCGTCGAAGGCGCGGCCTGGCATGATGGCCGGCCTTTCACCGCCGCCGACGCCGAGTACAGCTTCGACGCGGTCTTCAACCCGCCGGAGGGCAGCGCGAGCCAATACAAGGCGCGTATCTCGGATGTCGAGAGTGTGACGGCGGCAGCGGACGGGACTATCGTGATCACCACGAAACGCCCGACAGCGGCGATCATCGAGGCGATTAGCATCGTCCGCATGGCGCCCAAGCACGCGCATGAGACACAGCGGCCCTTCACCACGATCGCGGTGGGAACCGGGCCGTTCATGCTCGACGATCTAGCTGCCGACGAGTCCAGCGTGCGGCAGGTCAAGAACCCCGACTACTGGCGCGAGGGAGAGCCCTTCCTCGACGCGGTCGAGTTCATCTACCTGTCGGACCACGCCCTGCAACTAGCGGCCTTGCGGGCCCAGCGAATCGACGCTTGGATGAGCGACTTCGCGAAGGGGCAGATTCCCGTTATCAAGGGCGAATCCCGGATCAATCTGAGAGTCTTTCCCAAGCTCCAGTACGCCACGCTCTGGTTCAAGCTGGGCGTTGGAATGCCGTGGGACGACCTTCGCGTGCGCCAAGCGATGAGCCTCGCCATCGACCGCCCGGCGCACCTGCAGGCGGCCTGGCTGGAGACCGACGAGATCGGCCAGTTCGCGCTGCCTGGACCGTGGGCGTTGCCGGCGTCCGAAGTCCAGACCTACCCCGGCTGGGGACCGGACTTCTCAGCCAATCTCGCGCAGGCCAAGCAGCTGATGGAAGAGGCGGGCTATGCGGATGGGTTCAGCGCTGAGCTCAAGTTCCCCGAATCGGGAAATTGGGCGCCCTCTTCGGCTACGCTCCAGCAGATGATGCGTGAGATCAACATCGACATCACGCTGCGCGGCCTGGAGGTCGCGGCCGCCAGCGCTGCCCGCCGCAGCGGCGAGTTCGAATTGCTCAACTGGCCGAACGTCCCCGCGCTTTCGGACCCGAACGACATTCTGTTCGTGTTCACCTCCACCAACACGTATGTGGGCCATGGGTACGGCAACGCCATGGTGGATGAGATGTTCGACCGCGCCTTGGGGACGTTCGACCTCGGCGAGCGGAAGCAGCTCATCAACGACATCGAACGGGAGCTCTTCAAAGAGATGCCGGCGCTGCCCACCGTGTCCCGGTCGGGGACGATGGGAAGCTGGGACTACGTCATGGGCTTCGCGCCGCACGGCCTCTGGTACCACGGCGGCACGTGGCAGTTCCGCACCATTTGGATCGACCAATCGAAGAAGTAGCCCGCGCAGCGGTCATGTCAGTTGCTGAGAAGGGTACGCACGGCGTGAGAGTACGCCGTGCGTCTTTCTGTCGAGACGCGGATGACTAGCGCGTGCGGGGCGGACCCGGGCCGCAGCTTGAAGACGCGCGAAGCATAAACCTATGAGGGCCTACATCCTTCGACGGATTGCTCTGCTCGTCCCTGTGCTGTTGGGCATTTCGATCCTCGTGTTCGCCTTTACGCGCGTCCTTCCCGGCGACGCCGCGATCACCCGCGCGGCGCTCGAAGGCGGTCGCTTGACGGAGGAGGAGGTCACGGCCCTACGGGAACACTGGGGGCTGGACAAGGGCATCCACGTTCAGTACCTCCAATGGTTCGGGGACGTAGCCCAAGGGGACTTAGGCACCTCGTGGACGGCGGGGCGCTCCGTTTCGAGCCTCGTCTGGAGCCGGATTCCGGCCACGGCGAACCTCGTGGTTTTCTCGATGTTCTTCGCCCTCATCCTGGGAATACCGTTGGGGATCGTGTCGGCGTACCGGCGGAACACCCCTCTCGACTACATGTCTCGCATCGTGTCGATCTTGGGCCTGGCCATTCCCAACTTCTGGCTCGGAGTCATGCTCGTGATCGCTCTGGTGCTGGCGTTCAACTGGACGCCGCCCCTCGAATACATCAATTTCTTCAGCGACCCGCTGGGGAATCTCGAAAAGATGGTGCTTCCCTCGTTCGTCTTGGGCTACACGCTGGCGGCGTTGATCGCGCGCATGACCCGGACCGCCATTCTTGAAGTGCAGCGCGAGGACTACGTGCGTACCGCCTACGCGAAGGGGTTGAGGTCCGCGGTGATCGCGCGCCGTCACGTCTTTCGGAACGCGGCGCTCCCCGTGATCACTGTGGTGGGCGTGTACCTCGCCCTCATGATGGGCGGCGTGGTCGTAATAGAGAAGGTCTTCAACATCCAGGGGTTAGGGTCGCTCCTGGTCCAAGCCGTCGCCGATCGAGACTATCCAATCGTGCAGGCGGAGTTGCTGTTGGTGGGGCTGTTGGTCTCCATCGTCAATCTTGCGATCGACCTCGCCTACGGTCTCATCGACCCCAGGATTCGCTATGGCTAAGCCGTACGGGCGAGCCGGGCCGCAACACTGGTTGCCCACCAATTGGGCGCGCTCCGGGCAGCTGGTGATAGGGCGCTTCGTACGCCGGCAACCGGTCGGGGCGTTGTGCCTAGCCATCATTCTGTTGCTGGCCGTCGCCGCCGTGTTCGCTCCGCTGCTCTCGCCGTACGATCCAAGGGTCATCCGTCCCGCCGAGATCGCCGCCGCGCCGTCTCTTGATTTCTGGTTCGGGACCGATCACCTGGGCCGCGACATGCTGAGCATGGTGCTCTACGGCGGGCAGATCGCGCTGCTGGTAGGCTTCACGACGTCAATCCTGGGCAGCGTCATCGGTGGCGCGTTCGGACTAGTCGGGGCTTTCTTTGGGGGCGCGGCGGACAATGTCGTCCAACGCATCTCCGACGTGCTCATGTCGTTCCCGAGCCTGATCCTAGCGCTTGCCGCCGTGGCTGTCTTGGGGCCGACCCTGCTCAACGTGATAATCGCGATTTCGATCCCTATTATCCCGCGGGCCGCGCGCGTGGTGCGGTCGTCCGTGCTAAGCGTCAAAGAGCAGCAATACATCGAAGCCGCGAAAGCCGTGGGATGCGGTCCGGCGCGGATGATGACCGTACATATCCTGCCCAATGTCATGGCGCCTTTTCTTATTATTTTGACGGCGCAACTGGGGGGCGCGATCTTGGCGGAGGCGTCCCTCAGCTTCTTGGGGGTGGGCGTCCCACCGCCCAACTTCAGCTGGGGCGGCGTACTCGCCGGACACGCATCGCTGTACTTCGAGACTGCTCCGTGGACCGCCGTCTTCCCGGGCGCCGCGATCGCGGTCGCAGTCTTCGCCTTCAATCTGCTCGGCGACGCGCTCCGTGATTACTGGGACCCGAAACTGCGCGGCGCAGGCTAGGGGTGGTACCCCCTTGACCGGGGGACGAACTTAGCGTGGGTCATGGCGCTGTAGGCCGGTCCCTGCGGGTCTTGCTTTGGGCCTGAGGGTGTGAGCGCGCCTGGACGCGCTAGGCCGGGACTTTGGCCGCGACCGCGTTCGTCGAGATGATGTGCTTGTTGAGGCCGAGCCGGTGGGGCTCGATGTTCATCGCCAGGCCGAGGATCTGCGGCAGGTGGATCACGGGCAGGTTGATCTGCGTCTTCATGACCTTGGCCGCGCCGGGCTGCTGGCCGTCCAGGTTCAAGTGGCAGAGCGGGCACGGCGTCACCATCGCGTCGGCCCCTTGGCCCTTCGCATCGAGCAGGTGCGTCCCCGCCATCCTCAGCGAGTTGTCGACGTTCATCGTCAGAAGGGGAAAGCCGCAGCACTTCGTCTTGCCGCTGAAGTCGACCGGCGTCCCGCCGATCACGCTGATCAGCTGCTCCAGGTAGGTGCCGCGCTCGGGGTGCTCGTCGTAGCCCAGCTGCTCCGTCGGACGGACGACGTAGCAGCCGTAGAACGGGGCCAAGGCCAGACCAGTAAGCGGCTTCGTCACGTGCTCCTTGAGCCGGTCCAGGCCGTAGTCCTCGACCAGGATCCACATGAAGTGCTTCACGTCCGTGGTGCCGTTGTAGCTGAGCCCTTCAGGCTCGAGGTACTTGTTGATGAAGGTGCGGTAGTCGGCATCGGCCTTGAGCCGGTGGTTGGCCTGACTCATGACGCCCTGGCAGGTGCTGCAGATGGTCATGAGCGGGAGGCCGCGCTGCTCCGCCATGGCGAAGGTGCGCGCGTTGAGCGTGTCGGCGAGCTCGGGGTCGCGCTCCTGGAGCACGCCGGCGCCGGTGCACGCCGCCTCTTTGAGGTGTTCGAGGGTAAAGCCCAAGCGCTCGCCCACGAGCTTCATGGCGTTGAAGAGCTCGGGCGCGCCGCCCTGAGCGACGCATCCCGGATAGTAGGCGTAGCGCATTTACTCTTTCTCCATCTCCTGGAAGATCCGCTTTACGTGCTCGTGCCCCGGCCGCTTGTGGTGCACGACCGGGGGGAGCTTGCCCTTGAGCAGCGCCCGCACCGCGGTGGGCGCCATCCGTAGCTGCATCGGCGCATCGTCGAGGCCGAACGACTGGTAGCCGATCTTGAGCTCGTCCAACCAACCGCTCTCCGACACCGACTTGGCGAAGGAGTCGCTGTGCCGCGTGCCGTTGTTGTCGGTGAAGCCCGACTCCTGGGCGGTGCGCCGCAGGTCGACGATGCGCTCCATGGGGGCCACGTCCTTGGGGCAGACCTCGACGCAGGCGTAGCAGTGGGTACAGTCCCAGATGCCGCTGTACTTGCTCAGCTCCTTGAGCCGGTCGTCGCGCGACTCCTGGGTCTCTCTGGGGTCGCCGACGAAGCGGTAGGCCTTGGCCAGAGCGGCGGGGCCGATGAAGTTCTCATCGACTTCGAGCGAGGCGCAGTCGGAGACGCAGGCGCCGCACATGATGCAGTTCATGGTGTGGGCGAGGTCGCCCATCGCGTCCTGGGAGGCGATGTACTCGCGGTCGGGCGGCGGCTGGTGTGCGCGGAGGAAGGGCTGCACCTTCCGCACCTTGCTCCAGAAGCCCGACATGTCGGTGACCAGGTCCTTCACCGGCTCCATGTTGCCCATGGGCTCGACGGTGATCTCGCCGTCCTCGTTGGCGACGTCGTCGACCTTGGTCACGCAGGCGAGCTTGGCGCCGCCGTTCACCCGCATGGCGCAGGAGCCGCAGATCGCGCTCCGGCAGGAGCAGCGCACCGCCAGGGTCTCGTCCTGGTACTCGCGGATGCGGATCAGAGCGTCGAGGACGGCTTCGTTGTCCTCGACCTCCACGGAGAAGTCCTCGTAGCGCGACTCCTTGGTCTCGGGGTCGTAGCGCTTGACCTTCAGGTTGACGGTCTTCAATAGACTCTCCTCTCTGGAGGCCAGTTGGTAATCGTGACCGGCTCGTAGCCGATGACCGGGCCCTCCGGCGAGTGGTAGGCCATCGTGTGCTTCAGCCAGTCGGCGTCGTTGCGCTCGGGGTAGTCTTCGCGGGCGTGGGCGCCGCGGCTTTCCTTGCGGGCGAGGCCGGAGACCGCGATGGTCTCGGCGCAGACGAGCATGTTCTCCAGCTCCAGCGTGGAGAGCAGGTTCCAGTTGAAGACCTTGCCGTGGTCCCGCACCGTGAGGCCTTGGAAGCGCCCGGTCAGGTCGCGGACGGTGTCGAGGGCTTCTTGCATGCCCTGCTCGTCACGGAAGACGCTGATGTTCTTGTCCATGGCGACGCCGAGCTCGAGGCGCAGCGACGCGGCGGTGTACCCAGGGTAGGGGCGGTCCATCAGGTCTTGGAACTTGGCCGTATGCTTCCCGGCCAGCTCCTCCTCGTTGACTCGGTGGAAGGGGCCGGCCTGCCGGGCATACTCGACGGCGTACGCGCCGGACCGCCGCCCGAAGACGACGGTCTCGAGGAGCGAGTTGGCGCCGAGGCGGTTACCGCCGTGGATGCTGACGTTGGCGCACTCGCCGGCGGAGAAGAGGCCGGGGACCACGGTCGCGCCGTTGGCGTCCGTCTTGATCCCGCCCATGATGTAGTGCATGCCGGGCCGGATGGGCACGGGGTCCTTGACGATATCGACGCCGGCGAAGAGCGTCGCCAGCTCCGCGATCTGCCCCAGCCGCTCCTTGATGAGCTTCTCGCCGAGGTGGCGGCAGTCGAGCAGGACGCAGCCGTCGACGCCCCGCCCCTCGCGGATCTCCATCGCCTCGGCGCGGGAGACCACGTCACGGGAGGCAAGCTCCAGCTTGTTGGGGGCGTACTTCGACATGAAGCGGTCGCCCTCGGAATTAACCAGATAGGCACCCTCGCCGCGGGCCCCCTCGGTGAGCAGCGCCCCGTTCCCCTTGAGGGTGGTGGGGTGGTACTGCACCATCTCCATGTCCATGAGCGGCGCGCCGATCTGGTAGGCCAGCGCCTGGACGTCGCCGGTGCAGATGAGGCCGTTGGTGCTGGGCTCGTAGACGCGGCCCAGACCGCCGCCGGCCAGGATCACCGCCTTGGCCTGGATCACCTCGACGTCGCCCGTCTTGATGTCCATGGCGACGACGCCGGTGCAGACGCCCTCTTCCTTGAGCAGCTCGAGGACGAACCACTCCTCGTAGACGCGCATGCCCGCCTTCATCAGCTCTTCGTACATCACGTGCAGGCAGACCTGGCCGGTGATGTCGCCGACGAAGAAGGTGCGCTGGTTCGTCGCGCCGCCGAAGGCCCGTGTCTTGAGGCGGCCGTACTCGTCGCGGGCGAAGATCACGCCCATGTGCTCGAGCTCGTAGATGTCCTGGGGGGCGTCCTTCGCCATGATCTCGATGGCGTCCTGGTCGCCGAGCCAGTCGCTGCCCTTGACGGTGTCGTAAGCGTGGACTTCCCAGGTGTCGTCGTCGCCCTCGGCCCCCATCGCCGCGTTGATGCCGCCCTGGGCGGCGTTGGAGTGGCTTCTTACGGGATGGACTTTGGTCAGCACCGCCACGTCCGCGCCGAGGCGAAAGGCTTCGATTGCGGCGCGCATGCCGGCAAGGCCGGCGCCGATGACGAGGACGTCGTGCTGTTGCATAGGGGGCC
>DAOUKZ010000130.1:0-4207 GCA_034420775.1 Dehalococcoidia bacterium
GTCCGGCGTAGGGGCGCCTCTTGTGGGCGCCCGTCCCCCGATCGCCGGACACCGTCCCCGGAGACCACCCCCGCGGGCAGCCACGAGGGTTGCCCCACAGGAGAGTGCCGTCCTTAGGTTGACCTGCGTTCAGACGTCGGACTATGGTGTCCCGCCCCGGCTCGACACCCGCGTCCGGCGTAGGGGCGCCTCTTGTGGGCGCCCGTCCCCCGATCGCCGGACACCGTCCCCGGAGACCACCCCCGCGGGCAACCACAAGAGTTGCCCCTACAGGAGACCGCCCCTGGAATACCCCTCCCGCCGCTCCCTTCGCTTGAAGGGGTATGACTACGCCCAGGCCGGGGCCTACTTCGTCACCGTAGTCACACAGGACCGCCTCTGCCTCTTCGGCAAGGTGGCGGGCGCCGAAATGCGCCTCAGCGAGGCGGGACGCATGGCCCACACGGTCTGGGAGTCGCTGCCCGGCCGCTTCACGGGCCTCGCCCTCGACGTCTTCATCGTCATGCCAAACCACATCCACGGGATCATCGTCCTGCCCCCTCCCGTAGGGGCGCCTCTTGTGGGCGCCCGTCCCCCCATCGGCGAACAACGCCCCCGGAGACCACCCCCGCGGGCAACCACAAGAGTTGCCCCTACGCCGGAGGGGTACGCCTTGAGCGACGTGGTCAGCGCCTACAAGTCCTTGACCACCGCCGACTACACCCGCCGCGTGACGGCAGACGAATGGCCGCCATTCCCCGGACGCCTATGGCAGCGCAACTACTACGAGCACATCGTCCACGACGGCGACGACCTAGACCGCATCCGCACCTACATCCAAGAAAACCCCCTGCAATGGGAGCTGGACACCGAAAACCCCGCCGCAGCCGCCGGGCGCCCGCCCCTCTCGTAGGAGCACGCTCGTCGTTGCCCGTCCCCGCGCCACCCACCAACAGCCCTCGACGAGGGCCATGCCCTCTGTAGGGGCACCTCTTGTGGGTGCCCATCCCCCGCGCCAACCGCCCCTGGCCATCGAAGCCCGCCGCCGCTACCAGGGAGGGAGGCCGGAGGAGAGGGCTCCCCTACTCGCCGAGGTGGTAGAGGTTGCGGGCGTTGCCGACGAGGACCTTGTGGCGGTCTTCTTCGCTCCAGCCGGCGGTGGCGCGCTCGATGTACATCCGGGAGTTGGGGTAGGTGCAGGTGGGGTGGGGGAAGTCGGACTCCCACATGATGTTCTCGACGCCGATGATGTCGCGCTGGGCGGGGCCGTTCTCCTCGAACCAGAAGTTGACGTAGCACTGGCGGTGGAAGTACTCGCTCGGCTTCAGCGGCATGCCGAGGCGGGCCAGGGCCTGCTGCTGGTGCTGGTGGTCGGAGACTTCGAGCAGGTAGGGCACCCAGCCGATGCCGCTCTCCGACGAGACAAACTTGACGTTGGGGAAGCGCTCCAGGATGTTCGAGAAGAGGATGGTGCTCATCACCTGGATGTTGGCCGAGATGGTCTTGACCGAGCCCTCGGCGCTGCCGAAGAGGCGGTGCTGACCCTCCCAGCGGCCGGTGTCGGTGATGCCCATGCTGCCGCCGGAGCCGATGTGCAGGTTCACCGACAGCTCGGTCTCCTGCGCCGCCGCCCAGAGGGGGTCCCAATAGGGGTCGGCGATGTGGGGGTAGCCGAACTGCTGGGGGAAGGCGAAGGTGAGCCCGTTCATGCCCATCCGCTTGCCGCGGTAGGTCTCCTCGACGGCGAGGCCGACGTCCCACATGGGCACCTGGGTGAGGGTGATGAAGCGGCCCGGGTAGGGCGTGCTCCACTCCTCGACCTGGTAGTCGTTGTAGGCGCGGATCGCCTCGATGCGGTACTCCTCCTCGAACTCGGGGTTGCTGAAGGTGTTGCCCGCCACGCCGCTGATGTTGGAGAAGAAGGTGTGGACGTCGACGCCGTCGGCCTCCATGGCCTTGATGCGTTCCGAGGGGACGTAGGTGCAGACGGGGACCTCGTCCCAGGTCTTGGGGTGGACGGTGCGGTCGGGCATGGCGCCGTTGACCGTGCCGATGCCGTTGGGCCGGCGCAGGTGGCCGTGGATGTACCAGTTGTCGGTGCCGTCGTCGTCGCGGCGGAGGTGGGGGATGTCGTCGCCCCACTTCTTCGACATGCGGGAGGTCCAGGCGTCGGGCGCCTCCTGCAGGTGGTCGTCGGTGGAGATGACGCGGTACTCCATGACAGTGCCTCCGGTGTTGTCGGCGGAGCCGTTAGTAGGGCGGGCCGGGGCCGATTTCCTTCGCCTTGGGCATGACCTCCTTGGCGAAGCGCTCCATGTTCTCGCGCTGCTCGGGCCAGGTCGTGCCGTCGAAGCCGAGGGTGCAGAAGGTGATGCCGTGGTCGGCGTACTTCTCGATGTCGAGGAGTACCTGCTCGGGCGTGCCGTGGAAGTAGGCGCGGCCGCTTTCGGCGACCTTGTTGTCGGTGATCTTGGCGAGGCCGCCGTAGACGACCTGGAAGTTCTCGGGACGCTCGCGGGTGTCCTTCTGCGCCCAGTAGCTTTCGAGGTAGCCGATGGCGTCCCGCATGCCGTCGAGGTCGAACATGAAGGGGTTCCAGCCGTCGCCGAGGCGCGCCGCACGGTAGAGCGAGAGCTTGGTCTGCCCGCCGATCCAGACGGGCGGGTGCGGCTTGCGGATGGGCTTCGGCCAGAACCGCATCTCCTTGAACTTGACGAACTCGCCGTCGTAGGCGGCCTCGTCTTCTGTCCAGAGCACTTTCATGGCGCGGATGTAGTCGTCGGTCATCTTGCCGCGCGTCTCCCAGGGGACGCCGAGCTGCTCGAACTCGGGCTTCAGGTAGCCGACGCCGGCGGACATGATGGCGCGGCCCCCGGAGACGACGTCGAGCGTCGAGACCAGCTTGGCGGTGTGGAAGGGCGAGCGGTAGGGGAGCACGTAGACGTTGATGATCGGCGCCATCTTGGTCTCGGTGGTAAGCCAGGCGAGGAAGGTGGCGGGGTCGAACCAGTAGGGGGTGGGGATGGCGTCGTGCTGCTTGGGCACGGCGAGGTGGTCGCCGACGTGGAAGGCCCAGTAGCCGAGCTCGCCGACGCGGCGGGCGTAGTCCATGATCCATTCCGGGCCGGTGTATTCCGGCCAGCCGGTCACGATGCGATGCGGGTACCCCACCATGAATTCCACGGGCGACTCCTTACCGGGGCGGCAAAATCCGAGCGATTGTAGCACGGCGCCGGGCGCCCAACGCCGCCGATATAATGGGCGCGCTCCGGGACTCGCCAAGGAGGCGCCGCATGGAATTCGAGGGCAAGGTCGTGGTCATCACCGGCGCGGGGAAGGGCATCGGCAAGGATGCGGCGATGAAGTTCGCCGCGGAGGGCGCGTCGCTGGCCGTGGCGTCGCGGACGGCCGGCGAGATCGAACGCACGGCGGAGGAGATCCGCGGCGGCGGCGGCAGGGCCATCGCCATCCCCACCGACATCTCGGAGCCGGCGTCGGTGCAGTCGATGATCGACGGCGTGATCGCGGAGTTCGGCCAGATCGACGTGCTGATCAACAACGCGGCGATGCCGGGGCGTCCGGGGCGCAGCGAGCTGCACCTGTGGGAGCTGGAGCTCGACGACTGGGACTTCGTCTACGGCATCAACGTCCGGGGCACGATGATGTGCAGCAAGTACGCCCTGCCGCACATGATCGAGCGCGGCAAGGGCGGGAGCATCATCGTCGTCTCCTCGACGGCGGGGCGGCGGGGCATGGCCAAGCGCACGCACTACTGCTCGTCGAAGGCGGCGTTGTTCGGCTTCACGCAGGCCCTGGCGTGGGACTGCGGCCCGCACAACATCCGCGTCAACTGCGTCGTGCCGGGCGCGACGATGACCGAGCTGATCGTCAACATGTTCAACCGGCACGCCAAGGAGCAGGGGCTGCCCTACGAGGAGATCGTGCGGCAGAGCGCGGTGGGGTCGCCGCAAGGGAAGATCGCCGAGCCCGGCGAGGTCGCCGACCTGATGCTCTTTCTGGCGTCGGAGCGGGCGAGCGCGATCAACGGACAGACCATCGATCCCAATTACGGCACGTTCATGGCGTAGCCGCACGGAGTCATGGAGGAACAAATGAGCAACGGAGAACTCGCGGGCAAGGTGGCGGTGGTGACCGGCGGTGGCCGGGGAATCGGGCGCGCGACGGCGCTGAAACTGGCCGGGGCCGGGGCGTCGGTGACGCTGGCGGC
>DAOUKZ010000131.1:0-7129 GCA_034420775.1 Dehalococcoidia bacterium
CGCCAGGGCCGCGCCTTGACAGTGTCGGAGCGCGGGGGCTAGGCTCCCCCTGCCTTCCGACTCCTGAACAGGCATCCCCCATGACCGATAAAGCGCTCGCAGGCCAGACCGCCATCGTGGGCATCGCGACGAGCGACTTTCACGAACTGTACAAGACCCGCGACCCCGAGCGCACCAAAGAAGAACTCGCGATCCACGTCCTGCGGGAGGCCTGCGACGACGCCGGCATCGACGTGAGCCAAATCGACGGGCTCGTCGTCGGCGGGAACCAGTTCTACGAGCCGTTCGCCTACCGCTCCGGCCTCACCGACGTGCGCTTCTTGGCCGGCTACCCCTCGGCGGGGCGCATGTGCAGCGTGGCGCTCATTCACGCGGCGATGGCGGTGCATCACGGACTGGCCAACTACGTGGCAATGTTCAACTCGGTGACGTTCCGCAGCCAGGCGCAGGTTTTCGGCGGCGGCCCGACGCAGGGCGACCTCTACGACTCCATCTACGGCATGGCGTCGCCGGGGGCGCAGTACTCGCTGGCTTTCACCCGCTACCAACACCTGTACGGCGGCACCGAGCGCGAGCTCGGCGCGATCCCGGTCGCCTTCCGCAAGCACGCCTCGATGAACCCCAAGGCGGTGATGCAGAAGCCGTTCACCATCGACGAGTACCTTGAAGCCCGGTACGTGGCGAGGCCGCTGCGCCTCTTCGACTACTGTCTCGTCAACGACGGCGCGGTGCTCTACATCGTGACCTCGACGGAACGCGCCAAGGACCTCAAGCACACGCCGGTGCTCATCCAGGGAGCGGCGGAGCGCGCCACCATCCGCGAGCAGTACGTCGACCCGGACTTCTGGGCAGAGGCGTGTGCTTCGATGCGCAAGGACCTCCTCGACCCGCTCGGCGTCGGCCTCGGCGACATCGACGCGCTCCAGGCCTACGACAACTTCAGCGTGTCGGCGCTCTGGGGGCTCGAAGGCTTCGGCTTCGCGCCGCGCGGCGAGGGTCTCCAATGGGTGCAGGACGGCCGGATCGAGCTCGGCGGCGAGTACCCCATGAACACCAGCGGCGGCATGCTCAGCGAGGCCTATCTACAAGGGTGGAACAACCACGCCGAGATGGTGCGCCAGCTCCGCTGGGAGGCCGGCGAGCGCCAGGTGCCCAACTGCCGCAACATCCTCTACTGGTGCCTCTCCGCGGTGCCGAACGCGTCTCTGCTGGCGAGAGGCGACTAGACGACCATGAGCTACGAGAAGCCCCTGCCGAAGATCACCAAGGAAGACCGCCCATTCTGGGAGGCCGCCAAGCGGCACGTGCTGGTGCTGCCCAAGTGCCGGGAATGCGGTTACGTCTCCTTCCCCCCCTACGTGGCCTGCCCCAAGTGCCTCTCCTTCGACCGGGATTGGATCGAGGCGAGCGGACGGGGCAAAGTGTGGGGCTACATCGAGATGCGCCAGCCCTACATCAAGTCGTTCGAGGACGACCTGCCGTATAATGTCGTCCTGGTCGAGTTGGAAGAGGGGCCGCTTATGTACAGCAACGTCATCGGCATCTCCAGCGACGAGATCAGGCCCGACCTGCCCTTGGAGGCCTACTTCGAGGACGTCACCGACGAGATTACGTTGATCAAGTTCCGGCCCCGGCAGGACTAGCCGCCCCGGCCGAAGAGGTAATCATGATCCCCTGGGAAATCGGACTCGGCATTCTCATCGGCGCCATCGTGCTCTTCGGCCTCTACATATGGATCACCCCGCGGGACCGCATCAAGGACAAGTAGCGGCCCGCCGATGGCCAAGCACCCCCTGCACGACGTCGCCATCGTCGGCGTCTACAACACCAAGCAGGCCCGCATCCTCGAGGGGTACACCTCGCCCACGATAACGCTCGAAGCGATTCGCGGCGTCATCGACGAATCGGGCATCGACGCCTCGGAGATCGACGGCGTCTCCATCGGCGGGGGCATCCTCAACACCGGCCAGTTCACCTACCTGCTCGGCGCGGGCCCCGCGTGGCGCGGGCAGGGAGAGGGCCGGGGCATACCGGCCATCCTCGAAGCGGCCTCCGCCATCGCGACCGGTCAGTGCACGACGGCGCTGGTCGCGGCGGGCTCGGCCAACATCTACACCGAGCGCGAATCGACGGCCCCGTGGACGCGCCCGGGCAACGAGTTCGTGGCGTCGTGGGGGCTTTTCACCGCCGCCGAGTTCGCCCTCATCGCGCGCCGCCACATGCACACCTACGGGACGACGCCGGAGCAGCTCGCCACTGTCTCCGCCACCATCCGCAACAACGGCCACATCAACCCTGACGCCGTCTACTACGGACGCGGCCCGTTCGAGCCGCAGGACATCCTCGACTCGCGCATGGTCGCCGACCCCTACCACCTGCTGGACTGCGCCATGACGTCAGAGGGCGGCTGCGCCCTCATGCTGACGACGGCGGAGCGCGCCCGCGACGCCAAGAACAAGCCGGTCTACATCCTCGGCGGGGGCCGCGACGGCTACGGCCCCTCCTATCACCACCCGCCCGCCTTCGACCTGCAGGGGCGGTTGGGAGCGGCCTACGCGAACGGCTGGACGGGGCGGCAGGCGGCAGAGCGCAGCTTCGCCATGGCCGGCATCGGCCCCAACGACGTAGACGTGTGCGAGTTCTACGACCCCTTCTCGTTCGAGATCATCCGCCAGTTCGAAGCATACGGCTTCTGCGGCGAGGGCGAGGGCGGCGACTTCATCATGGGCGGCACCATCGAGCCCGGGGGGCGCTTCCCGATCACCACGGACGGCGGCCTGATGTCGTTTAGCCACGGCGGGGCGTCGGTGCAGCTGCTCCAGCGCGTCATCCGTGGCGTCCATCAGCTTCGGGGACAGTGTGCCACGAACCAGGTAGAAGGGGCCGAGATCGCGATGTCAACCAACGGCGGCGCAGGCGCCCTCTTCACCGACGTGATGGTCCTGGGATCGGAGCAGCCGTGAGCCTCACCAGCCCGCAGCCGAACACGATTCCCATGCCGCGGCCGACGGTCTTCTCGCAGCCATTCTGGGACGCCTGCAAGCGCGGCGAGCTAACCTTCCAGCGCTGCAACGCCTGCGAGGGGATTGTCTTCATTCCGCAGGCGGCGTGCACCCACTGCCTCTCGCCAGACCTGCGCTGGGAGCGCAGCGCGGGCAAGGGCGCGATCTACAGCTGGACGGTCGTATGGCGTCCCCAGACGCCGGCCTTCGAGATTCCCTACGCCATCGCCATCATCGACGTGGACGAGGGCTATCAGATGATGACCAACATCATCGACGTCGATCCCGCCACCCTCGAGGTAGGTCAGCGCGTCGAGGTCTCGTTCCACAAGATGAACGATGAGATCACGATGCCGTACTTCCGCCCCGCGGCTTAGCGCCCACGCAGCGAGCGGACGATTGAGGCGGCATGGGCGTAGTCGTCGCGGTGGACGCGGACCGACGTGAATCGCTGACCCGTCATGCGGAAGAGGTCGGGGCCGCCCAGAGCCTTGACCCTAACGCGGACGCCCTGCTTCTCAAGCTCGCCGCGCAGGACGCCGGCCTGCTCACGGTCTTCCCTGCCCCAAAAGCCTTGGATTTCCGGCCACTCCTGCGCCTCCCGATAGGCGCGGAAGTACCACACGCCGGCCACGATGAGCAGCACCACGGCGAGGGCCAACACGACAATCATGCGCCCATCATAGCGGAAGCGCGTGTCCTCTCTCAGTCTCTCCCAAAGGGGAGATGCTTGCGGTGGGGGCTAGAAGGAGGACTCAAGCGCGCCGGCGGCGAAGAGGTCGGCGACGTCGTCTTCGGTGAGGCCGAGGATGTCGTGCAGGACCTGCACGTTGTGTTGGCCAACCGTGGGGGCGGGCCAGCGGGGCCGGTTGGACTCGCCGGAGAGCTTGAACTGCGGGCCGTTGTAGGGCATGAGGCCGCACTCGTTGTGGTCGAGCCAGTGGAAGAAGCCCCAGTGTTCAAGCTGGGGGTCGCTCCAAAGCTCTTCGGCGCTCTGGACGACGCCGGCGGCGACGCCTTCCTGCTGCAGCTCTTCCATCAACGCGTACGCGTCGCGGTCGTTCGTCGCCTCAGCAATCAGCGCGTCGAGCTCGTCGGCGAGGCGGAGGCGGTCGGCGCGGTCGGCGAACCGCGCCTCCGACGCCCACGCGGGATTTCCGAACACCCGGCCGAAGGCGGCCCACTCGTCGTCGTTGGTCACGGCGATGGCGATGAAGGAGCCGCCGGGAGCCGTGGCGCGCGGGGCGCAAGGGTAGGCGCCGTGCGGCGCGGCAAAGCTGTCGCGGTTGCCCGCGCGGGCCTGCACCACGCCGTTGACGGTGTAGTCGAGCAGCGCGGGAGCCAGGTACTGTGCGGCGCACTCGGCCTGCGCCAGATCGAGGTGCTGGCCCTGGCCGGTGCGCTCGCGGTGGTCCAGGGCGGCGATCACTGCCGCGACCGCGTTGGGCGGGTTGATGAAGTCGGTGTAGGCGCCGTAGACCTCGGCCGGCATGCGGTCGGGCCAGCCTGCCATATGGTGAAAGCCCGACATCGCCGCCGCCGTGCCGCCGTAGCCGCCGTAGGTGCGGTGCGGTCCCGTCTGGCCGAGCAGCGTCGTGCTGAAGTAGACGATGTCCGGGCACAGCGCGCGCATCGACGCGTAGTCGAGGCCCCACCGGGCCATCGTCCCCGGCGTGAAGGACTCCGCCATCACATCGGGCTGCCACTCCCGCACGATGCGGCGAATGAGGTCGCGGGCCTCCTCCGTCTTCAGGTTCAGGCCCAGACCGTATTTCCCAGTGTTGAAGTTGGCCGAGAACTGCCCGCGGTTGAGGCCGGGCTTTCCATCCTTGAACGGCCCCACCGACCGCGACGGGTCGGCGCGGCTCTCCGACTCGACGCGGATCACCGTCGCGCCGTAGTCGGCGAGGAACTTCATCGTCATCGGCCCGACGCCGACCCAGCTCATGTCGAGGACACGCAGCCCCTCGAACGGCCGGCCGGACTTGGGCGACCTGGGCGGCGGGGCGGGCTTGCGCGGCTCGGCCAACAATTCGGCAGTGTGCTCTCCGACCCGGGGCGGCGGGCGGCGGTAGGAGATCGGCGTCTCGCTCAGCTTGACGTACGGCCCGGGGTGCGTCACCGTCCGCCCGTCCTGGTAGGCAACGTCGACCCAGTACCCGCGGTCGGCGAGCTGCACATTCTCCCGCAGGTCGCGTGGGGTCTGGCACGGAGCGATGAGGAGCCGGTCGGCGACGGCGCGCTCCAATATCTCGACCTTGGTCTTGCCCGCGAAGAAGCGGTGCAGCGCCTCTTGCATCGCATGGAACTCCTCGACTTCCGCCGACTCCTCCGGCTGGCCCTCCAGACGGTTCATGTCCTGCGCCGGCCAGTCGGTGGACTTCATGAAGTCGGGGGCCGCGCCCTCCTCGTCCATCCAGCGGGTGAGCTTGGTCATCGAGTCGCCGCTGACCCAGCCCCCGTAGGCGTAGGGACGGACGAAGCCGTCCTTGCAGGGAAAGACGACGCGGTTGAGGACCTTACCGATGCGGCGCACCGCGCCCCCGCGCTCGAGGCTGCCGCCGGCGAGCTTCGGATACGGCGCGACGTTGTGCATCGTCCAGATCACCGACGCCTGCATATTGACGTCGACGTGCCGCCCCGCGCCCGAGCGGTTCCGCGCCCAGAGCGCGATCATCGTCCCCGCCGCCGCCTGCGCCCCGGCGTGCAGCTCGGCCTGCGGCACCGCCACGCGCACCGGCGGGCGGTCTTCATCGCCGCAGAGATACTGCATCCCGCCCATCGCCCAGCCGGCGATGTCGGCGGCCTTGTGATGCGACCGCGGGCCGGTCTGCCCGTAGGGCGTGATCGACGTATAGACCAGCCCGGGGTTGAGCGCCGCGAGGTCCTCGAACCCCAGCCCTCGCTCCTTCAGGTAGCCCGGCGTGAACGACTCGACCAGCACGTCCGCGCCGCGCGCCAGCTCGCGCAGCGCCTCCGCCCCGTCGGTGCGGTCGAGGTCGAGCACGGCGCTGCGTTTGTTGAGGCAACAGGCGGACCAGAACAGGCTGCCCTCAACATCCTCGACGCCGCCGGCGAACGGCCCGCGGCGGCGGGTGACGCTGCCCCCCGGCGGCTCGATCTTGATCACGTCGGCGCCGAGGTCGGCCAGCACCTTCCCGCACCAGTTGAAGCCGCCTTCGGTCAGGTCGAGGACGCGGTAGGGGCCCAGCGGCGACGGGTTCGACATCTGAGGGGCGTTCGGCATCGCCTAGACAGTATCGGCGGCGGGTCAACGCCGCGGCGTTGACCCCTCCCACTCCCCCCACTACACTCCCTTGCGCCGAGGGCGGCCCGCACCGCCCTCCAGACCCGAAGGAGGCGCCATGCAGCTCATTCCCTCGTTCGATTGGAGCGACAACGCGAAGAAGGTCCGCGAGGTCGTCTACGTCTACTGGGGCGAGCACTCCTACCCACCCAGCACGCTCGACATCCACCAGGCCACGGGCCTCGGGCGCCGCGACATCCAGAACGCGCTCTATGAGCTGCAGCTCGGGGGCATGTGCACCCTCGACCTCGACAGCCCCCACCTCGCCCTGCTGCGCTTCCTCCCCTACGCCGCCTACCCGACCGTCGTGAAGGGTTTCATCGGCGACCGCTTCCTCGGCTACATCGGCTGCGCCATGGAGTCGGTGGCCTTCTCCAAGATGCCGGCCTACCAGAACCAGGAGGTGAGGATCGAGTCGTACTGCACCTGTTGCCTCACGCCGGTCACCGTCAAGAGCAAGAACGGCGAGGCGACGGAGTGGCCAGACGGCCTGCTGGTGCACGTGGGGCTGACGCCGCACGAATGGAACCGGGTGAACCACAACCCCATGTGCGACACCATGAACTTCGTCATCGACGCCGACCACGCCGACCGCTACGAGCGCATGACTTCGCGGCGCGGCGTCCTCTTCAGCAAGGAGCAGGCGCACATGCTGGTGAAGGGCGTCGCCGACAACCGGCAGTGGGACTACGAATGGGTGCAGGGCACGGCGGACCCCGCGGGCACGTTGGCCGCGATCAAGATGATCGGCGTCGACGTGAGCAACTGGGAGGAATTGCCCCGGTCTAGGGCACGGCCGATGGCCCCCACCGACGCGCCC
>DAOUKZ010000132.1:0-2817 GCA_034420775.1 Dehalococcoidia bacterium
AAGGGAGGGAAGGTTTAAGGGGCGGCGGCCTCAAGGGACTAGGCGATGTGCGGGGGGTATTCGTCGCCGATGTGGCCGGCTTGTTCGAGGCGGTGTTGGTCGGCGTCGTCGAAGCCGAGGAGGTCGCCGTAGACGAAGGCGTTGTGCTGGCCGAGGGTCGGCGGCGGGTAGTCGAGGCGGCTCTCGGTGTTCTGCATGAGCCAGGGGCTGCGAGGGTACTCGATGGGCATGCACTCGTGGTCCATGGCGTGGAAGAAGTCGCGGGCGTTGAGTTGCGGGTCGGCCATGAGGTCGCGGTCGTCGTTGAGCGCACCGGCAGGGACGCGGTGGCCCTGCAGGTGGTGCATGAGCCACTTGTCGTCGAAGCGCGAGGTCCATTCGGCGACGAGGTCGTCGAGCTCATCGCGGTGATCGAAGCGCGATTCCTGGGTGGCGAAGCGGGGGTCGTTCGCCCACTCGGGGCGGCCCATCGCCTCCAGGAGGCCCTGCCATTGGGCGTCGGTGCCCACGGCGATGGCGATCCAGCGGTCGTCGCCGTCGCAGGGGTAGGTGTTGTGCGGGGCCATGCGGTAGTAGTCGTTGCCCTGGGGGCCGGGCGACTCGCCGGACATCTGATACTCGAGCAGGTGCTCGCCGAAGAAGGAGACCATGCACTCGGCCTGGGAGAGGTCGATGAGCTGGCCCTTCCCGTGCCGCCGGAGCTGGAGGAGGGCGAGCGCGGCGGCGTAGGCGCCGTGGAGGGCGGCGACGGCGTCGGCGAGGAAGATGTCCTCGGTCTGGGTGGGGTCGGTGTCGCGGTAGCCGCGGAGGTAGGTGTGGCCGGAGGTGCCTTCGAGGTGGGAGCCGAGGGACCGGTAGTAGGCGTAGGGGCCGGTGAGGCCGTAGGCGGGCATGCGGAGCATGACGATGTCGGGCTTGACGGCGCGGAGCGCGTCGTAGCCGATGCCGAGCTTGTCGACGGTGGCGGGGGCGTTGTTCTCGATGACGATGTCGGAGAGGGCGACGAGCTGCTTGAGGATTTCGATGCCCTCCTCCTGTTGGAGATCGACGGTCATGCTCAGCTTGTTCTTGCCGTGGCTCTGGAAGAAGGGCCAGCAGTTGAAGTCGCGGCCGGTCATGGTGAAGTTGGGATAGGCGTTAAGCCAGTTGCGCATGGAGTCGATGTAGGCCTGCGCCGGCCTGGCGAAGCGTCCGCGGGTGCTGGCCTGGAGCACCTGGAGGGGCTCGACGCGGATGCATTCGGCGCCCCAGTCGGCGAGGTAGCTCGTGGCGTGGGGCCCGGCGAGGACGAGGGAGAGGTCGGCGACGCGGATGCCCTCGAAGGGTCGGCGGAGGTTCTTGGAGGTAGGCACGGGGCCGCGGCTAGGCGAGGAGGACGTGCTCGCGCATGAGGGCTTCGCCGAGGCGGCGGGCCTCGCGGTAGTCGTCGCGGACGGCGTCATCGGCGCCGGGGAGCTCGGCGAGGATGCGGTCGAGTTCTTCGTCGAAGAGCTGGGTGATGCGCGCGGGAGTGTGCGCGACGGGTTGGCCGTCTTCGTCGAGGACGGGGGCCTGCTCGTAGTGGTGCATGCGCTGGGCGATCATCAGGCGGTAGATGCGGTCGGTGGCGAGGTCTTCCATGTAGCCGTCGAGGAGGCTGGCGCCCTTGCCGGTGACGACACCGTAGCGGTAGCGGATGACGCCGCGGATGGCGTCGCGGGTGCCCTGGAGGGTGCGGCGGCCGCCTTCGACGGGCGGGCGGAGGTCGGGGCGGCGCTCGGCGTCGACGGGGCGCTTGTGGACCTGGTTGGGATAGGGGAACTGACTCACCGCGATGTCGTTCTGGTCGGGGTGGCCGGTCCAGGCGCCGTCCATGAGGGCGGCGGCCTCGTTGGCCTTGTCCCGTTCGAGGGACTCAAGGGCGCGGGCGTTGAGCTCGGGGTCGGCGCGGTTGGGGAAGAGGGCGGTCATGCCGCCGATGGCGAGGATGCCGCGCTTGTGGCAGATCTCGGGGATGAGCTCGCGGAGGCGCTGGAAGAAGGGCACGTCGTGGGAGATGGTGTTGCGGTCGGGGAGGACCCAGGCGGGGTCGTGGAGGTTGAACTCGATGAGGCTGGCCATGTAGTCCCAGCGGCCGAGGTTGAGGCCGATGATGTGGTCGCGGAGGTTGTAGAGGAACTCCTCCATCTGGTAGGCGAGGGGGTGGGACTCGGCGAGGGCCATGCACTTGATGTAGTCCTTGGGGAGGCCCTTGGCCTCGGCGATGGCCTGGAAGAGGTCGCGCCACCAGAGGGCTTCCTCGGCGCTCTCGGACTTGGGGACGTAGAAGCTGAGGGGGTGCTTGAGCTTGGCGGGGTCGGCGTGGAAGGCGACGAGGGCGGTGTCGATGAGGGAGGCGGAGGTGGGCTCGCCGTCGATGACGCCTTCCTGGCCCATGTGGAGGCCGCGGGGCCGGGTGAAGACGACGACGGGGCTTTCCTCGATGGGGACGGTGCGGTCGCGCTTCTTGTCGTAGTAGGAGAGGGCGCCTTCGAGGGCGCGGAGGACGTTGGCGGCGCCGTCGAGCATGTGGCCCTTGTGGCTGACCATGGAGTCTTCGAGGTCGAGCATGACGCCGGGGGCGCCGGAGTTGAGCATCTTGACGACGAGCTCGGCGTCGTCGGCGGGGCCGGTCATCTGGTTGCGTTGGTCTTGGCACCAGTCGGGGAGCTCGATGCGCCAGTCGCCGTCGGTGGCGTCGGAGGGAGGCAGGTGGTCGGGGAGGCTGCCGCGGTGGGAGGCGGCGAGGGCCTCTTGGCGCTTGGCGGCGAGGTCGCGCTGGCGTGGGGTGAAGCGCTC
>DAOUKZ010000133.1:0-3805 GCA_034420775.1 Dehalococcoidia bacterium
TCGACGAGGCCGAGAGCGGCCGCGTCGCCGGCCGCCCTCAGGTCCGCAAGATGATCGAGGAGGGCGGCCGCCCCAACGCCCCCTTCCAGGTTTGTCCCCGATGGGGCTGTCCCGCGGCACCTAGGGAAAGAGCGGCATCACGTCTCTTGCGAAGCGCTCCAACATGGGTCCGTCCCAGGGACGCGGCGTGAAGAACACGATGTGATCGATGCCGGCGGACCGCCGCGAGTCGACACCGGCGGCGACTTGCTCGACGCTGCCTAGGAGCGCCGACTCTCCCGCCACGACGTCATCGGGTTGAGCCGCGAGTTCCGCCGAGCAGCGTTGCGGGTTCGCGCGGGTGACGGCGGCAATGCCCTCCGTCAGACGGGCTACCTCCGCTGCGTCGTCCGTTAGGTGCAGTGGGACGACGACCGAGCGGCGAATGATCGAGGGGTCCTTCCCCTGTTCGCGGCAAAGGGCGTCCAGCCTTAGGGACCGTTCCCGGACGTGTGAGACGGGACCGAGCCCATTCCACTCGTCGGCGTAGAGCGCCGCCAAGCGCAAGGTCTCGTCGTTGGCGCCGCCGATGATGATCGGCGGCCAGGGTTGTTGGAGCGGCTTGGGAAGAAACGGAGCGTCGGAGAGCTCGTGATGGCCGCCTTGGATGGTGGTGCGCTCCCGGCCCCACAGCGACGTGAGGATGTGGAGGGTGTTTTCGAGACGGCCAAGCCGTTCTTGCAACGGAGGAAAGGGGAACCCGTAGATGTCGCACTCTTCCCTGCGCCAATTGGCGCCAATTCCCAATTCCACTCGTCCGCCGCTGGCGTGGTCGATGGTGCTGACTGCTTTGGCGAGTATGACCGGGTGGCGGAAGAGGTTTCCGACGACCATCGTGCCGAGGCGCAACGTCCGCGTATGCCCGGCGAGCGCCGCGACCGCGGTCAGGGCGTCCAAATGCTCCAGGGAGCTCGGCGTAATCGTGGTGGGGCCGGGGCCGGGCGTCAGCAGATGGTCCGACGCATAGAAGCCGTGGAAGCCCAATTCCTCTGCCGTGGTTGCCGCTTCCAGCAGCCGGCTCCAGTTCAAGCCCGCGATTCCGGCCAGGCTAAAGCGCATGATTTCCTCTAGGACTCCAAAAGCGGCGTCCGACGGCGCGGCATGCCCAAGCGTGCTACTGCAGGTCCCAGAGCGCCGCGGCGTTATTTGCGGTTGCCTTCGCTAGGGTCTCTTCCGGCATACCATCGACGAGGGTGGCCAAGGTCTCCTTGGCGTTGGTCCCGATTCCTTCGGGATGGGGGAAGTCCGAGCCCCAGACGAGGCGGTCCGGGCCGATGTGGGGCGCCAGCTCGCGGACGTAGGGGTCATCAATGAACCCATGCCAGACTCTGGTCCGCATGTACTCGCTGGGCTTCAGTTTCGGCGGGTCATGGCCGTAGGTCGTGACCCAAGTCCGCTGCATGTTCCTATCCATCTCGTTCATGAACCACGGTATCCAGGAGACCTCGAACTCGCTGCAGAGGAGTGTCAGGCCGGGAAAGCGGTCGAGGATGCCGCCATAGATGAAGTCCCGCGCCAGCACGCTCATGACCTCGGCGCGCTGCGAGACGATGGCCACGGGCATCTCCACTCTCTCGGACGGCGTGCTCAGGGACATGTGGCTTCGCACCCGGCCGGTGACGATGTGCAGGGTTAGGGGCGCGCCCAGGTCTTGGGCCGCCGCCCAGAACCGGTCATACACCGGGCGATGGTAGGGGGAATACCCCTCCGGCGGCTGCAGGCCGATCATGGCTCCCTTGAGCCCCATGGCCGTGGTGCGTTCCAATTCCCCGACACCCCAGTCGATGTCCTCGATGGGAATCAAGGCGGTGCCGACCAGCCGCTCCGGGCTGCGGGAGCAGAACTCGGCGAGCCAGTCGTTGTAGACCTCGCAGCAGTCCCGCAGCAGCTCCCGGTTCTTGTACCGGAACATGCCCAACGCCTCGGTGGGATTGAGCACCTCGGCCCTGATGTCTTCTTGGTCCTGGTAGCTCAACCTGAGATCAGGATCGGTGCCGGCCTGCTGGAGGCGGCGGTCGAGCTTCGCGTCGCGCACCCTCTGGCGGGCGGTCATGTCGATGATCTCGTTCTCGGCGCGGCGGAAGAACGGGCCCTTCTTGCCCTGGTATTCGTCGTAGACGCGAGGCAGGGCGTCGCCCCACTTGGGAGCGAGGTGGTCCCACCACAGCGTTTCGGGCTCGAAGACGTGAGAGTCGCCCGATATCAGCTTGCCGAGGTTGGCGCTCATGGCCGCTTGCCGCCGTGCTCGACGCGCCACTCGTGAGCCGCCTCGACGGCGCTCAGGATCGAATGCGCCAGGGCGCGGGCAGAGTCGGGGGTCAGCTCGAGCGCGACGCGCATCCCTGGAGGCAGTGAGGGATTGACGACGTCGATGTTGATACTCTCCTCCAACATGGCGTGGGTTGGGTGATCGTAGTCCACGACGGCTTGCTCCACCGGAAACCAGCCCGAGGCGGCTTTCCCGCTGCCCTCGACGCTGACGATCTCTACGATTGACGTGCACATCGCGCTATCTCCGCGGTCATCCGGCGCCGGCGGGCAGGTGCCTTTCGAAGAAGTCGAAGACCTTGCCCCAACCGTCCAGCGCCTGCTCCACGCGGTAGGCGGGCCTGTCATGGTAGAAGAAGCCGTGCCCCGCGCCGTCGTACATGTGGAACTCGTAGTCTTTGCCGTGTTTCTTCAACGCCGCCTCGTGCAGCGCTACCTGGTGGGGTGGAGGGTTCATGTCCTCTTGGCCGAAGAGCCCGAGCAGAGGGCAAGACAGGTGTTCGGTGTAGTCGATGGGGGCGACGGGCTGCTTGTCGGTGAGCTCGTCCTCCGACATCACGACGCGCCCGCCCCATAGCTCAACCACCGCGTCCAGGTTCGTGAGCCGGCAGGCGGCGAGGAATGCCTGACGGCCTCCGGAGCATGAGCCGATCAACCCGACCTTGCCGTTGATGATCGGCAGCGAGCGCAGGTATTGCACCGCGCCGTCCGTATCGCCCACGACCTGGTCGTCGGCGACGCCCCCGGCGGCGCGGACGCGAGCCGCTACGTCGTCGGAGCTTCCCTCGCCCGCCCGGTGGTAGAGATTCGGTGAGATCGCAACGTAGCCGTGGTGGGCGAACTTGCGCGTGGTCTCCCAGTACCACTCGTCCCAGCCGGGGGCGTGATGCAGGAGCACCACACCGGGATAGGGCCCCGCCCCCAAAGGCCGCGCCAGATATGCCGAGATGACGTCTCTTTCGAACCCCACCATGCTTGTCGTCTCCGCGATCATTCCTTCGTAGGCCATGTTGTACGCCTCCTCCGACTCAACGTTTGCGGTCTAGATCACACCCAACGGCATTAGGTGCGGGCGATTCTCGGGTCGAGCAGGTCGCGCAGTCCGTCTCCGGCGAGGCTGACGCCCATGACCGTCAGCCCCAGGGCGGTCCCCGGGAAGACAATGACCCAGATAGCGACCTGCACGTAGTAGTTCCCCTCCGCCATCATGTTGCCCCAACTCGGAATGTCGGGGGAGATGCCGGCGCCGAGGAAGGAGAGGGTCGCCTCGGTGAGGATGGCGAGCGCGCAGGTGAAGGTGCCCTGAATGATCAACGGCGGGACCGTGCTCGGGAAGATGTGGAAGGCAAGGATGCGGCTCGTGCGCGCGCCGATAGCCCGCGCCGCTTCGACGAATTGCTGTTCCCGAAGGGAAAGTACGCTGGCCCGAACGACGCGGGTCTCCCGCGGAAAGGAGACAACCACAAGGGCGGCAATCACATTTCCCATACTTGCCCCC
>DAOUKZ010000134.1:0-5438 GCA_034420775.1 Dehalococcoidia bacterium
TCACCTACCGGCACCCCGCCATGCTCGCGAAGATCTGCTCGACGATCGACGTGATGAGCAACGGCCGGCTCATCCTCGGCATCGGCGCCGCGTGGTCGAAGGGGGACCACGATGCCTACGGCATCCCGTTCCCGGGACTGAAGGTGCGCCAGGAGATGCTCGGCGAGGCCCTCGACGTGGTCCACGGCCTGTGGACGGAGCGTTCGTTCTCCTACGAGGGCAAGCACTACCAACTCACCGACGCGCCGATGGAGCCCAAGCCGGTGCAGCAGCCGCGTCCGCCGGTGCTCATCGCCGCCGTGGGCGAGACCGGCCTCGCGCTCACCGCGAAGCACGCGCAGTATTGGGCAAGCCTCAGCACCCCGGCCTACGCGGCGGAGAAGATCGCGCGCATTGAGGCGCTCTGCGCCGAGCGGGGGCGCGACCCTGCCGAGATCGAGTACATGCGCTACTGCGACATGGTGCTCACCGACGATGCCGGGCGGACGCGCGAGGTCATCGAGAAACGGGGGCGCGGGCTGCAAGAGCGGGGCGCGGCCGCCCAGGCACGCAACAGCGTCGAAGGAGAGTCGCTGGAGGCTCGGGTGCGCGCCGGCGCCCTGATCGGAAGCACGGCCGAGATGCGCGAGGAGGTCGCGCGCTACGCCGAGGTCGGCGTTACCCACATCGTGATCATGACGCCGCGCCCCTGGGACCGCCGCATCGCCGAGCGTTTCTCTAACGAGGTGATCAGCGCCTTCGCCTAGGCGTTCCTGGGCTCCTAGCCGCCGTTGCCGCCGGCCATGAGCCGGATGTAGGCGCCGAGAAAGGGGTCGAGGTCGCCGTCGAGGACGGCGTCGGGGTCGGACGAGCCGTACTCGGTCCGGTGGTCCTTCACCATCTTGTAGGGGTGGAGGATATAGCTACGGATCTTGTTTCCCCACTCCGCCGGCACGTACTCGCCCTTGAGCCGCGCCTTCTCCTTCGCCTGCTTCTCCATTTCGAGGCGCATGAGGCGGGAGGCGAGGATCGTCATCGCAGCCTCGCGGTTCTGGCGCTGCGAGCGCTCGTTCTGTACGGAAACGGTAATGCCCGTCGGCTCGTGAACGACGCGCACCGCCGTCGAGTTCTTCTGCACGTTTTGCCCGCCCTTACCGCTGGCGCGGAAGTAGTCCAGGCGGAGATCGTCGGGGTCGATAGTCACCTCGACCGGGTCCGCCTCGGGCATGACCTCGACGAGGGCGAAGGAGGTATGCCGCGCGTGGTCGGCGTCGAAGGGGGAGAGGCGGATGAGGCGGTGGGAGCCCTTCTCCGACTTGGCGTAGCCGTAGGCATACTTGCCCTTCAGGTCGATATGGGCGCTCTTGAGGCCGGCTTCCTCGCCATGGGAGATGTCGAGGACGGCGGCTTCGAAGCCGCGGCGCTCCGCCCAGCGAAGGTACATGCGGAGGAGCATCTCAGCCCAGTCCTGCGACTCGGTGCCCCCGGCGCCGGCGTGGATAGAGAGCAGCGCGTTGCGAGCGTCGTAGGGGCCGCTGAGGGCGAGGTCGAACTCGAGGCGGTCGAGACGGGCGGCGAGCGCGGCGGCGTCGCGGGCGACCTCGTCCTGGACGGCGCGGTCGTCCTCGCTCTCGGCCAGGTCGAGCAGCTCGCCGAGCTGGCCGGCGTCGCGCTCGAGCCCCCGCCACTCGGAGACAGTGTCGCGCAACTCGGCGATGCGCCGCATGCCGTCGCGGGCCTCTTCCTGGTTATTCCAGAAGTCGGACGCGGCGGAGCGGCGCTCCAGTGCGGCTAGCTCACGCTCTTTGCCGGCGAGGTCAAAGACGCACCACGAGATCGGCGATGCGCCCTCTCGAGTCGTCCAACTGATCGCGGAGTTCGCTCATGGCTAGTCGGGCCGTATCGGCTCGTCGTCGTCGGGCTCGTAGTGGCGCGGCTCGGGGTCGGGCTCCGGCTCAAAGATGCGGGTCGGGACCGGATCGGGCTCCGGCTCGAAGATGCGCTGCTCCTCGGGAACGGCGCCGGCGGGGGCCGCTTCGGGCGCAGCCTCGCCGGGGGCCGCTTCGAGCATCGCCGCAAGTTCGTCGTCGGAGCGGTCGCCCAGCGCGATCTCGAAGCCCTCGCCGTCCCCAATCGGTTCGAGCAGGGTGAGGGGGGGCTCCTTCGGCGCCGCGAGCTCCGCCATGACCTCCTTGGACTGCGCGGGGATGAGACGCCCGATAATGACGTTCTCTTTCGGCCCCTGCAGCCGGTCCACCGTGCCGCTGACCGCGGCCTCGGTGAGCACCCTGGTGGTCTCCTGGAACGACGCCGCCGCCAGGAAGCTCTCCGTATTCAGCGACGCCTTGGTGACCCCCAAGAGCACGGCAACCGCGGTGGCGGGCTCGCCGCCCTCGGCCATCACCTTGTCGTTGACTTCCTGATAGGCGAACCGGTCGAGAATCTGCTCCGGCAGCAGCTCGGTGTCGCCGGGCGTCTCGACCCGCACCTTGCGCAGCATCTGGCGCACCACGATCTCGATGTGCTTGTCGTTGATGGTCACACCCTGCGCGCGGTAAACCTTCTGGACCTCCTCGACGAGGTACTTCTCGACCTCTTCGCGCCCCAGGACGCGCAGGATGTCCTGCGGGTTCAGCGGACCGGAGGTCAACGGATCGCCGGCCCGGACCTCGTCGCCGTCCTGCACGATGATGCGGGCCGCGGCGGGTATGGCGTAGGAGCGCTCCTCGCGCTCTTCGTAGGAGATGGTGATGACGCCTTTGCCCACTTCGGCGCGGCCCGCGATCCGGGCTGTCACCGTGCCCTCGGCATCCTCGTCTTCCTCGTCCTTGGCCCCCTTCGGCCGGGCCAGCTTGGAGCCGACCTCGACGATGGAATCGTTCTCGATCAGGACCTCGTACTTCTTCGGAACCTCGTGGTCGTCGCTGTAGACCTCGGTATGCACCACCGTGATACGGCGTCCTTCCTCGGTCTGCGCGACTTCGAGGTGGCCGTCGATCTCCACGATGATGGCCTGGCCCTTCGGAGCACGGGCCTCGAAGAGCTCTTCGACGCGCGGCAGGCCGCTGGTGATGTCGATACCGGCGATGCCGCCGGTATGGAACGTCCGCATAGTGAGCTGCGTGCCCGGCTCGCCGATGCTCTGAGCGGCGATGATCCCCATCGCCTCGCCTTCTTGGGCGAGCTCGCCTTTTGCAAGGCTCCGCCCGTAGCAGAGCCGGCAGACGCCGCGGCGCTCCTCGCAGGTCAGCGGCGAGCGCACATGAACGCGGTGGTGCTCAATACCGATCGCGGTCTCGGCCTCTTCCTGCGCCATGCCCTTGCGGTCGGTGAGGTACCGCACCGCCTCGATCCAGGTGTCGGCGGCGCTGAGGTCATCCTCGGGAACGCCGAGCTGCTTCAGGGCCTCGACGCGGAAGTCGTGAAGCTGGCTCGTGAAGAGCTCGGCGAGACCCTCGTCGATCTCCTCATTGCGGTCGACCAACACCTCGCCCGTGATGGGGTCGGCGACGGGGGTCGCCGCATAGCGCCCGACGATGCGCTCCTCGAATTTGCCCATGAGCGGCTTGTCGGGGCGGTCCATGATCCAGATGCCTTCGTCCGTCCCGCAGTCCTCGCTCTTGATGATCACGTCCTGCGACACGTCGATGAGCCGCCGCGTCAGGTAGCCGGAGTCGGCGGTCCTGAGCGCGGTGTCGGCGAGACCCTTCCGCGCCCCGTGCGTCGAGATGAAGTACTCGAGGACGGTCAGGCCCTCGCGGAAGCTCGAACGGATCGGCAGCTCGATGATCCGGCCGCGGGGGTCGGTCATCAGGCCGCGCATCCCGGCCATCTGCTTGATCTGTGCGATATTACCCTTCGCGCCGGAGCTCGACATGAGGTCGAGCGATCCGTAGTCGGGGAGGTGGGTCTGAATCGCCTCCTCCATCGACTCCGAGGCCTTGGTCCACGTGTCCACCGTCTGGCGGTAGCGTTCGTCGTCGGTGATCAGGCCGCGCTGGTACTGCTTGTCGAGGTCCTGGACCTCGTTGTCGGCGCCGTCGAGTATTTCCGACTTGACGCCGGGCACCTGGATATCGTTGATGGCGATGGTGGCGCCGGACTGGGTGGCGTATCGGAAGCCGAGTCCCTTGATGTTGTCGAGCACCGCGGCGGTGCCCTCATTGCCGAGCCGCTGGTAGGCCTCGGCGACGAGCTCCTTCAACTCGCCCTTGTCCATCACCTCGTTCCGGAAGCGGATCCCCGAGTCCTCGGGCGCGACCTCGTTCATGATGATGCGCCCCACGGTCGTCTCCGTGTAGTCGGTCTTGCCCCGGATGCCGCGCACCTGGACGACAGCCTGCAGGTCGATCTCCCCAAGGTCATGCAGAAGCTTCGCGTCCCAGGGCGAGTTGATCTTGCGGCCCTCGCCCTTGGCGCCGGGACGGGTCTGGGTGAGGTAGTAGCAGCCCATGACGATGTCGAGGGTCGGCGCGGCAAGCGGCTCGCCCGAGCTCGGGGAGAGCATATTTCGCGTGCTCAACATCAGACGCTTGGCCTCGAGCACAGCCGCCTGGGAGAGCGGGACATGCACGGCCATTTGGTCGCCGTCGAAGTCGGCGTTGAACGCCGCGCAGACGAGCGGGTGAATCTGGATGGCGCTGCCTTCGATCAGAATGGGCTGGAAGGCCTGAATGCCCAGCCGGTGGAGGGTCGGGGCGCGGTTGAGGAAGACTGGCCGGTTGCGGATCACGTCTTCGAGCACGTCCCAGACCTCGGGACGCACGCGCTCGACCATGCGCTTGGCGCTCTTGATGTTGTGGGCGAGGCCCAGGGCCACCAAGCGGTGCATGACGAGGGGCTTGAACAGCTCGAGGGCCATCTTCTTCGGCAGGCCGCACTGGTTCAGCGCGAGCTCCGGCCCCACGACGATCACCGAGCGGCCGCTGTAGTCCACGCGCTTGCCGAGCAGGTTCTGGCGGAACCGGCCCTGCTTGCCGCGGAGCATGTCGGAGAGCGACTTCAGGCGGTGGTTGTGGCTGCCCTCGATGGCGCGGCCCCGCCGCCCGTTGTCAATCAGCGCGTCGACCGCTTCCTGCAGCATGCGCTTCTCGTTGCGAATGATGATCTCGGGCGCGCCGAGCTCAAGGAGGCGGCGCAGCCGATTGTTGCGATTGATGGTGCGGCGGTAGAGGTCGTTGAGGTCGCTGGTGGCGAAGCGGCCGCCGTCGAGCTGCACCATGGGACGAAGATCGGGGGGCAGCACGGGCAGCACCCGCATGATCATCCACTCGGGGCTGTTGCCGCTCTTGCGAAACGCCTCGACGACCCGGATCGTCTTCGTCGCCTTCTTCCGGCGCTGGCCCGAGGTGGAACGAATCTCCCCTTGGAGCTTGTCACGGAAGGCGTCAAGGTCCAGCTTCTGCATAAGCTCGAGGATGGCCTCGGCGCCCATTCCTGCGATGAAGAACTCGCCGTAC
>DAOUKZ010000135.1:0-8029 GCA_034420775.1 Dehalococcoidia bacterium
GTCCGGTGCGGTGGCGGACGATGAGCGCCGCCGCGATTCCCTGCAGCGCCGTCTGCGACGCGCCGAAGCTCGCCACCCGCACCGAAGAGTAGACGGGGCGGTCGACGCCGAACATGCGCCCGAACTCCCGCATCCGTCCGGCGGCCGCGGCCACCACGCCCTCGTGGTCCTTGTAACCCGCGTAGCGGCCCCGTTCGCCGAAGCCGGTGATCGAGCAGTGCACCAGACCGGGGTTCTCCGCCGACAGCGTCGCGTAGCCGAGGCCCAAGCGCTCCGCCTTTCCCGGCGGGAAGGTCTCGACCAGCACGTCGGCCTCGGATGCCAGTTGGACGGCGCGGGCCAGACCGGCGGCGTCGCGCAGGTCGAGCTCAGACCGCTCCTTGCCGCGGTGCCACTGGTGGTAGCCGGGGAGCGCGGCGAGGGGGTCGGGCGCGCCCGCCTGCTCGACTCGGACGACGGCGGCGCCGTTGTCGGCCATGACCATCGTGGCCAGCGCGGCGGCGAAGCCGCGCGAGAGGTCGAGGACGTTGAGTCCTTGGAAGACGGTGGGGCGGGTGTCGGTGGTCATGGCGCCGCCTCCCCTGGCAGCCGGCCCAGAGACCGGCTAGGACGGCCGGGGGAAGTCCGATTTGAGGAGAGCGGGGCGGATCTTTGTGTTCCAATAATCGCTGTCCCCTGCCCGCCGCAGCTCCTCCACAAGAAGCGCCGTCTTCACTCCCACGGCCTCAACCAGTTCTGCGCCGGTGCGGTCTCCGGCCAGATCGGTGACCGCCGCCCGCAGCTTCATGACGTATTCCGCGACCTCATAGGCGGCCCGGTCGGAGGCGGAGCGGGCCTGCAAGGCCTCTAGCTTCTCCAGCCAGTCCAGACCCCGTTCGGCCTCTTCGAACTTGTCTTCCATCCCATCGGTCGTCTTCATCCGGCGCCCTCCGCTCTCGTCACTGTGCCGGCCCCGCATCCAGCCCGTAGCCTATATCCATCCCCACCGAAGTTCCAGCGCCCGCTGGCCGGGAGACTCCCCCCTTAGACCTCCCTCCCTTTATGGGAGAGACTGATGGGAGGGCCCTCCCCCTCCAACCGCCACACCCTGGTACCACGAATGGTGCCGCGTATAGGCGTTAATGTGCATAGACATAATATTCCTCACGGATTCTTGCCATCAAATGTATAATCTCCCTCGCATTTCGATCATAGGAGTACCGGTCTTGCGTCAGTGGGTGAGTCAGGAGCGTCATGGGAGCGCTGTCGATCCCAAGGCTTGGCGTCTTGGGCGCCGTCGTGCTGGCCCTGTGGTTCGCCGTGAGTACGGCGCTGGCCGACGATGGTGCAAAGATCAAGGTCTCGATCACCTCGAACGTGCAGGACCCCGCCATCGGCCAGGAGGTCACCCTCCGGCCCACCATCGAGAACGCCCCGCCCGGTAACCCGGGCTTCACATGGCAGCTTTACCTCGGTGGAGACTGGCGCTCGTTCGGCTCGGAGCGCGTCTTCAAGTACATCTCGTACGGCCCAATCGAGGAGACGTTCCGCGTTGTCGTGTCGTACCCTGGGAAATCGGCCGCGTCCGACCCGCTCACGCTGACGTGGGCGGACCGAGAGCCCGGCGCCGTCGCGAACCCGACGCCCACCCCTGAGCCGCCTACACCGACGCCTACGGCTGAGCCTGCCACGCCCACGGTCGAGGCGTCGCCTACTCCGGAGGAGTCTGAGCAGGTCGAGACTGGCGAGGAGCAAGAGCGGCAGCCAAAGGGTGAGGTGACGCCGTCACCGACTCCCACGCCAGAGCCTACTACCGAGACCGCTACGGCGACTCCGACGCCCACGCCGAATCCAGAGCTGTGCGCTGATGCCGTCCCGGAGAACCTGACGGCCTTGGGCGTCGAGAACGCCCTGGTGGTGTCGTGGACCGCCCCAACACCGCCTGACGGCTGCGAGCTCACGGGGTTCAGGTTCATCTTGGTCGACGAGCAAGGGTTCTCGATCGACATCATCATTGCGGACCCGGCCCGCACGTCGTTTACGCTCCCCGGGCTCGATCCTGCGCTGTATCAGGTGCAGGCGTGGGCTACGTTCCAAGAGGCCGAAGCGGGCCCGGTCGTCATGGAGCTCAACGTGCCCGCGGACTGTTCCGTCACGTTGACCGTCGAGGCCGTGCGGGACGAGTACGGGGTTCATGCGAAGGGTTCCTGGACGAACGCCGGCGGAGCAGGCTGCGAGGCCGGTGGCGTGATCATCGGGTACCGCGAGCAGGGCCGCACCGCCTGGAACGAGACCTACCGCGTGCCGAACAGCGAGGAAGACCTTGCAGGCTTCCTGTTCGGCAACTTTGACCCCAGCACGTACGAGTTCCGCGTGATCATCATCGACGCCCGCGGCAGGGGCGTCGACAAGGCCTCGCTTGACGCCGCGTGGATGAACACGAGCGCCACCGAAGACTTGCCCGTGCCCGCTGCAGAATCCTGGGTTCTAGACGACGGCGAGTACGTCAAGAGAACGTCGCCCCCTGGTAGCCCTACGAACGTCCGGGTGAGTGTGGGGAACACTCTGGACGCCCATGTGTCTTGGGACGCGGGTGCGAACCCGCCCACTACCGTCAAGGGGTATTACGTCCTGTACTGGCCAGTCGGGCAAGGTGCGGACGCCGTCAGGGTACCGGCGACCGACGACTGTGTCACTGACCCAAACGATAGCCAAGCGGAGATTTGCGGGCTCTTCCTGCCGGACGAACGCCAAACCATCGGTTCTAACCTCAACAGACACATCAATGGCCTGACCGAGGGCACGGAGTACCAAGCCCATGTCGTGACGGTGTTCACCAACGACAATACGGCAACGTCGCAAAAAACCCCCGTGTTTGTTGCTCAGTCCGAGCCCCTGCGGGTCTGGTTCGTTGACAACACACCGAATTACAACGCTACGTTCGGCCGTGTCTTTATGATGGTCGACGCGAACAAACCCAACGCATCAGCCAAGTGCTGGATCAATGGCGGCTCGATCAACTGCCCGCCACGCACCCTGATAAGTCTGGACGTCTATCCAGGCGGCAACTACAACATCCGGGCAGTTGCGACGTATGACGACGAGTCCACGGACGACCTTGACGAGACGTACATGAGGCCCCTGCGCCTGGATAACGCGCACGAAGTTCAAGCGGGTGAACGAGTCCCGGCCCCATTCTCGGGGTCAGCCGGAAAGGGCAAGGTGTTGGTGCGGTGGTCAGCCCCGTCCAAGACAGCGAACGCCGACGGTTACGTTGTGCGCAGCCGGTATTGGGACACCGCGCAATCTGCTTGGTCGGGGTGGGAAGAGGTCGTCAAGAGCCTGGACGACCGCGAGCACTTGCTCACCGGCCTGACGGCGTCGCGGTACCAAGTCGCCGTACACCAGAACCTCTCATTGGACCACGACAATGACCCAGATACCGATCCTGTCGAGCGCCTGGGCATGGGTACCCCGACGTTACAGTTCGATCTCCCGCAGGTCGAGACGACCGTTCCGGGTCACGTATCTGGTGGGGACGTTTTCCACCTTGGCGCCGGCAAGCTCCGGTTTACCTGGGAGCCCCCGGCGAACGATGGTGGCTCAAAGGTCTACGCCTACGAGTGGCGCTACCGCAAGGCCGACTCTCATGACGCCTACACGTCAGGGTTGCTCCAAGGGTCGTTTGATCTAGGATCGAGCCCGACCTGGCAGCCACATGATGTCATCCGTAACTGCAGCGGGTACACATGCTTCAACCCCCGCGGTGTGGTGGCCAGCGGCCTGACGTCCGGCGAACGCTACATCTTCGAGGCCCGGGCCCTCAACGTCAACGGCCCCGGCCCCTGGACGGCCGTCGCGTTCGGGGCGGCGGCGGACTAGCCATGCGCGCCGCGCCCGGGCTGCGTTGACGCCGGCGCACCCCGCCCAGCCCCTCCGGCGCGCCCGACGGCGCGCGCCCTCTTTCAGTTTCCCCCAACAGGGGGAAAGGCCGGAGGGGGCGGCCGATTAAACCTCCCTCCCTTTATGGGAGGGATTGAGGGAGGGCTTTGATGGGGTGGGCGGTTGGCGGGGGACGGGCGCGTCGCGACGCGCCCCTACGGGGGATGTTTGCACAATGAGGGCCACGGCGCGGGTATGCTAGAATTGCGCCCTGTCAGAGAGACGGCCCTATCGAGGGCGCCCGGCCGAAGGCGGACCCGACATCGACGAGAGACAGCCGAGCGCGCTCCGGATTGCGGCCCTCGCCGGGGGCGTGGGCGGCGCCAAGCTCTCCTGGGGCCTGAGCCGCGTGGCCGACCCGGCGCGGCTGACGGTGATCTCGAACACCGGCGACGACGAAACCTTCTATGGACTCCACGTCTCCCCCGACCTCGACACGCAGATGTACACCCTCGCGGGTCTGGTCGACGAGGAGCGGGGCTGGGGTCTCGCCGATGAGACCTTCCACGGCATCGAGATGTTCCGGCGCTACGGCGAGGAGAGCTGGTTCTCGCTAGGCGACCTCGACCTCGCCACCCACGTCCTTCGAACGCGCATGCTCCGCGACGGCCTCTCCCTCAGCCAGGTCACCCATGACCTCTCCCAGCGCCTCGGCGTTCCCTGCGGCCTCGCGCCCGCGACCGACGACCGGCTCCGGACCGTCATCGAGACGGAGGGCGGGCCGCTCTCGCTGCAAAGCTACTTCGTCGAGCACCGTTGCGAGCCCGTCGCCGCCGGCGTCTCCTACGAGGGCAGCGGCGCCGCCGTCCCCTCTCCCGCCGCGGCGAAGGCCCTCGACGAGGCCGACGCCATCGTCTTCTGTCCTTCCAACCCCGTGATCAGCATCGCGCCGATCTTGGCCGTCGCCGGGATCCGCGACCGCGTGGCGAACTTCCGCGGGCCGCGCGTCGCGGTCAGCCCGCTCGTCGGCGGGCGGGCGCTGCGCGGCCCCGCCGCCAAGCTCATGGGCGAGCTCGGCGAAGACGTGAGCAGCGCGGGAGTCGCCAAGCGCCTCGCCGGCCTCTGCGACGTGCTCGTCATCGACCACGAAGACGCCGCCGAGGCGGATGCGGTGCGCGCGCAGGGCATCGAGCCGGTGACGCGGGACACGATTATGTCCGATCCCGCATCGAAGGAACGTCTGGCCCACGAGGTGCTGGAGATCGTCGAAGAACGCCTCGGCGCACGGGAAATGGCCCAATGACCGCCGGCCCCATCATCTGCCTCGTCCCGATGAAGCCGCTGGCGACGGCCAAGCGGCGCCTGCGGCGCGTCCTCGACCCGCGCTCGCGGGCCGCGCTCGCTCTTTTGATGCTCGACCACGTGCTCGGCGCGGCCGCTCGCGCCCGGACGATCGCGGAGACGCGCGTGGTCGGCGGCGACCGCTGGGTCCGCGACGCCGCCGCCGGACACGGCGCGGCGTGGCTCGGCGACGCCGCCGCCCTCAACCCCGCCCTGGAATCGGCGGCGCGCGACGCGTATGGGGACGGCGCCGCCGCCGTGCTCATCCTGCCCGCCGACCTGGGCCTCGTCGTGCCCGGCGATATCGACTTCATCGCCGGCGCATCCGAGGGACTGAGCCGGACGGTGCTCGCCAAGGCGGCCCGCGACGGGGGAACCAACGCGCTGCTCGCCCCCCACGGCATGCTGCCTCCGCTGCGGTTCGGCAGGGACAGCCTCCCCACCCACGCCGGCCTCTGCCGCAGGGCCGGCATCCCCTGCGAGACCATCGACCGGCCCGGGCTCGCCTTCGATCTCGACACGCCCTACGGCCTCGGCATCTACCGCGCGGCGCGGCCCAGCCTCGACGCCGACCTCGACCAATGGCGGAGACGCATCCCCGAGGACGCGTTCGCGTCCACCGCCGAGGAGACGCCCGCGTGAGCGTGCCCCGCCTCGGTCTCCTGCTCCCCACTCGCGGCCTGCTCCTTGGCGGGCGCGGCGACAACGAAGGAACGTCCGCCGCCTCGGTGCTCGACCTCGCCGAGCGCGCCGAAAAGCTCGGCTTCGATTCGGTGTGGGCCGGCGACAGCCTCGTCGCCAAGCCTCGGCTCGAACCGCTCGCCACGCTGGCGGCGGTGGCGGCGCGCACCAACCGTGTGCGTCTCGGCACCGCGGTACTGCTCGCGCCGTTGCGTCAGCCGGTCTTGCTCGCGCAGACCGCCGCCGCGGTCGACGTGATCTCCGGCGGGCGCCTCGACCTCGGCGCCGGCGTCGGCGGCGCCTTCAACGAGGCCCAGCGCAACGAGTGGCTGGCGGCGGGGATTGACCCGAAGGAGCGCGGCGCGCGCATGACCGAGATCGTCCGCCTCTGCAAACGCCTGTGGACCGAGGACGGCGTGACCCACGAGGGCCGCTTCCACACCGTCCGCGGCGCCACCCTCGACCCGAAACCCGTCCAGGCGGGCGGCGTCCCCCTGCTGCTCGCCTGCCACCTCGCCACGGGCGGCGACGCCCAATACCGCCGCGCCGGCCGCTACGCCGACGGCGTGATCGGCATCTCCGATTCGCCTGAGGACTTCGCCGAGGTGCTGCGCCGCGTCCGCGGCCACGCCGCCGAGGCGGGGCGCGACCCCGGCGCGCTGCGAGCCGTCTTCTACGTCACGGTCAACATCCGCGATGACGAGGAGGCGGCAGTCGCCGAGGCCGACGACTTCATCCGCCGCTACTATGGCCTCAACTTCTGGGCCGACAAGTGGGGCCCGTTCGCGGGGCCGGAGGCGGTCGCCACACGCCTCCGCGAGTACGCTGAAGCGGGCGCGCAAGAAATCGTGGTCCGCTTCGCTTCCTTCGACCAGCAACGCCAGATCGAGACCTTCACCAGGGAGGTGATCTCGATCATGCGCGGCGAACATGTCCCCAGCAAATGACTTCAAGCGAGCGCAAGGAGTGCACGTTGTGAGCGAACATGTTTCCAGGTGGGCGCGCCTCCCCGGCGGATGGAGCCTGCTCGCCGCTCTGGCGGCTGTGCTCGCCGCGCTCGCCGTCGCCGCATGCGGCTCGGACGAACCCGACCAGGTCACCTTCATGACCGGCTTCAAGCCCCAAGCCAACCTCCCGTTCGCCGCCGCGTTCGTGGCGGAGAAGCAGGGCTACTTCGCCGACGAAGGTCTGCAGGTCGAGATCCTGCACTCGCAGGGCGGGCAGCACATCCCGCTCCTCGCATCCGGCGAAATCGACATCACCACCGCCGACGCCGGCGACGTCCTCCAGCGGAACGCCGACGGCGTCCCCATCACCGCCGTCACGCTCTTTGGACAGGAGGGGCAGCAGGCCTTCATCGCGCTCGAATCCTCCGGCATTGCCACGCCCAAGGACTGGGAAGGGAAGCGCTTCGGCTATAAGGGGACGGTGCCCCCGGCCTACCTGGCCATCCTCGAAGCCGCGGATGTCGACCGGTCGACCGTAGAGGAGATTAGGGTCGGCTTCGATCCCCGCGTCCTCAGCGAGGGGCAGGTCGACGTGCTCGCCGTCTTCAAGGCGAACGAGCCGAACGTCCTGGCGAACCTTGGCTTCCCCGTGACCATCTTCGACCCCATCGACTTCGGCGTGCCCCAGCTCGGCCTCACCTACGTCGTCAACGGCGACACGCTGGAGGAGAAGGGCGACGTCATCGAGCGGTTCGTCGCGGCGACGCTGCGGGCCGTCGAGTTCGCCATGGAGAACGAAGAGGCGACCCTCGACATCATCCTCGAGTTCGCGCCGCTGGAGGACCGCGAGCACCAGCGCTTCATGCTGCGGCGGGAGCTGGCGAGCGCGGAGAGCGACGTCACCGCCCAGCGGGGATTGGGGTCGATGACGGAGGCGCAGTGGCAGGCGCTCTACGACCACCTGACCGCGTTCGATGCGCTGTCGGCCCCCTTTGACGTTGACAACGCGTTCGACGCCCGCTTCGTCGAAGCCGCCCACGACGACTAGGCGGAGGGGCCGTCTTCCTTGACAGCGTCGGAGCGCGGGGGCTAGTCTCCCCCTGCCTTCCGTCTCCCCTGAACAGGCCACCCCATGACCGATAAAGCGCTCGCAGGTCAGACCGCCATCGTGGGCATCGCGACGAGCGACTTCCACGAGT
>DAOUKZ010000136.1:0-9205 GCA_034420775.1 Dehalococcoidia bacterium
GGCGGGGTCGGTCAGCCCTTCGAATGCGGCGACGAGCACCGGCATGTACTCGGGGTGGCAGCCCGCCATGACCGCGTTGACCGCCAGCTTTTCCGCGGTGAGCGCCGTGGCCCGTGTCTGGTAGGCCCCGACGAGGGCCTCCGGCTCCAGGCCGGCAGCGGCGACGAAGCCCTCGACGCGCTCCGGCGTCGGCGCGACGATGGGCAGCCCGTCGGTCCAGCCCTGCTCCCAGAAGTGCCGCATGACAGCGTACTCGTCGTCGAGGCTGATACGGGTGGACTGGAGCTGCATAGGGGCTTTCTCGTCTTGAGTTGAGGCCAGGTCGGCAACCGGCGCCGATTATAGCCGACGGCCGGGAGCGCCGGCGGTCTCTGGGGATGCGAGGCCTTCCCAGAAAGCATGCCGGGTAGTGACCATGGTCGTGACCATGGTAGAATGACATCACTTCGGCGATAGGGACGGAGCCATGGAGCCAGACAGCGGCAAGACGGCAGGCGGACCCAAGACCATCAAGGCCTCCGAGTTCAAGGCCAAGTGCCTCAAGCTCATGGACGAGGTCGCCGAGACCGGTGAGGAGATCGTCATCACCAAGAACGGACGCCCGGTGTCGCGGCTGGCGCCGTACCGCGAAAAGCCCAAGACCCTCTTCGGCATCGACCGCGGCAAGGTCAAGATCCTCGGCGACATCATCGCGCCCATCGACGTGGAATGGGATGCCGCAACCGGCAAGAACTGGGACGACCTCCTTTGATGCTGCTCGACACGCACGTTCTGCTGTGGCTGCGGCTGGGCGATCCCGAATTGGGGCCAGGCACCCGAACTGCCATTGAAGAGGCGTGGCAGTCAGACGATTTGGCAGTCTCCGCGATCTCTTTCTGGGAGGTTGCCATGCTTCGAGCCAAGGGGCGCATAGAGGTCACCCTCGATGTTGCCGCGTGGCGCAGGGAGCAACTGGAACAGGGCCTCGTCGAACTCCCCGTTGACGGCGTGACCGCGGTCCGCGCCGGCCTTCTGCCGGACATGCACGGCGATCCCGCCGACCGGCTTATCGTCGCCACCGCGCTCCCGGGCCACCGGCTCGCAACCGCCGACAGGCACATCCTCAATTGGTCCGGCCGCCTGACTCGTCTCGATGCGCGGGAGTGAACCCGAATCTGCGTTGACCGCTATTCCCAACCCACCGCAACCAAGCCCATAGCAGGAGGTCAGCCATGCCGAAGGGTGTCTTCATGGTGTTCACCCATTGCACCGACCCCGAGCGCGAGGAGGAGTACAACCGCTGGTACACCCACACCCACCTGCCCGACCTCAGCGCCTCGAAGGGCTTCGTGACGGCGCGCCGCTTCCGTAACGTGAACCCCGGCGGCCCGCCCGACAAGTACCTCGCCCTCTACGAGTTCGACACGCCCGACCTGAAGGAATCGATCGGCGACCTGATCGACATCGCCATCGAGGCGCATGCCAGGGGCCGCCACGTCGACTTCATCGCGGGCGGCGAAGCCTTCATCTTCGAGGAGATCGACCCCGGCAGTCTCGAACCCCTCCAATCCCACGACTACCCCACCGCGGTCCCTGAGCACATCATCCAGGCCCGCGACGCCCTCCGCTGAGCCCGCCTCGCCCCACTGGGAGGGATTGAGAGGGAGCCGGGGCGGGGCATCACGCGAATACTCCCCGAAGGGGGCGCCTTAAACCTCCCTCCCTTTATGGGAGGGACTGAGGGAGGGCCGGGGCGGAGTGGTCTTCCCTCTTCTCCCCTGGCCCTATTCGATGGCGGGGACGTCCTGCGTCCAGTACTTATCCCAGCTTGGCCAGGCTTCGGGGAGCTGACCCACCTGGAGCGCCCTGCTGCCTCCACTGTCGACCGTCACGTCCTTGCCGTGGCCGGGGCGGTCGAGGGCGTCCACGGCGTACCAGCGCATGAGCTTGCGGCGGCGGAAGTACCACGTGCCCTCCTGCCGCTCGTAGCTGTCCCAGTATTGGATCTTGCCGACGATCCAGATGTCGCCGCGGTCGAGCTCGTCGCGGCAGTAGACCACGCCGCGGGCCTTGTCGGGGTCGTCGGGATCGAGGTCGATGATGTGGTTGCCCACGAAGTGGATGCTGCTCTTGGTGTTGCTCATCGTCTTGACGAACCAGGCGCGGAGCTTGTCGCGTCCGAAGGCGTCGCGGCCCACCTGCACGTTGGGAATGAAGAGCTGCACCATGTCGTCGAAGTTGCGGGTGTCGAGCGCGAGGGCGTAGCGGGCGGCGAGTTGCCGTATCTGCTCCGTCGACTCCATCTGGTCGATCTTCTGCTCCAAGCTCATGGCGGAGTCATCTGCCATCGCATCCTCCTCTGCGCTCCCGCTCTGATTCAGCGCCGCCGCGCGAATCTCGGATGCGCAGTGTAGTTGGCGCAGCCCTATTCCACAAACCGCGGCCCTCGGCCCCAGCCCTTCGGCAGCCTGGACTGCGTTGGAGCGAACCCCTGCTTTGCTATAATGAACGACGTTGTGAACCGGGCCGGCGACAAGGAGTGGAGGACCTCAGACCTGATCCGTCCCTACTGGACAGTGGAGACAGACGAAACGCTGAGGCTCGACACCGAGTCCGTCCCGCCCAAGGTGCAGGCGGAGTGGTACTCCTACAAGCTCGGGGCGTTGGCTTCGGGCAGCGGGCATCTCCTTCCGTCATTCGACGACGCTTGGGGCGACGGCTTCGCCTAAGGCCGGTCACGGCGCCACGCCGGGGAGTAGCGCAGCTTGGTAGCGCGCTTCGTTCGGGACGAAGAGGTCGGAGGTTCAAATCCTCTCTCCCCGACCATGCAATCGAACGCATCCCGCCGGACTCGGCGGGATGCTCTTTTCTGAATGCTCTAACAGGAAGGAGCGGCTAAGCGCGGGAGCGGCTATGGTACACTTCACTCGCCCACCGAACGCCGCCCCATTCAGGTAGGACATCATGGTGCAAGAGAAACGGCGCGTCGTACTCACCAATCCCCGCGGCTTCTGCGCCGGCGTCGAGCGCGCCATCGACGTTGTCGAGATCGCCCTCGGCAAGTACGGGCCGCCCGTCTACGTGCGCAAGGAGATCGTGCACAACCCGCACGTGGTCGACGACCTCCGCAAGAAGGGCGCCATCTTCGTCGAGTCCGAGGAAGAGGTCCCCGAGGGCAGCGTCGTCGTCTTCAGCGCCCACGGCGTGGCCCCCTCCGTCCGCGTCCAGTCCGACGCGCGGCGCCTGACCTCCATCGACGCCACGTGCCCCCTGGTAACCAAGGTGCACCTGGAGGCGCGGAAGTACGTCAAGGACGGCTACTCGATCCTGCTCATCGGCCACGAGGGCCACGACGAGATCGTGGGCACGATGGGCGAGGCGCCGGAGAACATCCAACTCGTGCAAGACGTACAGGATGCCAGTGTCGTGCAGCCGCCCAACCCGAACCGCGTGGTCTGCCTTACGCAGACGACGTTGAGCATCGACGATACGTTCGAGATCGTCGAGACGCTGCAGCGGCGCTTCCCGAACATGGAGGTACGGAACGACATCTGCTACGCCACGCAAAACCGGCAGACCGCGATCAAGGAAATTACCAGCGACGTCGATCTGATCCTCGTCGTGGGCGCGGCGAACAGCTCGAACTCCATACGCCTCATGGAAGTGGCCCGCGCCTATGGCGTCGAGTCGCACCGCATCGCCGACGCGGCCGAGATCGACCCCACCTGGCTCGAAGGCAAGACCTCAATCGGCCTCACCTCCGGCGCCTCCACCCCCGAGATCAAGGTCTCCGAGGTGCTCGACTACCTCCGCGAGCGGGGCTCGCTCGACGTCCGTGAAGTCGAGGTCATCGAAGAGAACGTGACGTTCCTCCTGCCCAAGGAGCTGCGCGGCTTGGCCAAGGCGTAACGCGCCGGCCCCCAATCCGCCGCCCCGGCAGGGGCGTAGTTTTCTTCAGGAGCCCCCGCTAAGGCGGGGCCCGTTCCGTGATGCCGAGAATGACGACCGTCTCCAGCCACAGGGCGCGGCGCTTCGGCCTACCCTGGGCCTTCGCCGCCTCCGCGACGGTCATGCTCGCGGTCGTCTCGTGCTCCTCCGACGGCGCGGCCACGCCCACTCCCGGCGAAGCTCCGACAGAACCCGTCACCTCCGAAGCATCGCCCACCGCCACCGCCGCGGAAGAGGCGACCCCGGCGGGCGAGCCAACGCCGGAAGGAGACCCAACCTCGACGCCGACGCCGCACGTTACGCCTCCCCCCACGTTGGCGCCGGTCCCGGTCCGGGGCCTCGTCGAAGTCAGCCCCGGCTCCACCGTGCTGGCGCCCGCCCGCGTATTCGCCGGACTCGACGTTGAATTCGCCCTCGGCGGCTTCAGCCCCCTCGAAGAATTCTCCGTCCTCTACCTTGGGCCGAACGGAGAGCGCCGGTCGGCGGGGCGGGGCCGCGCCGACATGCTGGGCGAGGCCACGTGGACGAAGCCGACGTCGCGCGACGCCATGGGGGAGTGGACGGCGCAGGTCCTTGGGACCACCGGCAGCCAGGCCACCGCGGAATGGACGCTCGCGGAAATGGCGATGGATGCGCCCGTCGTCGATTCACTCGAATCCCAGTTCAAGCTCTACCACACCCCTGAAGCCCGGATCTACTTCGACGACACGGTCTTCGAATCCCAGGTGGCCGTCATGGCCCGGTACTTCGCCGAGTCGATCGAGCCGATCGAGTCGGCGCTTGGCCAAGAGATCGAGAGCATCGACATCTTCCTGCTCCCCAACGGGGAGGCCGTGCAGCGCGAGATGGTCGCCGCCGGTTCGTCCCGGTCCAGCGGGTTCGAGTCCGGCATCGCCCTCCTGGGAGGGCCGCGCCCCGGCATCTACATCGACATGGCGGCGCCGTTCTACAGTTGGCGGCACATCGCGGCCCACGAGATCGTCCACTTCGTCATCGGAGCCATCGAGCAGGACCGCCGCGCACCGCTCTGGGTCGTCGAGGGAATCGCCGACTACCTCGCGCATCAGGTCGCCGTGGACTACACGGGCGACCACGAGCGGCAGTGGGCGCGCCTCGTTCGCGGCCACGCTCACCGCGCCATTCACCTCGATCAGTGGATCGACTTCCGCACGCTCGGCGACTACGAAGCGTGGAACTCGGAGCGCAGCCTCGACCGTCTGAAGCAAATGTATGGACAGTCCTTCGCCGCCGCGCAATACATCGCCGCCGCCTACGGCGAGGCCGCGCTCGTTCCCCTGCTGCACGCCGTCATCGAGGAGCCCGAAGACCTCGACGTCCCCTTCCGCCGCATCCTCGGCGTCTCCATCGACGAGTTCCAGGAAGCGGTGCGCATCTTCCTGCTGAAGCCCACGCCGTTCGAGGTAGAGATGGAGGCCGCCGGCGTCTATGCGCGCGCCGTCTTCGCGATCGTGGACGATGACCGCCGGATGGCCGCGGAGTGGGACGAGTTTCTCCGCGCCCACCGTCCCAGCCTCGACCCCGAGGCGAGCGCCGCAGAGATCCTGGAGTTCAGCGCCGCGTTCACCGCGCTGGCGGAGCGCGTCGAGGCCCTGGAGCCCCCGGACCGGCTCGCGGACGTCCACGCCGTGCTCAAGGCGGCCTTCCCCCTCTACGTCGAGGCCATGAACGCCTACGCGCGCCTCGAAACGCGCCCCGAAACCGACTTGCTCGCCGAGGCCAACGCCAACCTATCCCAGGCCGTGCTCCACATCGACGCCGCCGAGCACCTGCTCGTCAGAGCGCTCACGACATTCGGCATCAGCGAAGACGAGATCTTCGCGCCGACCGCCCCGTAGATCGCCGCTTTCCTAAACGCGGATCAGTTCCGGCCGTTGAGGAGCGCGACTGGGTTGTCGCAGACGATCCTCTCCTTCTGCTCGCCAGTCAGCCCTTCCTGGTCGAGGAACGTCGTCAGGGCGCCGGGGAAGATGCCGTCGGAGTGGGGATAGTCGCTGGCCCAGACGATGTTCTCGGCGCCGAGCTGTTCGGCGGCGAAGGCCAGGTACTTCTCCTCGGGGTCGGAGCTGAAGAACATGCGCCCCTCGGCGATGTACTCGCTGGGGAGCTTCTTCAGGGTCGCCTGCATGCCGGGCCGGTGCATGTACTCCTCGTACTGCTCGTCGAGGCGCCACAGGAGCCAGGGCGCCCAGCCCACCTGCCCCTCCATGAAGCCGATGCGGAGCCTGGGGAACTTGTCAAGAATGCCGCCGTAGATCATGTCCATCACGGCCAGCATCATCCCCAAGGGATGCAGCACGGCGTGGGCGCTGACGAAGTCGTAGCCGAACTCGCGCATGAGCACGCGGAAGGCGCCGTGGGGAATGTGCAGCATGATCGGCACGTTCAGATCCTGGGCCTCCTCGTAGAGCGGATGGAAGTACGGGTCGTTGGGGCGCATGTCGGCGACCGAGGGCTTCATGAAGAAGGTGGGGAAGCCGAGCTCGGAGACGGCCCGGCGAAGCTCGCGGCGGGCGTCGTCCATGTCGCCGAGCGGCAGCAGCGCCGCCCCCCGCAGCCGGGAGGGGTCCTCGCTGCAATAGTCGTACAGCCAGTTGTTGTACCCCTGCGCCACCGAGGGTGCGTAAAAATCCTTGTTCATCCCCATCTCGGTGCAGAAGAGCACGGCCTGATCGATGCCCTCGGAGTCCATGTCCTTGAGGCGGACGTCGGGGTACCAGCCGCCGGTGCTGCGGTTGCGGTTGCGGATCGACTCGTAGATCTCTTCCTTCGTCGTGCCGCGGTCGTTGGGGTGACGGCCTCCGCGGTCGTTGGGCTGGAGGCGATGGGCGAGGAGGGCGTCCTCGAGCTCTTCGCCTTCCTCTGGGGAGAAGTAGCTTATCCAGTTGGGCAGGCACTCCATATTGACGTGCCCATCGATATCGATGACCGGCTTGCCGTTCAACATCGCGACCCCTCCGCCGCGGCCCCGGAAGGCCCAAGGTTGGCGGAATGGTAGCACAGACAATGCCGCGCGGCCCGCGCAGGTGCTACCATGCGGAAAGCGCCAAGGAACGCGACTTCACTCGGAGCGGACGCGATGCAGTACAACGTGATCTCGACCGACGATCACCTTCAAGAGGCCCCTCATACCTGGACCGACCGGATGTCCAAGAAATGGGGCGACAAGGTCCCGCAGCTCAAGCCCATCGACAGCGAGCAGGACGCCTGGTTCATCTACGGCGAGCCCCGGAACCACGTCGGCGTGGCCATCGTCCACGGCTCCCTGCCTGATCGCGCCAAGACCCCCAAGCGCTGGGAAGAGGTCCCCGACATCGCCTACGTCCCCGCGGCGCGGGTGAGGGCGATGGACCAGGACGGCGTCGACGTCCACACCTTCTTCGGCAACATCGCCGGCGTCGCCGGCGGCACCTTCAGCAGCCCCGACTTCGACGAAGACTACCGCCTCGAGGCCATCCAGGCCTTCAACGACTTCCAGATCGAGGAGTACGCCGACCCCTTCCCCGGCCGCTTCATCACCCTCGCCATCGTCCCCATGTGGGACGTGGACAAGGCCGTCGCCGAGGTGCGCCGCACCCACAAGCGGGGCATCAAGGGCATCAGCTTCGCCTTCCCCCAGCAATACGAGTACCCCCACTTCGCCGACAAGTACTGGGACCCCCTCTGGGACGTCTGCCAAGACCTGGGCCTTTCGCTCAACCTCCACATCGGCTCCGGCGGCAGCATGGGCCTCAAGAACCAGGCCTTCCGCGACAACGGCCCCATGTTCTGGCTCGCGGAGAACTCGACCCGCGCCATCTCGGCGAACACCCAGGTGATGAGCACCGTCCTCTTCTCCGGCATCATGGAACGCTTCCCCGCCCTCAAGGTGGTGTCGTCGGAGAGCGGCCTCGGCTGGGTGCCTTACCTCCTCGAGGTCGCCGACCACCAGTGGGAACGCCAAAAGCTCTCCCGCGAGGGCATGACAATCAAGCCGAGCGACTACTTCCACCGCCAGTGTTACGTCAACTTCTGGTTCGAGCGCATCGGCATCGAGAACCGCTACCACATCGGCGTCGACAACATCATGTGGGAGTCCGACTACCCGCACCCGACGTGCACCTGGCCGAACTCTCGCGAGTACATCGAGCGCTCCTTCGAGGGCGTTCCCGAAGACGAGCAGCGGAAGATGCTCGTCGACAACGCCGTCCGCGTCTTCAACCTCGATCCGAGTCCGTAGCCCTGACGCCCCGAGTGGCCGGCTCCGCGGGCCGGAGGCGGCATAGCCGAGGGCGATCGTGAGGGCGTCCGCGACTGGCGGCAGGCCGTTCCTTGCCGCCGTCGGCATTTCGCAGGCCATCGCCGGCATCAACACGACGGCGGTCGGCATCGCCCTCCCCGCGATCCGCGAGGACTTCGACACCTCGCTGGCCACCGTGACGTGGCTCGTCACGGCTTACCTCGTGGCCATGGCGGTCGGGCAGCTCATCGGCGGACGTTTGGGCGACAGCTACGGCCACCGGCGGGTCTACCTCGTCGGACTCGCCGTCGGCGGGTCGGCGTCGGTGGCCGCGACCTTCGCCTGGGACTTTCCTTCGCTCCTGGTCCTCCGCTTGCTCCAAGGGTTCGGCTTCTCGATGGTGAGCCCGAACACGATGGCTATTCTGGGAAACGTCTACGGCGAGCGGGAACGGGGCCGCGCCTTCGGCCTCGTCTGGTCGGCGATCATCGCCGGGACGACCCTGGGGCCGGTCGTCGTGGGGCCGCTCGTGGGCATCTCCTGGCGCCTGGCCTTCCTCAGCAGCGCCGTCATCGCCGTGCCTGCCCTCATCCTCGCCTTCGCCGCGACGCCACGGCCGACCGTAGCCCCGTCGCGTCAGCCCTTCGACGTCCCAGGCGTCGTCCTGCTCACCGGCTCGGTGCTCGCCTTCGCGCTCTTCGCGGGCTTCATCCCCGAGACCGTGCCCACGGCGGTCGCCGGCGGCCTCGCCCTCGTCTTGCTCGCCGGCTTCGTGGCGTGGGAGCGGCATTACGCCTACCCGCTGGTGCGCCCCGCCCTGGCGCGGGTGCGGTCGATCCGGGCGACGACCCTAGCCATACCGCAGTTCCAGATCGTCATCTACACCGTGACCATCGCCACGCCCGTCTTCTTCATCAGCGTGCTCGACGCGTCCGAGGCCGTGGCCGGCGCGATGCTCGCCGCATTGCTCGGCCCTTCGATCCCCGCCTCCGTGATCGGCGGGCGGCTCGCCGACCGTCTGGGACGGCGCATCCCGACCGT
>DAOUKZ010000137.1:0-8906 GCA_034420775.1 Dehalococcoidia bacterium
GGACGCGGCCCGGGCGGCGATCTCCAACCCGCTGCTCGACGTCTCCATCGAGGGCGCCAAGGGCGTGCTCTTCAACATCACCGGCGGCCCCGACCTCACCCTCACTGAGGTCCACGCCGCCTCCGAGATCATCAGCAAGGCCGTGGACCCCGCCGCCGACATCTTCTTCGGCATGTCGACGGACACGCGGATGGAGAGCGACGTCAAGATCACGCTCATCGCGACGGGGTTCCCGTCGGAGCAAAGCACGGCGTTCGCCAGCCCCGACACGATCCAGCGCCTGATGAATGGCGGCAACGGAGCCGACGACCCGGACTTGGACGTGCCCCCGTTCCTCCGCAAGCGGACGCCCGCGGAGGCGGAGCCGATCAAGACCCACTCCAAGCTGCCGATCGAGTTCTAACGACGCCCCTCTCCTTCGGGCCCGCCCTGGGACGTCACCCCCTCCAGGGCGGGCCCGTTTTCTTCCTCATTGGGGCAGTTGATGAGTGTGCATGAGGCGTGCGTTTCGTGTGGGAAAGGTCGAAGAATTGTGCGCGGTTTGCCGGGAATGTGCGTGGCTTGTCGACAAGGCTATCTGGTAGTAAAGGCCACGCTGAGGTACAATGGATTGTGGGAAAGGGCTTGACATCCGCCCTCGTCGTGAGTACCCTCTTACGACCTTTTCGGTGAAACATTCCTGAGTGGCTATTCCCGAAACGTGTTTCACTGAAGGGAACCGCCGAATCGGATCGTAGGGTGGCAGTCTTGCCGGCGGCGAGGTAGCGAGATCAGCGGAGTGTTACAACGTGAGGTGCCCGTATTGCGCCCACGAGGACAGCAAGGTCACCGACTCGCGGGCGGCCGAGAGCGGCATACGGCGGCGGCGGGAGTGCCTGCGGTGCAACCGGCGGTTCACGACCTACGAGCGCGTCCAGTCGGCGGCGGTGCAGGTCGTGAAGCGCGACGAACGCCGCGAGGAGTTCAACCGCGAGAAGTTGGCCGCGAGCATCCGCAAGGCCAGCGGCAAGCGGCCGTTGCCGGTGAACGCGATCGACAAGCTGACCGCCGATGTGGAGGCCGAGGTTCAGCATCTCGGCCGGGCCGAGATCTCATCGTCGCTGATCGGCGAGATGGTGATGGACCGGCTGAAGGCCCTCGACCGGGTGGCCTACATCCGCTTCGCCTCGGTGTACCGGGACTTCGCCGATATCGACAACTTCCGCGACGAGATCGAATCGCTCATGGCGGCCCGGGAGAGCCGGTCGACCTCCGCGCAACTTCCCCTGTTGCCGGGCGAAAAGCCGATGCCGCGCGCGGCGCGGCGGCGGCCGCGGCGGCCCCGAGGCGCGCGGATGCTCGCGGCAGGCGAGGCGCTGCCGGACGAGGACTCCGATGCCGTGCCGTCCGGCGGCCCAGAGGCCGCGGAGGACGGGTGAGCGGCCCGGCCTCCCTTTCCTAAGCCGCAGCCCGCAGCCCCTATGTGACAAGGCTCTCTTGCGAGTATTGGCCGTAAGAACAGAATCAGAAGCAATGAAGATGGAGCTCCGGACCACTCGGAGCACACGGATGGAGAAAAGAGATGTCTTCTAGTCCAGCCGGTGATCCCATTGAGGACGTACTGCGTGCGGCGACGTCGGGCTTGAACGGCTACGCCCACGACGACGTACTCCAAGAACATCCCCCGCTGCGGGGGGAGGCGCTTCACGCGCCTATTGTCGAGGTCGAGTCCGAGATTCCCGGCCTTGAGATCACCGCCAACTCCATGGAGGTGCTCCGTCGGCGCTACCTAGCGAAGGACCGGAAGGGCGAGATTGTCGAGACGCCCGACGAGATGTTCCGGCGCGTGGCGCGGAACCTCGCCGAGGGGGACCGTGTAGAGGAACCCGGTCACGACATCGAGCCCATCGAGGAGGAGTTCTACCAGATGCTGGCGCGTCTGGAGTTCCTTCCCAACTCGCCCACGCTGATGAACGCGGGCCGCGAGCTCCAGCAGTTGTCGGCCTGCTTCGTGCTGCCGGTCCCCGACAACATGGAGGGCATCTTCGAGTCGGCGACGCACACCGCGCTCATCCATAAGAGCGGCGGCGGCACCGGATTCGGCTTCTCCCAGCTTCGCCCTGAGAACGACGTCGTCGGCTCCACCGGCGGCGTGGCCTCGGGCCCGGTCTCGTTCATCAAGATTTTCGACACCGCAACCGACGTGGTGAAGCAAGGCGGCACGCGGCGGGGCGCCAACATGGGCATCCTCAACGTGGAGCACCCAGACATCCTGAAGTTCATCCACGTCAAGGACGACGACAGGTCGCTGCAGAACTTCAATATCTCGGTCGCGCTTACCGAGCGGTTCATGGAGAAGGCGCGTTCCGGCGAAGAGTACGAGTTGTTCAATCCGCGCACCGGCCGCGTGGCCGGCTCCTTGAACGCAGCGGAAGTCTACGAGCAGTTGGTCAACAGCGCGTGGAAGACGGGCGATCCCGGCATCGTCTTCATCGACCGGATCAACGCCGACCACCCCACGCCGCACGAGGGCCTCATCGAGGCGACGAACCCATGCGGCGAGCAGCCCCTCATGGCCTACGAGTCCTGCAACCTCGGCTCGATCAACCTCGCCAAGATGGTCAAGGAAGCCGGGCCCGAGGACCCCGTCGAGGTCGACTGGGACCGCTTGGAGCGGACGGTCTTCACCTCGGTGCGTTTCCTCGACAACGTGGTCACGATGAACCGCTATCCGGTCTCCAAGATCGAGGAGGTCACCAAGCGGACCCGCAAGATCGGGCTCGGCGTGATGGGCTGGGCCGACCTGCTGCTCATGCTCGGTGTGTCCTACGACTCGAATCAAGCGGTCGAGATTGCCGAGAACGTGATGGGCTTCATCCAGAAGAAGGCCGACGAGGCCTCCATCGCCTTGGCGGAAGAGCGGGGCGTCTTCCCGGCGTGGAAGGGGAGTGTCTACGAGCACAGCGGAGGCCCGCGCTTCAGGAACTCCACGCGCACGACCATCGCGCCCACCGGCACCATCAGCATTATCGCCGGCTGCTCCAGCGGCTGTGAGCCCCTGTTCGCGCTCAGCTACGTGCGCACCGTCATGGACGGCACACGGCTCGTCGAGGTCAACCCGCATTTCGAGGCGGTGGCCCGGCGTGAAGGCTTCTACAGCAGCGAGCTGATGGAAGAGTTGGCGGCGCGCGGTTCGGTACGCGGCATGCCCGGTGTTCCCGAGTGGGTGCAGCGGGTCTTCGTCACGTCGCACGACATCTCGCCGGAATGGCACGTCAGGATGCAAGCTGCTTTCCAGCGGTACACCGACAACGCCGTCTCCAAGACGGTCAACTTCAGCCACGACGCCGGCGTCGAAGACGTGCGCATGGTCTACGACCTTGCCTACGACCTCGGCTGCAAGGGCGTGACAATCTACCGCGACGGCTCGAAGAGCATGCAGGTGCTCAGCACGGGGCAGACCGAAAAGGCGCGCAGCGGCGAGACGGCGGACGCGGCGCCGCAGGACTCGTCGGCGGTGCTGCAAGAGGCCGAGGAGATCGCTACCGGCCCTATTCCCCGCCGCCCCCGCGAGCGACCCCGCGCCATGGTCGGCAGGACCCACAAGGTGCGGACCGGCAACGGCACGATGTACGTCACGGTGAACATTGACGAGACGGGCAAGCCGTTCGAAGTCTTCTCGCAGCTGGGCAAGGCCGGAACGACGGACGCCGCCCACCTGGAGGCGATCTCGCGGCTCATCTCGCTCTCGCTGCGCGCCGGCGTCGATATCGAATCGATCATCCATCATCTCAAGGGCATCACCAGTAATCCGATCTGGGACGACGGGGTGCTAGTCGCCTCGCCGCCCGACGCGGTTGCCTTGGTTCTGGCGAAGTACCTGCCCGGCGAGAATGGTGAGCCGCCGGAGTTGTGGAACGAGCCCACAATGCAGGCTGCGCAGTTCGGCTTGTTCAATCCCGGCAAGACGGAAGAGCAGGCCGAGGCCGCACAGGGCGCCAAGCTCGAGGCCTGGAAGGAGCCGGAGTCGGCGGTCACTTGCCCCGACTGCTCCGGCGTACTGACTTATCAAGAGGGCTGCCTCATGTGCCACGCCTGTGGCTTCAACAAGTGTGGATAGATGGCGAGCGGCCGGGAATCCTGCCGCAAGGGAGCGATTATCGAACGATGAAGTAACACCTTCGGTCCTGCCCTAGCCAAGGGCCGAAGGCGACCTGCGCCCACCGCCTCCAGGGCGCTTTACATGAGCCCGTTCTCCTCCAGGACGGGTGTCCCACCGGCGTCCTCTGCCCTCACCCAGAGGACGCCGCCTCTTAAGGCCTGACTGCCCAACGCTCCTACGACGCTTCGGCCCGTCCCGATTTTGAGTAGAATCACGGGGCCGCCGAACGGCGGGGGAGGGTTCCCATGCAGATCGGAGTCTCAGTTCCCGGTGTCACACTCATGCCGGACGCCGCCGAGTCGTGGGCCGCGGAGGCGGCCGCCGAAGACATGCTGCGCGTGGCGCGGAAGGCCGACGAGCTCGGCTTCGACTTTCTCGGCGTCCCCGAGCACGCGATCATGCTGGAAAGAATGGTCCCCGTGATGGGGCCGCGCTGGCCGCATCCGCTGGTGACCCTAGGGGTCTTTGCCGGAGCGACGCGGCGCATCCGCTTGGTCAACACCGTGATCGTGCTCGGCTACCACCACCCCGTCGAGCTCGCGAAGATGATCTCGACGCTGGACTGGCTTTCCGGCGGCCGGGCCATCGTCGGGCTGGGAGTCGGCTACCTGCGCCGCGAGTTCGCCATCATGGGCGGGGATCACACTAACCGCGGCGAGATCGCCAACGAAATGATCGAGGCGATGATCGAGCTCTGGTCCAGCGACGAGCCTTCCTACCACGGCAAGCACTACGAATTCGAACGCATCGCATTCGAGCCCAGGCCGGTGCAGAAGCCCTATCCGCCGATCTGGATCGGCGGGCATTCGGTGCCGTCGATGCGCCGCACCGCCGCCTACGGCGACGGCTGGCAGCCGTGGCAGATCACCCGTGATCAGCTTCCCGAGAAGCTGGAATACATACGCGAACGGCGGCAAAGCGATGGCGGACGTCCGTTCGATGTCATCATGCCGCTTTTCGAGGCCAAGATGGACATGCGGCACACCGTCCTTGAGCCCCCGAAGCTGACCACGGACAAGGACCAGATCCTTGCCGAGATCGATGCACTCAAACAGGCCGGCGCTACGGGTACAACGTTCGCCACGCCGCCGACCAGCAGCGTCGATGAGTACGTTGAACGCTTGGAAGCCTTCGCCTCGGATATCTTTCCGGCGATTGGGAAGTAGCCAGGGAAAGGGAAGGCAGGCGCCCTTGCGCTAGTGTTCGGCGTCGTGGGGCGCGGCCGGCGCTTCCGCCTCTCCCTCCGATGTATCGTCCCCATCGCCCGGCCCGGGATTGCGCAGGCCCGACCCGCCACTGGTGAAGAGTGGCTTGAGGGCGATAGGCGCGATGATCGTGGTCACGATGGTCATCATGATCGCGATGTCGAAGAGTTCCTGCTGGATGATGCCGTTGGAAAGGCCGATGCCGGCCACGATGAGGGCGACCTCGCCGCGCGGCAGCATCCCGAAGCCGATCCTCGACGCCCCCCGCATATTGAACCCGACCCCTAGGGCGGGCACGCCGGACCCGAAGACCTTACCGATGATCGCCAGCACGGTGATCACCGCGCCCACGCCGATAGCCCCCGCCAGTGAGGTAACGTCGACGAGCATCCCCATCGTGCAGAAGAAGATCGGCACGATGGCGTTGGCGAGGGTGCCCATCTTCTCCTCGACGGCATGGCGGAGGCGGCTTTCGGAGAGCGCCAGCCCGATGGCATAAGCCCCAATGATCATGGCAAGGCCGAAGGTCTCCGCGAGACCTGAGGCGAGAAGCGCCAGGAATAGAGCGAGTCCGATGGCCGCGCCGTTCGTGCGGAACGAGAGGATGGTCTTCGAAATAAGGCGCTGGCCCAGGAATCCGACTGCCAGCAGGGCGGCGAGGAAGATGACCGCCTTCGCCCCGATCCAAGCGATCTCGCCCACGCTGACCGAACCGCTCGCGTGGATGCCGATGACCACGGTGAGCACCAGGATGCCAAGGATGTCGTCGAGGACCGCCGCCGCCAGCACGGTGACGCCCTCCGGGCTGTCAAGCTTGCGCTGCTCTTCCAGAACGCGCGCCGTGATGCCGACCGAGGTGGCCACCATTACCGCGCCCATGAACAGGGCCTCGGGGTCGCCGAAGCTGATGTCGTCCTCGAAGAAGGCGATGGCGCCCGCCCCGAAGGCGAAGGGCAAAATCACGCCGCCCGCGGCCACCGGAATGCTCGGCCCGGCATAGCGGAAGAACAGCTTCGAGTTCGTTTCCAAGCCGGCCAGGAACAACAGCACGATGGCGGCGACCTGGCCGATGGACCAGAGCTCGATGGATACGGGCAGCGTCGGGCCCCCCTCCAGGCCGTAACCCAGCGGTAGCGGGAACAGCGGCCCGAAGTCGGCGGGGAGCGCGAATTGACCGAGTGCGAAGGGGCCGATCGCGACGCCGGCAAGCAGCTCGCCGATCACGGAGGGAACCCTCAGATAGCGGTCGCAGATTTCGCCGAAGACCTTGGCGGCGAGCAGAATCGCGGCAAGCTGGAAGGCCAGCCGCATGAGCGTCTCGACGACATCCGATTCGGCGGGGAAGATCGTGAGGGGCACGGTCTAGAGAAGGCGCGTGAACATGAGGTGCATGCGAACAGTGGGGTGAGGCGTCCCGGCGAGCCTCGCGCTGCCGATTATAGCACTAGCCGCCCCGCTCTCCCCCGTGCATCTCCATATAATGTTCCTGGCATGACCACCACGTTGCTCTTCATACGCCACGGCGAGGCCCGCTATGGCTCGAACGACGGGCTCACACCGCTCGGCGCCCGTCAGGCGGCGGCCCTGGCCCGCCGTTTGGACGAAGAAGGCATCGATCATCTCTTTTCGAGTACACTGCCGCGGGCTCGCGACACGGCCGAAGCCGTCGCCCGCGCCACGGGTCAAGAGCCACGCTTCGACGCCCGCCTGCGTGAGATCGACGTCGGCGAGTTCTCCCGCCTGCCCGATCGCGAGATCAAGCGCCGCTCGGAGGACTACTTTCGTCCCGACGTCCTACCCGTTCTCGACTTCAGCGACCGTAACGGCGAGGGTCCCACTGAGCTGCACGTCCGCGCGGCCGGCGTCCTTGGAGATCTTTTCCTCGACGGCGCGCCGGACCTCGGCAGGGTTGCCGTCGTCTCCCACGGCGGTTTCATCAACGCGGCGCTTTGCTTCTTGCTCGGCATGGAGTTCTCCGGCCCGCTCCGCTTCCGCTTGGCGAACACTTCTATCACGACGGCGCGCATCGTTGGCGGCGGCGCCGTGTTGCTCGCCGTCAACGACGTAACGCACCTCGATTCCCTCGCGGACTGATGCCTGACGGTGACGTCTTCCCCATGCTCGACCCGCCGCCCGATTCCGGCGTGCGGAAGGCCGACCTCGTCCTGCACAACGCCCGGATCTTTCTTCCCCACAAGGCGGGCCCGGAGGCGACGCTGGTCAGCGCGGTGGGCGAGCGACTGCAGTGGGTAGGGGGTGAAGGCGACCTCGACACGGTGCGTGGGCCAGGGACCCGTGTAATCGACTGCGAGGGTCGGCGCATCGTCCCCGGCTTCATCGACGCCCACGGGCATCTCTTTGCCTACGCCGCGAACCTGGGCGGAGTCGATTGCAGTCCCCGGGTCGTGTCGTCCATCGCCGACATCCAGCGCGCTATTCGGGAACGGGCCGACGCCGCGAGGGAAGGCGAATGGCTGCGCGCCTGGGGCTGCGACGACTTCCATCTTGCCGAAGGGCGCGCCCCGACGCGTTGGGAGTTGGACGAGGCGGCGCCGCGCAACCCGATCAAGTTGACCCACCGCTCCGGCCACGCATCCGTGCTGAACAGCGCCGCGCTGCGGTCCCTGCGCATCGGCAACGAGACTCCGGAGCCCCTCGGCGCCACCATCGAGCGCGACGTGGCAGGCGAACTCACCGGCTACCTCCAGGAGATGGAGGCCGAACTCACCGCGCGCGGCATCCCCTCGCCGGATCACTCCGAAGTCGAAAGGCTCCTTGATGGGGCACTTCGCCGGTTACTTGCTCTTGGCATAACGTCCCTGCAGGACGCCACGCCCGACGGCGCCCTCGGCCAGTGGGACAGCCTCGAAGACCTGCGGCAGCGGGACCGGCTGCCCCTGCGCGTGACCAAGATGGTCGGTGCCGGCGACATCGACGCGCTAGCCGAACGCGAGCTCGGCTACGGCGGCGGCGACGCATGGTTGAGCGTCGGCCCGGTCAAGATCATGTTGAACGAGACCGGTGAGCGGACGCTGCCTGAGGTGGCGGAGTTGCTCGACACGGCTTGGCCCGCGCATGCCGCCGGCTATCAGGTCGCCTTCCACGCCGTCGAGGAAGGCGGACTCGCCGCCGTGGCGGAGACCGTCGAGGGTCTCCTACGGTTGACCTTAGAGCGCACCGCCGACGTCGCCGGCGGCGGGCTGCGCCTCCATGACCACCGCCACCGGGCCGAGCATTGCGGCGTCTGTCCTCCGGAGTTGGCCCGCCGCCTGCGGGCCGCAGGCGTCGTCGTCGTGGCGCAGCCGGGCTTCCTCCACGAGCACGGCGACCGCTACCTGCAACAGGTTGACGAGAAGCGGCATCCCTGGCTCCATCCACTCAGATCGTTAGTGGAAGGCGGACTGCACGTGGCCCTGGGCTCCGACATGCCCGTCGCCCCGCCCGGCCCGATCGCGGCGATCGCGACGGCGGTGACGCGCTCCTCGAGGCGAGGCGCGGCGGTCAATGCGGCCGAGGCCGTGGACGCGGCGACGGCGCTCCGTCTGCACGCCGAGGGCGGC
>DAOUKZ010000138.1:0-6910 GCA_034420775.1 Dehalococcoidia bacterium
CGGACAACTGATCGAATACGTGCGCCGGCGCCGCTACTCCGTCGTCCTCTTCGAAGAAATCGAGAAGGCGCACCCCGACGTCTTCAACCTGTTGTTGCAGATCATGGACGACGGCCGGCTGACCGACGGCCACGGCCGCACCGTCGACTTCAAGAGCGTGATTCTCATCATGACCAGCAACGTCGGCGGGCATCTCTACCGGGAGGCGATCGACAAGCCGGCTCACGAGCTCGACGCGCTGCTCCAAGAGGAAATGCGCTCGAACTTCCGCCCTGAATTCCTCAACCGCATCGACGCCATCGTGCGGTTCGACGTCCTGCGCAAGCGGCAGATCAAGGACATCGTCGACATTCAGATCAGGCAGGTGAACCGCCGCCTCGAAGGCGGCGGCATCGTTCTCGAAGCCCAGGAGGCCGTGCGCGACTACCTCGCCGACCGCGGCTTCGACCGGCTGCAGGGCGCCCGGCCGCTCAAGCGGCTCATCCAGCACGAGGTCCTCGAGCCTTTGGCCGACCGCGTGCTCCGAGGCGAGTTCGTGGCCGGCGACACCGTTGTACTCACGCTCGGCCGTGGCGACAAAGGCGTCGTGCTGCGCCGCCGCCCCAAGCGGCGACGCGCCGCCCGCAACAGGCAGGTGGACACTCTGCCTGACGTGGCCAACGAAGCGGACGACGCCTCATCCGGCGCGGCCGCCGTCAACGAGGACGGCATGGGGGAGAGGACGGAGCCGCTGCCGCCCGAGCGCCTGATTCACGAGGCGCGGACGAGCTCGCCGGGGAACTACGGCGCACCCTGCCCCGAGTAGCCGCGAAGGCCGTCTATCCCCAGTTGGGCTCGCGCTTCTCGAGGAAGGCCAGGATGCCCTCTTCGTGGTCGGCGTGCTGACGGCCGATCTGGTTCGACAGCGTCTCGGTGTGAATCTGGGGAACGTGTGGCGCGTCTAGGCCGTTGTAGAGCACATCCTTGGCGAAGGAGAGCGCTTGGGCCGGCATCTTCGCCATCGTCTGGGCCATCTCCATGGTGAAGGGCATGAGCTCATCGTGGGGGACGACGTGGTTCACCAGGCCGATCTCCTTGGCCTCCTGGGCGTCGATGATCCGGGCGGTGAACACGAGCTCGCACGCCTTGGCGATGCCCACAAGGCGGGTGAGGTTGTAGCTCGAGCCGAACTCCGGGCCGAGCGCCATGCGCAAGAAGATGGCGCCCAGGCGCGCCTTCTCGGAGGCGATGCGGATGTCGGCGGCGAGCGGCACACTGAACCCAAGCCCGACGGCCGCACCGTTGATCGCGGCAATGATGGGCTTGCGCACGCGCCGTATCTCGACGGCGAACTCTTCAAGCTTCATGTGGTCGAGGGCGGCCCGGTGCACGCCCGTCGCCTTCGACATCTCGTAGGCAGCCTTGAACTCGTCGACGTCGGCCCCCGAGGAGAAGGCGGAGCCGGCGCCGGTGATCACGATCGCCCGGACCTCCGGGTCCTCTCCGGCCTCGCGGATGGCCGCCCAGGCACTGAGCATCATACTGTTGGTCCAAGCGTTGCGCTTGTCGGGGCGGTTCAGCGTAATGACTTCGACACGGCCCTGCCGTTCGATCAGGATCTCGTCGTTGCTCATGGCGTCTCCCCCGGATACGGCCCTCGGGCGCGGGCGCTACGCCGGGGCGGTGAGGCCCATCGACTCCAGCTTGGAGAGGATCGCGCCCAGGCTTTCCTCTTCGCTCTGCGTGCCGGAGTTTACCTGCACCTCAGGCTCTTCGGGAGCCTCGTAAGGGTCGGAGACACCGGTGAAGTTCTTGATCTCGCCGGCCAGAGCCTTCTTGTAGAGACCCTTCACGTCGCGCTCCGCCAGCGTGTCGATCGCGCACTCGACGTAGACCTCGACGAAGTGGTCGATGGTCGCCCGCACTTCGTCCCGGATCTCCTTGTACGGAGAGATCGCAGCGGCTATCGCCACTACGCCGTTGCGGCTCAGCAGGTCGCAGACGAAGCCGATGCGCCGGATGTTGGTGTCGCGGTCCTCTTTGCTGAATCCGAGGCCCTTGCTGAGATTGGTGCGGACGACGTCGCCGTCGAGGATTTCTACCTTGTGCCCCCGCTCGCGCAGGGCCGGAGCCAGGGCCTCCGCCAGGGTGCTCTTGCCCGCCCCGGAGAGGCCGGTGAACCAAACCGTGAATCCCTTATCCAATGGGTCTCCTTAGCGTGGTGGTCTTGCGCTCCCGCTTGACGTGCAGGCCGCACTCGACCTTGTCGCTCCCCGCCCATCGCCCGTCGCGCTCATCGGCGGCGTCGCCCACCGGCCGCGTGCAATGGGTGCAGCCGATGCTCTTGTAGCCCCGGTCGAGCAGCACGTTGTACACCAGCTTGTTGTTCATGACGTAGCCCCAGATGTCGGTGTTGTTCCAGTGGGCCACGGGATTGATCTTGACGAGATCGAAGTTCGCGTCGCGTTCGACGAGCCCGACACGCTCGCGGGTCTGGGCTTGGTCGCGTCGGATGCCCGAAATCCAGGCGTCGAGCCCCTCGACCGCGCGGGCGTTGGGCCGGACCTTGCGGAGGTCGCAGCAGAGGTCGGGGTCGGTCCGCCATAGCTCGGGGCCGAACAGGCCAGCCTGCTCCTCTGGGGTGAACTCGGACTTGTAGGCGATCGGCTCGATGCCGTAGCGCCGCTTCACCTCTTCCACATAGGTGTAGGTCTCAGGAAAGAGGAAATCGGTGTCCAGGTAGTAGACCTTGAGGGCGGGATTGATCTTGACGGCCATGTCGAGGATCACCGCGCCGGAAGCGCCCCCGAAGCTCATCGCCAGCGCGACGCGGTCTCCGAACGTCTCGAACGCCCAGCGAAGGATGTCGGCGGGAGCCTGATCTTCGAAGCCGTCCGAGAGAGCCAGAAGGTCCTTGGTCGTGAAGCGCGGTTTGGACTGGGCGGGCATAGCTATGCTTTCTGCGGCTGCGCCGTCTCGTCTTGAGGGATGGTGAGCGGTGGGCAAAAAAATACAGCCTTCGGCGGCGGTCTCAAATCCCGGCCGCAATCGGGCTGCTCTAACAGGTACAGGCGTTACGGAATCGCAAGCGGGAACCCCACCCGTTGACTTTCTTCAATTCCCTGAGCCCTAGCTTCTTCATTGTATCCCACCCCTGGGGCCTGTCAAACAATGCGGCCTAGCGGTCCCCCAGGAACCGGCCGATGTCCTCGTCCCTGGGCATCAGGAGGGAATCCTCCCGAACACCGAGCATCCGGGCCACGTTTCTCCGCCGGTCGCCCGAGCGCCGCAGGCCGAGGAAACCAAGCACGCCGAGGCCCGCGGCGCCCACACCGACGAGCCCGAGGAACCCGCGGCGGCTCAGGCCGCCCGGATTATCGCCGTCAGGCTGATCGGGATGAGGTAGCGCCGCTTCCGACATGCTAGTTCCCCTCCTGCGCAAAGGTGCGGAGGTAGTGAATCACCGACCACCGATCCTCTTCCGAAAGCAAGTTCTTGAACTGCGGCATCACGAGAACTCCGTTGGTGATCGACCAGTAGAGCTCGCCGTCCGTCTTCTCCTGCACTGCCTCCGAACCCAGGTTCGCGGGACGGGCGTACCGGTACTTGACCAGTGCGTCGCCGACCCCGCCGTCACCGCGCCCCGTCTGCCCATGGCACATGGCGCAGTTCACGCGGAAGACCTCCGCGGCGCGGGCCATCGTGTCCCCGTTGTTCGGAACGGGGTTGGGCACCGAGGAGGCGGCGGCCGAATCGAAGAGTATCTCGCGCCCGGTAATCGGGACGGCGAGAGGGTGCGGCAGCAGCCTCGGCGGCTCGCCCGCCTTGAAGGACTGCTGGTAGTGTTGCTCGGGGAAGATGTCGACCGAGTACGACCCGCCCTCGCAGGCGGTCAGCACCACCGCGGCCAGGGCCGCGACGGCCAGCACGGCGGCGGCGAGCCGCCGGTGCGTCCTCATGTTGCGAAGGATGGTCACGGTTTGAGCTTAGGCCTCGTGCTTGACGTCCACTGCGCCCGACTGGCGGAACACCAAGTCGGCGGCCTCGACACGGTCCTCGGGGGAGCGCAGGGCGATCCCGATGTACCCTTCGGTGATCCGGCTGTCGTACAGACCCAGGCTTGGCCTGGGAAGGCGGGACTCGAAGAGTACGCCAAAAATGGTCATGACGATCGCGCCGAGCATGGTGCCTTCGTAGGTGATGATCGCCATCGGCGGAATCGAGAGGATCGGCTTGCCGCCGGTGACGATGGGATAGGCGACCTGCGTGCCGGCGGTAATCAGAATCGCGACGGCGAAGCCGCAGGCCGCGCCGAAGAACGGGAAGGCGAACAAACGGTGCTTGGGAATGGTCTCGCCGAAGGCGCCCTCGGGGTACGGGCTGCCGGTAAGCACCTCGTAGTCCGTGTTTTGGAAGCCCGACTCCGCCAGCCGGTCCGTCGCCAGCGCGGCGTGCTCGGCCTCCTTGAATATGCCCAGAACCTCTTTCGTCGCCATAGCCTCTACCTCTCTTGAACGGCCGCGGTCACTCCTCGCGCTTCGTGGCCGGCACGATCGCCTTCCCTACCTTGATCTCATCCCTCAGAATCTCGCCTTCCTTAATGTCGTACAACGGTATCAACGGGAAGAACTTCGAGAACATGAGCACAAGGAAGCCCACGAACGCGAAGGAGCCGACGATCAGGAGTATCTCGATGATGCTCGGGTGGTACGTGCTCCAGTTGAACGTCAACGGCTGACGCCGCGCCACGGACGGCACGATGATGAGGAACCGCTCCAGCCACATCCCGATGTTCACCGAAACGGTGGTCACGGTCATCCAGAACATACTGCGCCGCACGTCTCGGAACAGCCACATCGGCGCGGGGAAGAAATATGCCGTGACGATGAACACGATGAACAGCGGCCAGTACGGCCACGTGAACAGCTGCATGCGGCGGTAGCCTAGCTCGGCATCCTCCAGCGTCAGCATGCCGAACAGGATTTCCATCATCAGGAAATAGAACCACGCCGTCGCCACCACAAGCAGCAGCCTGCCCAACGAGTCCATGTGGTCGGGCCGTATGTAGTCTTCCCACCTGAACATCCACCGCAGGATGATCATCACCGTCACCACGGCGGAGACGCCGGAGTGGACGGCCCCGATGACAAAGTAGGGCGCGAAGATCGTCGAGTGGAAGCCCTCGACGCTCTGCGTCACCGCGAAGTCCCACGAAACGATGCTGTGCACCGAGACGAAGACCGGCAAGATCAGCGCGGAGAGGAGGAAGCCCGCGATGATCTGCAGACGCCACTGCTTCGGATAGCCCCGCCAGCCCAACGCCAGCACGCTGTAGAACTGGCGCCGCCAGCCCGTCGAACGGTCGCGCGCCACTGCGAGGTCGGGCAGCAAGGCCACGTAGACGAAGAGAATGCTCGACGTCAGGTAGGTGCCGATGGCCGACGGGTCCCACACCAGCGGCGAGCGGATGTCGGGCCAGATGCCCCGGGCGAAGTCGTAAGGGAACGCCCAGTAGAGCGTGCGCCAGGGGCGGCCGGTGTGGAGGATCGGAAAGATCACCGCAGTGAAGAGCGAGAAGATCGTCACGACCTCCGCGGCTCTCGTGGCGGGCCGCCGCCACTCGGCCTGCGCGAGGCGAAGAATGGCGGACAACATCACGCCGGCGTGGCTGATGCCGACCCAAAAGACGAAGTTCGTGATGAAGAAGCCCCACATGATGGGGCGGTTGAGGCCCGTCGTGCCCAGGCCGTTGGCGACCATGTAGCCGACCGCGCCCATCGCCGTCGCGACGATGATGGCCAGGAAGATCACGACGACCCAGAAGCGCATCGGCGCGGCGAACAGGTTTCCGAGAAGATCGCGGTTGATCTTCTCGTCGATTTCCTGCGTCGTGCTGCCGAGAACGGGGCGTGCCTGCATCGTTCCGGCTACTCCGGCTTACCCATGACCATGATTTCGCGCTTGAGGAAGCGCTTCCGTTTCCGGTAGAGCGTGCCTTCGGACACCTCCCAGATGGAGAGCATCGGCACGAGTTTGATCGCCAGCATGTAGAGAAGGATCGCGCCCGCGATAGCCCCAATCACCATGAGTACGTCGGGGCCGGTGGGCCACAGCGCCGCCGGCGCTTCGCTCAGACGCTCGGGGTGCGTGTGGCCGAACACCTCATCGCGGTGTTCGTCGGCAATGGAAAAGGCACCCGGATAGATCCGTATCTTGTCCGCGAGCACCCCGAGGATGGCTGACGACGCGGCGATCGTAGGGAACACCATCGACTTGCGGGCGAAGTTCCAAATCAGCGTGAGGAACGGGATCAGCCAACAGAGGATGACCGCGGCGACGAACGGCCAGCGGTAGCTGTTGAACATGAACGTCTTGAGCAGTTCCTGCTCCACCGGCTGGCGTCCATACCAGAAGATGATGAACTCGGTGAAGAAGAAGTAGGCCCAGAGCAGCGAGAGGGCGAGCAGTATCTTGCTCGCGCCCCAGAAGAAGTCGACGCTGATGTACTCCCGTAGCCCGCTGAAGTTGCGGATGAGGAACATTGCGATGATCGTCGAAGCCACCGCGGCCTGGAGTCCGTGCAGCGCCTGGAACGTCGGGAAGATCGCGTCGCGCCACCCCGGCACCAGCACCATCGCAAAGTCGGAGCTGACTGTGGTGTGCACCATGACCAGGTTCGTGAAATAAAGGGCGCCGAGCACGCCGATCGCCGCCCGGAGGACTTTCCACTGCCGTGGCGTGCCGACCCAGTAGCAGGCCAGCCGCGCGCCAAGGGTCCGGCGGAAGCCCGTCCCGTGGTCGCGTTCCTTCGCCAGGTCAGGAACGAGCGTGGCATAGAGGATCGCCAGACCGTTTACCGCCAGGAAGATCACGCTGAGCAGCTGGGGCCAGAAGGGCGTCCCCGGCCACTCGAACCAAATGCTGACCCGGC
>DAOUKZ010000139.1:0-1812 GCA_034420775.1 Dehalococcoidia bacterium
GCCGGGGTGCCGGTAGTTCTCCCTGACGAGGGCCTGGAGGTCGGGCGGCCAGGTGTCGAGGTCGGTGGGGAAGTTCACCGAATCGATCGTCTCGCTGAACCGGGCGACGACGGGTTTGGCCTCGGCGTACGACTCCTCGTTGGTGGGCGCGAGGTACGAGGTCTGCATCACGGCGGCGCGTTCGAGGGTCGCGTCCACGGCCGCGTCGCTGTGTCCGTGGGCCGCGGCGGCGGCGCGGTAGCGCTCCTTGATCTCGGCGAAGTGCTTGCGCCCCCGGTAGGCGACGTAGAAGGGGAGGCCGAGCTTCGCGGCGAGGTCGATGGTCGGCTGCGAGCCGGTGGTGGCGACGTAGGCGTTGGGGTGGGGCTTGGTCCGGGGGCGGGGCCGTAGCGATGCCTTGGGGATGGTGAAGTGCCGCCCTTGATAGGAGAACTCGTCCTGCGTCCAGGCCGCGAAGATGATCTCCAGGGCCTCACGGAAGCGGTCCTCCGCCTCGCGTTGGTCGACGCCGTAGCCCATGAACTCGCGGGGGCCGTAGCCCTTCGCGAAGCCGACGTCGAGGCGCCCTTCGCTGAGGATGTCGAGCATCGCGGTCTGCTCCGCTATTCGGACCGGGTGGGACAGGGGCAGGACGTTGGCCGCCGTCCCGATGCGGATGCGCTTGGTGCGCGCCGCGACGTGGGTCGCCAGCAGCAGCGGGTCGGGCGTAATGCAGTAGTTGTGGAAGTGGTGCTCGGCCATCCAGACGGCGTCGAAGCCGAGCTCCTCGGCGTAGACGAGCAGGTCGGTCTCGTTGCGGTAGACGTCGGCGTCGGCTGCGCCGTCCGGCGACTGGACGAGGGCGAAGACGATGAAGCGCATGGCGAGCCTTCCCGGAAACGTCCGAACCCTAGCACGCGTCGTATACACCAACAAGGCGCGGCCTTCCCCCGCTCCCTCCGGCAACCCTCGCGCAACCTCCGCGTTGCGGACGGAGACCGGCGGGGAGGCCGCGCCCCACGACTCCCAAAGCGCACGCCGGGCAATCGCCCGCCTCCGGCCCCATAATGGGCAGGTCGAGAGCTACGAAGCGACATGCGCTATCCGTGGGCCAACATTCTGATCGGCCTGGCGCTGACGGTCTCGGTCGTCACCGGATTCCTGACGCTGACCAGCAACCACTCGCCCTTCCTGGGCGACATTCACGCCGCGGCGAGCCTCGCGGTCGTCGCGGTCTTTTGGTGGAAGGCATGGAACATTCTCGGCGGACTGCGTCAGTGGCGCCTTCGCCCGACTACGACCGTGGCCTCGGTCATTCTCGCGGTGGTGCTGATCGGCATCGTCTTCAGCGGCATCTACTGGAGCAACGTCGGGCCGTTCAACTTCCTGGGCTTGAGCGGGATGACGTGGCACGGCGTCCTCGCCATGCCGGCGGTCGTGTTCTTCCTGGGGCATGTGCTCAGCCGGACGTACTCGGTGCGCACCCGTTACTGGGCGGAGCGCCGCACGTTCATGCGGACGCTCGCCGCTGCCCTCGGCGGGCTGGCCCTGTGGCGCATCGGCGAGGCGGCGGCGCCGCTGCTCAACCTTCAGGCGGCCGACCGTCGATTCACCGGCTCCTACGGGGTCGGCGACTTCACGGGCAACGACTTCCCGCGCGTCATCTGGCTTTCCGACAGCGCGCCCACGCTCGACGAGTCGGCGTGGCGGCTCCGGCTCGACGGGCACGTCGGGCGCGCGGTGGAGATCGACTACGAGGGTGCCCTGGGCTACGAGGACGAGATCGAGGCCACGATCGACTGCACCGGCGGGTGGCACTCGACGCAGCGCTGG
>DAOUKZ010000140.1:0-2855 GCA_034420775.1 Dehalococcoidia bacterium
TCTCGCCCTGCTGCTGCTCTAGGAGGGACTGAGTCAACCCGCCATGGCGTTGCCTCTAGAAGGCATCCGGATCCTCGGGTTCTCGCAGTTTGGGGCGGGCCCGTACGGGTCGCTGCAGATGGCCGACCTCGGAGCCGAGATCATCAAGATCGAGGACCCGACCACGGAGGGCGACGTGGCCCGCCGGGTGCCGCCGTACCTCGAGGACGGGGTGAACGACAGCATCTACTTTCAGTCGTTCAACCGGAACAAGAAGAGCATTACCCTGAACCTCCGCAACCCCCGCGCCAAGGAGGTCGTCGAGCGGCTCGTCAAGGTGTCGCACGGGGTCTACTCGAACTTCCGGGGCGACCTGCCGACGCGCCTCGGGCTGACCTACGCCGACTTGAAACACGCCAACCCGGCGATCGTCTGCTGCCACCTGAGCGGCTACGGGATGAACAACCCCCGCTCCGCCGACCCCGCCTACGACTACCTCGTGCAGGGCGAGGTGGGAGCGATGTCAATCACCGGCGAGCCGGGCGGCCCGCCGGTGCGGTCGGGTATCCCTATCGTCGACCTGGCGGGGGCGATCGCGTCGGCGTACGGGATGGCCGCCGGGATCATCAAGGCGCTGCGGACGGGCGAGGGTTGCGACATCGACGTCTCGCTGTACGACACGATGGCGTCAATGATGAGTTACATGAGCGCATGGCACCTGACGCGCGGTTTCGAGATGCAGCGGGAGCCGGCGGGGTCGCACCCCACGCTGGTGCCGTCGCAGAACTTCCAGACCAGCGACGGCTGGATCGTAATCATGTGCGCCAAAGAGGTCTTCTTCCAGAACCTGGCCGACCTGTTCGACCATCCGGAGTGGAAGGAAGACCCGAGGTTCGAGACCTTCGCCGACCGGCTCGCCAACCGCGAGGAACTGGTGGCGCTGCTCAACGCCGAGTTCCGCAAGCACACCACCGAGCACCTGCTTTCGATCTTCAAGGGGAAGGTGCCGAGCGCGCCCATCCTCGACTTCGAGCAGGCAATGTCGAACCCGCTGCTTAGGGAGCGCGGCATGATCCTGGATGTCGAGCACCCCGTCTTCGGGACGGTCAAGGAGATGCGGGGGGCGGTCATGGCCCCGGGGGAGAAGACCCCCACGCGTCCCGCGCCCAACCTCGGCGAGCACACCAACGAGGTGCTCGGCGAGCTCGCCGGCTACACGCCCGCGGAGATCAGAGAGCTGCGCTCGATCGGCGCGGTCTAGCGCCCTCCCGCCTACTCCGGCCCGCGCAGGAACTCGAGGACTTCGCGGTTGAAGTCGTCGGGGTACTCGTAGAAGGGGCGGTGGCCGCATTCGTCGTAGGCGACGAGCCGCGCGTTGGGGATGCGCTCGGTGCCTTCGACGACCCGCTGGAAAACGGCGCGGGGATCGTCCTTGCCCGCGAAGACCAGGGTGGGCACCGTGATCTGCTCCAGCCGGTCGTAGACGCGGATGGGGCGGAGGGCCTCGAGGTTCGTCCTCGACGAGGCCATGCGCTCGAAGAACTCCTTCATGCCGGGCTGCGCGTAGGAGGTCATATGGGAGATGAGGATCTCCTCGGGGGGTGAGGCCTTGGGGTGCACCGACGACATGTGACGCTTGCGCATGGTCTCGATCGACAGGTCGGCGAAGGTCCTGGCGACGTTCTTCGCGTTCCCCGACTGACCCGCCGCGATCTCTTCTTCGGTGTTGAAGCAGGAGCCGCTCGATATCAGGACCAGCTTGCGGGTGCGCTCGGGCATCTTGAAGTAGAGGAGGGCGACGAGGAGCGCACCCATCGACCATCCCGCCAGGTGGAGGCGTTCGATCCCTAGGGTGTCGATGAAGTCGGCGAGGTGGTCGACCATCGCCATGTAGGGAATGCCCTCGATCTCGACGGGCTCAGTGAAACCGTGCCCAATGACGTCGGGGGCGTAGACGGTGTACTCGGTCCCCAGGGCGTCGATGTTCTTGTAGAAGTTGTCCGCTATGCTCCCGGAGCCGTGCACGAGGAGCAGCGGGTCTCCCGAGCCCTCGTAGAGATAGCGGGTGCGAATACCCTTGACGTCGATGAATGCTGCTCGCATCGTTCCTCACTCCTTGGCCCGGTGGGGCCTCGCCGCACGCTCTGGCTGCCCCGCCAGGATTCGAACCTGGGTCAAAGGATCCAAAGTCCTCTGTGTTACCACTACACCACGGGGCAGCGTGGGCGGCCCGGCACTTAGCGCTTGAGGCCCAGCACCCGGAGCATCCGGTCGAAGACGCTGCCGCGTTGGAGCTTCTCGACTCTGGCCGTGCTGCACATGACGCAGGTGCAGGCCGGCGGATGGCCGCGTTCGTGGGCCTCGCGTTCGGTCATGCCCTCAGTGTACCCCGGCGGCGGCGCTAGTAGGGAGCGACGAGCTCGCCTTCGGTGGTCGGAATGTAGCTGGGGCCGTGGTCCAGGGAGACGGGCGTGTTGGCCTCGAACGGGTCCTCAATGCCGAGCTCCTTGCCAATGTCTCGGAGCGCGGGCATGACTTCCTCGCCTAGCGTCTTGATGCAGCTCATAGAGTTCTCGTGGTCGACGCGGCCGTCGTTGCCCCAGAGGCAGAGGATGGAGGCGCGGGTGCTTTCGAGGATGGTGCGGAGCTGCTTGATGACCATGTCGGGATTGCCGGCGACGATCATGTTGTTCGCGAGTTGTTCCTCGAACGAGGGGATCTTGCGGCGGCCCACGCCGAGGCGCTGCTTGCGGGTCGTCGGGGAGCCGTAGCCGGAGGGGCTGCCCCAGACGGGATGGCCCAGGCCAAGGAACTCGCCCTGCATCCACATGAACTGCCGCGCGTTCTCGAGGGCCTTTTCCGTGGAGTCCTGGACG
>DAOUKZ010000141.1:0-3076 GCA_034420775.1 Dehalococcoidia bacterium
GCGACGCCTCGTAACTGGGGTCCTTCCCCGCGCCGTAGAGCCAGATGAACCGGTAGTTGAGGACGCGGCACACCTCGATCTCAACGGCGACCTGGGCCAGCTTCTGGCGCAGGAGCTGGGTGCGGTGGTCCTGCAGCTTGTCGCGCCCTTGGGCGCGCCACAGGTCCATGAGCTCGAGCAGCAGGCGCTGCCCGTTGGCGGCATGCTCGACGAAGGCCCGCTCATGGTTGAGCGCCGTCGCCGCGATGTACCAGCCCTGGTTCTCCTCCCCGACGAGGCACTCGTTCGCGTCGACGCGGCAGTCGTCGTAGTAGACGACCTGCTGGTGTCCGCCGCCCATGTTCTCGAAGGTGTCGGCGCGCAGGCCCGGCGTGTCGGTGGGAATGATGAAGAGGCTGATCCCCTTCGACTTCGGCGCTTCGGCATCCGTCCGCGCCAGGAGGAAGCTGTACGCCGACCGCTCGACGTGGCCGCCCCAGATCTTCTGGCCGGTGATGACGTAGTCGTCCCCGTCGCGGACGGCGCGGGTGGTCAGGCCGGTGAGGTCAGAGCCGGCGTTGGGCTCGGAGAAGCCCTGGTGGAAGTCGATCTCGGCGCGCGAGATGGGGCCAAGGAAGCGCTGCTTCTGCTCCTCCGTGCCGTGCTGCATCAGCGCGATGCCGAGGTAGCCGGTGCCCGCGTCGCGGGCGCTCACCCGGTGGTAGGCGCTCTCCTCGGCGAAGACCACCTGGCGGGTGAGGGGGGCGTCCTGGCCGCCATACTCCTTGGGCCAGGCCATCGTCAGCCAGCCCTTGTCCGCCATCATCTTCTTCAGCCGCTTGTTGGTCTCGAAGGCGCTCTCCGACTCGTCGTACATGCCGCCGAACCAGTCGTTGGGCAGCTCGGCGGCATAGAAGTCGCGGACCTCCTGACGGAAGGCCTCGTCTTCAGGTGAAAAGACCGGTTTCATCGACAAATCTCCCGCGGCGCGCGGGCCGGCCCATCCGAGGCGCCCGGCACCGCCTGCTTTCCAAAAGGGCGCCGAACATTCTAGCAGTAAAGCGCGGGAGTGGTGAAAGCGCCCCGTCCGTTTGTCCGGGCGTGATTCGCTCTGTTATACTTCTGTTGACGACTCTCTTGGTTGCAGTCGGCCGCGGCTTGTGGGAGGCCGCGCCGGATTTGGGGGCAAGCCGGACATGACGACCACCGCGCCACCGCTCGCGTTCACCACGGAGCAGCTCAAGCGCTATCAGCGGCACATCATCATGCCCCAGGTGGGCGGGACCGGGCAGCGCAAGCTGCTCAACTCGAAGGTGCTGCTACTCGGCGCGGGCGGCCTCGGCTCGCCGACGGCCCTCTACCTCGCCGCCGCCGGCGTGGGCGAGCTCGGCATCGTCGACTTCGACGTCGTCGACCTGAGCAACCTCCAGCGCCAGATCCTGCACGACACCGACGACGTGGGCCGCCCCAAGGTCGTCTCGGCGCAGGAGACGCTGAACGACATCAACCCCGACGTGCGGGTCAACGCCATCAACGAGCGCCTCAGCTCGGAGAACATCATGGACATCCTCGCCGACTACGACATCGTGGTCGACGGGAGCGACAACTTCTCGACGCGCTACCTGGTAAACGACGCGGCATACCTTTCGAACACGACGCTGGTGCACGGGAGCATCTTCCTGTTCGAGGGGCAGGTCACGGTCTTCGAGCCGGGACAGGGCTGCTACCGCTGCCTCTACCCCACGCCGCCGCCGCCGGGGATGGTGCCGAGCTGCGCCGAGGCGGGCGTCTTCGGCGTGCTGCCGGGGATCATCGGCTCGATCATGGCCGTCGAGACGATCAAGATCATCCTCGGCATCGGCGAGCCGCTGGTGAACAAGCTGCTGCTCTTCGACGCGCTGAGCATGGAGTTCCGTACGGTGAAGCTGCGCCACGACAAGAACTGCCCGCTCTGCGGCGACGACCCGACGGTCACCGAGTTTATCGACTACGAAGTCTTCTGCGGCGGTGTCGGCGGAGGTTAGATCCCGCCCCGCCAGAGCAGATGTACTACGCGAGCATCATCGACGCCATCGGCAACACGCCGATGGTGGAGTTACGCCGGACGAGTCCCAAGGACGGCGTGCGCATCTTCGCCAAGCTGGAGGGGCAGAACCCCACGGGCTCGGTGAAGGACCGTATCGCCAAGTACATGATCGAGGCCGCCGAGGCCGACGGCGCGCTCACCCGGGACCGCGTCATCCTCGAGCCCACCAGCGGCAACACCGGCATCTCCATCGCCATGATCGGGCGGCTCAAGGGCTACCGCGTCAAGGTCGTCATGCCCGAGAACGTCAGCATCGAGCGCCGCCAGCTTCTCGACTCCTACGGCGCGGAGATCATCCTCTCCGACGGCAAGCGGGGGAGCAACGGCTCGATCCAAGTGGCCCAGGAGCTCGCCCGCAACGACGACATCTACTTCATGCCCTACCAGTACGGCAACGAGGCGAACCCGAAGGCGCACTACGAGGGCACGGCGGTCGAGATCCTGCGCGACCTCCCCGACGTCGACGTCTTCATCGCCGGGCTGGGGACGGGTGGCACGCTCACCGGCGCCGGGCGGCGGCTCAAGGAGCACAACCCCGCCACCAAGGTCGTCGCCGTCGCGCCGCACCCCGACGAGCTTATTCAGGGCCTCCGCAGCCTCGAGGACGGCTTCATCCCGCCGATCCTCGATCAGTCCGTCCTCGACGGGCAGCGCATCATCACCAGCCGCGAGTCGTTCGAGGCGACGCGGGATCTCTGCGAGCGCGAGGGCATCTTCGCCGGCGTCTCCAGCGGCGCCGTCGTGGCCTGCGCCCAGAAGGTCGCCGAGCGCATGACCGAGGGCAACATCGTCTGCCTGCTGGCCGACGGCGGCTGGAAGTACCTGAGCACCGAGCTCTGGACGAAGGACTACTACGAGATCCTGCGCCGCACCGAGGGCAAGATCTGGTGGTAGAACCCCACTCCTAGCCCGCCCGGCGCTCCGGCGCGGTCTCGTCCACGAGACGAAGGCCAATCTTGACCGGTCGCCCTTTACGGGAACCGTCGCCGCCCTCCTCGTGTATCAGGGCGT